>NZ_QOLC01000021.1:0-7500 GCF_003333325.1 Candidatus Ulvibacter alkanivorans | reverse complement strand
TGGTATTATAGGAAATAAGCAATTCCAAACCCAAGAATGATCACAATCAATTTGGTGAGATTGAATTTATGATCGCGACTGCTCTCGTACAAAATGGTGGTGGATACGTGCAAGAACATACCAATGACAACAGCTGTAATCTCCCGTTCGTAGTTTTGAATACTTATAATTTCTTCGGAAAGCCATGTCCCAATAGGAGTCATTAAGGCAAATAAGGTCATGAAAATAAGCGTTGTGCTTATTTTATAATTTGCTTTTATAAAGAACAGCGACAGTATTATTGCTACCGGAATCTTGTGGACCAAAATACCAATTAAAATATTGTTCCCATCGGAAACAGGAATTCCTTCCAACAAAGCGTGTACCGATAGGCTGAAGAATAGCAACCAAGGAAACACCCTTTTTTCGGCCGAGAGATGCACATGGCCGTGTTCGGCACCTTTAGAAAAGAACTCTAAACAGATCTGTAGTAAGATACCGCTCATAATAAAGAGCCCGATGCGCTCGGTAGGTAATTCAAAAACTTCGGGTAACAATTCTAAAATCGTCATAGCCAATAAAAAGGCTCCACTAAAAGATAGGAACAAAGAGAGATCATTGATCTTAGTTCGCTTAAATACAAGTGCCGCCAAATAGCCAAACGCCACAGCTATAAAAAGGATGAGATAAACCATTAGCTAAAGATAAGAATTAAACGTTCTGAAGTCGTTTCATCAAAGGGTTCCAGATTGTAGTTTCCAAAGCAGTGGTGTAGCGTGACACCGGCTTCGGAAAAATATGATCTAAAATCAGAAAGACGTAACGCCTTAACTCGTTCTATGTACTCATGATCAACGCCATTATGGTGAAAACGGATGGTCTTTAGAATATACCCTGCTTCAATTCGTCTGGAAATGTAAAAATCAAGTCCGTCGACTACTTTATGCTCTTTCGGCACTAAGTTCTTTTCGACAACTACTGTGTTTAAAAAATCAATAACCCCGTGACCATTGGGTTTTAGTTCTTCCTTAATAGCTTTTATAGTTCTAAGGTTGTCTGCTTCTGATTCGAAATAACCAAAGCTTGTAAATAAGTTAAATACAGCATCGAATCGCTGTGGAAAAGGTTTACACATATCATGTACATGAAAATGTAAATTCTCACTTTCAAATTGTTTGGCATAGGCGATACTTGACGGGGAGAGGTCGACTCCGGTTACTTCGTATCCTAATTTACTCAAGTATTTTGCATGTCTCCCTTTGCCGCAAGCAAGATCCAGTATAGTCGCATGTTGCTTAAGGTCTAAAAAGCTGGTGAGCGAGTTCATAAATTGCCCGGCCTCTTTATAATCTCTGTCCTTATATAAAATATGATAATAGGGTGTGTCGAACCACGAAGCATACCAATTATCTGTTTCTTTTTGCATGTATCTCTTTTTGCAGGGCTAAAATACTGTATTTTTGTTCCTTTATTAAATGGAAGATTGTTTAATTTAAGGAATTAACAACAAAAACATCCCGGTTCTATTGGGAAAAGCAGATGGCGAAAAATTTTAAAATGTTGGCGAAAACCCTGTATGGACTTGAAGCGCTTTTAGCTCAAGAATTACGGCAGTTAGGCGCATCGAATATTGAAATAGGAACTCGAAACGTCACTTTTGAAGGTGATATGGGGTTTATGTACAAAGTAAATCTATGTTGTAGAACAGCCATTAAAGTACTAAAACCTATCACCGGATTCAATGTTTTTACCGAGGACGACCTGTATAAAAAAGTGTATGAAATTCCGTGGGAGCAGTATATGGAGGCCAATGGTAGTCTTGCTGTTGATGCTACGGTATATTCTAAACAGTTTACACACTCACAGTACATCGCTTTAAAAACAAAAGACGCCATTGTGGACCGTTTTCGTGACAAGGAAGGAGAACGTCCTAATGTTGACCTAGATCATCCTACCTTACGCATTAATGTTCATATCGATAGAAATATTTGTACGATCTCTTTGGATAGTTCGGGACAGTCCTTGCACAAGCGAGGTTATAAAATTGAGAATACGATAGCCCCGATCAACGAAGTGTTGGCAGCCGGCATTATTATGCTTTCCGGATGGCAGGGACAATGCGATTTTCTTGACCCCATGTGTGGTGGAGGAACTTTTCTTACCGAAGCCGCAATGATCGCTTGTAATATTCCTCCAAATTTGAACAGGGCAGAGTTTGGTTTTGAAACTTGGCCCGATTTTGATGTGGATTTATACGAGGTAATAGAAGAAGCTGCGCTTAAGAAGATAAAAGATTTTCATTTTAAGATCTACGGTTATGATAAAGATCCACTTGCGCTTCGGAAGGCTAAAGAGAACGTTCGCAATGCGAATCTTTCTGAATTTATCGAATTAGAAGTTCAGGATTTTTTTGCTACGGAAAAACAAACCGAGCGACCCATGTATTTGGTTTTTAATCCGCCCTACGACGAACGAATCTCTGTAACCGATATTGAAAAATTTTACGCAGAAATTGGCAATACGTTAAAACGAGGCTACCCGGGAACGCAGGCATGGATGATCACATCGAATATGGAAGCCTTAAAACACGTTGGGCTGCGTCCTTCTCGTCGCATTAAGCTGTACAACGGAAAGTTAGAAAGTAAACTAGTGCGATACGAAATGTATGAGGGCAGTAGAAAAGCAAGTAAGCAGTAACAATTATATAATGCTTGCTTAGCATTCCGAAGAACTACTTCTTAAATATTGGTATTAAATAGGAAAGTGTGTATCCATAACCCACGCCAAATTCACTAAAATCATAAGTTCGATTGAACCCTGGAATGTATAGGTTGTCAAAATTATCGGGTTGATCTTCTACAATCTTTCGCTTTAATTGCAAATTTATCGATAGGTACAAATTATTTAATACTTCGGTCTTTACCCCTACGATCAATTCTACCCAATGAGCTGTGAGACCGTTAAACTCTTGTGATTCTGTAGAAACAGCGGGAGGGAAGACTTGACTGTCTGTGTAGACGCTATAGGCGTTCAACTCTTGCTTAAACGTGGCGAATCCGTATCGCAGTCCACCAAAAATGGCATTATTGAGTCCAAACCAATTGTTGTACGCATTATAATCACCACCAATTTTTAGGTAGCTTCCCGAGGTTTCCGCGTTTAAATTTGGTTCTACATACTCTTTCTGCTCGTTTCCCAGCTCGGCTGCCGCATAGAACTTATCTCGAACGCGAAAATCGGCAAGGATCTCGAATCCTGAATAGCCATCTTCCAGTAAGGTTCGTGCAGGTTTCGCAAGATCGACCCCAACTCTAAGTCCGTATTTTGTTGTCTTCGGAATAGAATCGGATGGAGTTTGTGCCATTACAGAAAATGACACCAATACACCACTAATGAAAGATAGTAATATGTGCTTCAAGTTCATTTTCTACAGTTTGGTTTTCAATTTGTACATTAAGTATCCAGTCGTTAGTACCTTCATCATCTTCTATTGCGTCAAGATTACTGTACACAGTTTTGAATGCGCATGCTCGATTCACATATAATTCTTCACGATTGTAACCGAAGCGATACGCTTCAGACAGTGCATTGATGGTATTGTCATCTCGTATAAACTCATACCTGGTAAAATCGGCCGCAGTACGCAAAGGAATTGCGATCGAATCGGTAGCAGTAGCGTTTATCACTACGGTCTGATTGGTATCGGTAGTGCGTACCGTTAAATTAGGTACTGTTTTTCGTTCTGTTGGATTTACAAAGTCGTTAAAAACGATAATCAATTTTGGTGTAGTAGCGGTAGTCTCTGCGCAAATATCATCACGCGTACATCCTAGTAAAAGAGCAGTGATTAACGTTAGAAAAAGAATTTTTTGTAGCATAAAAAATTGTGCGCTATGATTAGCGTTTTTCCAAAAGTACAACATTTTCGGTATGATAGGTTTGTGGAAACATATCTACTGGTTGTACTTTGGTTACTTTATATAAAGAGTCTAGAATTGACAGATCACGGGCTTGGGTAGCGCTGTTACAACTTACATATACGATCTTAGGAGCGGCTAATTCCAATAATTGTTTTACTACTTCTGGGTGCATGCCGTCTCTAGGCGGATCGGTTATTACAACATCCGGTTTGCCATGGGCAGCGATAAACGATTCATTAAAAACTTGTTTCATGTCCCCTACATAGAATTCGGCGTTGTCGATATCGTTTAAGGTTGCGTTTTCCTTAGCGGCCTCAATGGCATCGGGAACCGCTTCAATACCAACGACTTTTCGGGCTTTTTTTGCAACAAATTGTGCGATGGTACCGGTACCGGTATAAAGATCATATACCAATTCATTGCCGCTTAAACCGGCAAAATCGCGTGTAACTTTATACAGTTCATACGCTTGTTTGCTATTGGTTTGGTAGAACGATTTCGCATTGATCTTAAATCGAAGTCCTTCCATTTCTTCGAATATATGGTCCTTTCCGAAGTAACAAATCACATCTTGATCGTAGATAGTGTCATTTCCTTTCGGATTTATTACATATTGTAAGGAAGTTAGCTCTGGAAAACGATCGATCACAGCATCTAAAAGTGCTTTTCTACCCGATTCATTTTCTTGGAAGAATTGTATGACGACCATAACTTCACCAATGGTAGACGTTCTAATCATTAGCGTTCGTAATAATCCTTCCTGTTTACGTGTGTTGAAGAATGGAAGTTCTAGTTCTTCCGCTTTCTCTTGTACAAAATCACGAATCGCGTTACTAGGGTCCTGTTGCAAATAACAAGTGTTAATGTCTAATATCTTATCCCACATACCTGGAATATGAAATCCAAGAGCATTGCGATTTTCTATTATCTCATCGCTTTGTATTTGTTCTTTAGTAAGCCATTTAGAATCGCTAAAAGAGAATTCCATCTTGTTTCGATAAAAATAAGTTTCTGAAGACCCGAGGATGGGAAGTACCGTTGGTATTTCGATTTTACCGAGTCTCTTTAGATTATTTTCAACTTCCTTTTGCTTATAATACAATTGATGTTCGTAACCCATATGCTGCCACTTACAACCACCACAGGTGCCAAAATGTTCACAGCGCGGAGTGACCCTTCTTCGTGAGTGCTCCTTAACAGCTATTGCCGTAGCTTCGTAATAGGCTTTCCGTTGTTTGGTCGTTTGCACGGTTACCACATCGCCCGGTACAGCGTTATTGATAAAGATCACTCGACCATCCGGAGCTTTTGCAATGGCTTTGCCTTTAGCTCCTGCGTCGGTGACCACGACATCTTCAAATAT
Organism: Candidatus Ulvibacter alkanivorans; assembly: GCF_003333325.1. GTDB lineage: Bacteria > Bacteroidota > Bacteroidia > Flavobacteriales > Flavobacteriaceae > Ulvibacter_A > Ulvibacter_A alkanivorans. Next base: position 2,238 of record NZ_QOLC01000021.1, on the reverse strand, counting down.
TTTACGGTTCTTTTTTCTTCTTGGCATCGTGCAAAAATAGCATAATTTAGCGTGTTTAATTCCCGCTTCCGCTTTAAAATTGTGGGATTTATTTAGTAATTTGCAATCCTTAGGATGATTTCTCTCCACTAAGCAGGAATTGCGATTTTATTACTTCAAATTTTCAGAAAAATATGTCAGTTATAGAAAAAACAGCTTCACAGAAAGCGATCGATCTAGAAAACAAATACGGTGCCCATAATTACCATCCGTTACCTGTTGTCTTGAATAGAGGAGAGGGTGTGTATGTTTGGGATGTAGACGGTAAAAAGTATTATGATTTCTTATCGGCTTACTCTGCTGTTAATCAAGGCCATTGCCACCCTAGGATCGTTAATGCTATGAATGAGCAGGCACAGACATTAACGCTTACCTCCAGGGCATTTTATAACGATATGTTAGGGAAATTCGAAAAATACGCAACCGATTATTTTAACTTCGATAAGTTGTTGCCTATGAACACCGGGGCTGAAGCGGTTGAAACTGCATTAAAAATTTGTAGACGTTGGGCTTACGAAAAGAAAGGCATAGAAGAAAATGAAGCCGAGATCATTGTTTGTGAGAATAATTTCCACGGAAGAACTACAACTATCATTTCCTTTTCAAATGATCCGGTCGCTCGAAAGCATTTTGGTCCATATACCAAAGGATTCATAAAAATTGAATACGACAATCTTCAAGCCTTGGAGAAGGCATTACAAAGTAGCAAGAATATTGCAGGTTTCTTAGTAGAGCCAATACAAGGTGAGGCAGGAGTGTATGTTCCTTCGGAAGGATACTTAGCCAAAGCAAAAGCATTGTGCGAAAAGCACAATGTGCTTTTTATCGCCGATGAAGTACAGACCGGGATCGCGAGAACCGGACGATTGTTAGCAACATGCGGTGATTGCAATTGCGAACAAAAAGATTGTAGCCAAACACCAAATGTAAAACCCGATGTATTGATACTCGGGAAGGCGTTAAGCGGTGGTGCTTATCCGGTGTCGGCCGTCTTGGCAAACGATGACATAATGAGTGTAATTACTCCCGGTTCTCACGGTTCAACCTTTGGCGGAAATCCTGTAGCTGCCGCAGTCGCTATGGCAGCTTTAGATGTAGTAAAAGAGGAACAATTGGCTGATAATGCTGAACGTTTAGGAAATATTTTCCGAAGCGAGATAAACGAGTACATTAAAACAACTGATACGGTTACTTTAGTGCGTGGACGTGGATTATTGAACGCTATTGTTATTAATGACACGGAAGACAGTGACACTGCTTGGAATATTTGTCTAAGACTACGAGACAACGGGTTGTTGGCTAAACCAACACATGGTAATATTATTCGTTTCGCGCCACCATTGGTGATGACCGAGCCTCAACTACGTGAATGCATTGATATAATTATTAATACATTAAAGGAATTTGAAGCATAAGATATAGCGTTTATAATGCAAAAAAGCGGCTACATTAGCCGCTTTTTTTATGAATTAGAATTAAATTACTGTTCGAAACCCCATTGCTCACTAAGTTCTCTTGATTGCTCCATCATCTCATCCCATCCAACCGTGGCGATACGATAGATAGTATAACCTAAATAAAGGATATTGATAATCAATACGACCATCGCAATGATCTTAGCTGTTTTCATAGCTTCTCCATTCTCAAAATTCTCGGGTGCATTTTCGTATTCTTTAACCTTCCCATTGGCGATAAAGAAAGCGATTCCTGAGGGTACAATTCCTATTCCTCCAAAACAGCAGCAAAGAAATCCGAGTATCGAAAGAATGTAGATTAAAGTCGTGTTTAGTTTTTGTTTTTCCATAAAGTAAAGATTAGTTGTTTAGTTGAATTGTTTAATTATAAAGTTACCAAGGATTATAGCGATATTAAGAACGACTAACAGAATTTTTATTTTTTCTGAATATTTTATCTTAATAAACATGTTTATAATTAAAAACCCTGCCAGTAGTAGGAGGGTATATAGTGCAGGATACATCTTGAATGCTGCGAAGAACTCACCTCTAAAAAATAAGGCTGTGGCACGTTGTATGCCACAGCCTAAACATTCAAAGCCGAGTAGTTTCTTATTTAAACATGGTAGCATTAACTCATCCATGTTCAAATTTAATAAAAGAATTTTATCTTCTATTTGAAACTGTTATTTTATAATCGAACTCTTTATTTTCAGAAGTAATTACACGAACTAAATATACCTGT
>NZ_QOLC01000036.1 GCF_003333325.1 Candidatus Ulvibacter alkanivorans | reverse complement strand
CTCCTAATCAAGATGGGTATCACGACACTTGGAATATCATTGGAATAGGAGATGGTGACCCTACGGCAAAAATTTATATATTTGACCGCTATGGGAAGCTGCTCAAGCAGATCAGCCCGACTTCCCAAGGATGGGATGGAACCTATAACGGTAATCCGTTGCCTTCGAGTGATTACTGGTTCTTGGTAGAGTATACAGAAGACGATACCAGAAAGGAATTTAGAGGGCACTTTACCCTAAAAAGATAGAACTTAAAGACTTATGAAGATTAAAAAAACCTACTTTATCTTACTATTTTTAGTAACACAGCTCGGATTTTCACAAGATGGCATCCCTTTTTATAGTGACTACCTTTCAGATAATTTATATTTATTGCACCCCTCTATGGCCGGGGCAGCAGCACATAATCAGATTCGCTTAACGGCACGTCAACAGTGGTTCGATCAAAATGAAGCTCCAAACCTTCAAACATTGAGCTTTAATGCGAGGATTGGGGAGCGTTCTGGTGTTGGAGCAATCGTGTTCAACGATCAAAATGGATATCACTCACAAACGGGAGGATATCTTACCTATGCGCATCATATTATGTTTTCGAGAAGCGAAGCCGATTTAAATCAGTTGTCTTTTGGCTTAAGCGCTGGAATCATACAATCTAGGCTTGATGAAACACAATTTGATCCGAATGATTTTGACCCGATCATTGCGGGCATCATTCAGAGTAGTTCTTACTTTAACATTGATGCCGGTGTTTCTTATAACTTTCTTGATTTCTCCGGGCATTTTACGGTGAAGAATATAATCTTTCAGAATAGAAGTATTTTTTCCGAAGAGTTTGAAAACAACAATCAAAGGCGTTATATCTTATCGGCAGCATATGCAATAGGAAGATACGGATCTACATGGGCGTATGAACCTTCGTTCTTGTTCCAGTTTACAGAAAGAACCGGCGAACAGACCATAGACGTGAATTTTAAAGCCTACCGCAACATGGATTTTGGTCAGTTATGGGGAGGGCTATCCTACCGAAGAAGTTTTGACGGTGCCGAATTCTTAGACGGTACAGAAATAAGTGATCAAAAACTGCAATATGTGACCCCAATCGTAGGAATAAATTATAATAACTTTATGTTCGCGTATACCTATTCCTATCAAATTGGGAATATTAAATTCGACAGTGGTGGGTTTCACCAAATCACCCTTGGGTACGATTTCTTAGGTGGAAGACCAGAGCCTTACGACTGTAACTGTCCGGCGATCAACTAACGTCAAATTAGTAAAATATAATACGGACTGTATGCATTCGTGAACTACAACTTCAAGTTGGTAGCTTTCACTATTTTTACACTAAAAAACGCGAATGAGTGTGGCTGTCTTTCTATTGTGTGAAATGACCCTTTCAGTACGTTAACTACGCTTAAACGTCACAATGGATACATATATCCTTAAATACTCATTTCTTAGTACAAAATAAAGTGCGTAAGTTTATAGCGAACTTATATCGTATGCGCTTTCACCTGTTTTATACACCATTATTGTTTTTCCTTTTAGGGGTCACAGCTACGGCACAAAACTCTAAAAGCGAATCGCCACAATTTGTGGTAAAGGGTGAAGTAATCGATAAAGCTAACGAGCAACCAATTCCTAAAGTGAACGTAGAAATCGTTGGGGGTGCTTACACCACTACCGATGCCAACGGTCGATTTTCAATTAAAGCTGGTGAGGGTGATCAAATAGTGATTAGAAGTGATGCCTTCCAAACGGTCTATCGAGAAATAAGACAGGGTGATTACCTGAGAATAGAGGTAGAAAAGGCCGAAGACGAATTACAACCTGCATCACAGCGATTAACCAATTCCCCTTCAAATAGTTTATTTACTACTTATATAGATTCGGCCCAAACAATTTTAAAGACGGACCCTAAGCGGAGTATAGAATACGTTACCAAAGCATTAGAATCGGTTCCCGGTAAGGTTGGGTCGAATTCGCAGAATAGTATAGCTTTCGAAACCTTAGGAGATATTAATCTTTATTGGCAACAGAGCGATCTGGCAGTCGATAACTATAAACGAAGTTTGGACGCAAGTCCTAAGACCGATGTTCGGATTAAACTCGCTGAAGCCTTCCGAAGTAATAATAACTATCAAGAGAGCATTACTACCTATAATCGATTGTTAGCGCAACGTTTATCGGTATTTCAGCGCATTGCCGTATATCAAGGTTTGGGCGATGTTTATATGGCAACCAACACGCCTTCCGAAGCGATAAAGAACTACCAACTAGGATTGGATGTAGCAACTAATAATTCGATCACATCAAAAATAACCGATTTAAATTCAAAAATTGGAGAGGCCTACGCGTTAAGCGGCTCGCTATCGCAGGCTGAAACGTATTTCGATAACTCATTAACCCTTTCGAAAAAAGAAACCCGCAAGCGTGCTGTAGAAGAAAAGAACAAAGTCGCCGACTTTTACAATCAAAAACAGGATTTTGATAAAGAAATTCAGTTGCGTTCCGAAGCATTGGAAGAGATTGAATCGATGGACGATGCTGAAAGTAGTGGTGTTGTGGAAGATAACAATAGCGCTTTAACCCCGCAGCGACAAAATTATAAAATTGCAAATGCCTTTGTGGGTCAACAAAAGTATGAAGAAGCCATTCCGTTTTTAGAACGCAGCATAGAAGAGGCCGGTGCTAAAGAAGATCTAGTGGTGGAAAAGGACGCCACACGAAAACTCTCTGAAGTCTATAAGAATATGGGAGCTTTCGACAAGGCTGCAGACAGCTATGAGCGATATGCGGAAGTCTTGAATGAACTCTACATTAAAAGAGAGCAAGAAATTTCGCAAGCAGCACGATTTAGTCGTGAGATCGCTTTAAAACAAAATCGAATTGCCAGTTTAGAAACAGAACGAAAATTAAATGAAAGTCGGTATCAATTGGCATTCGAGAACCAAGAATTGATCGAGACCAATAATCGCGTGCAAAAATGGGTGATTGCTTCTTTAGTACTTATCGCCTTGCTCTTAATGGCCATGGCTTATACCCAGTTTAAGAATGTGAAACAACAAAAGTATGCGAATAATCTACTCGCGTTAAAATCGTTGCGAACTCAAATGAATCCGCATTTTATTTTTAATGCCCTAAACTCGGTTAATAGTTTTATTGCGAGTAATGATGAGAGAGCTGCGAATAAATACCTTAGTGAATTTTCACAACTTATGCGCTCTGTACTTGAAAACAGTGAAGAAGATTTTATTCCGTTGGAAAAGGAACTCGAACTGTTGCACCTTTACGTGAAACTGGAACATTTTAGATTTCAAGATAAATTTGAGTATCGTATAGAGGTAGATGAAACGATCCCCATGGAAGAATATGTAATCCCGCCAATGTTGCTGCAGCCGTATGTGGAAAATGCGGTATGGCATGGATTGCGTTACAAGGACAAAAAGGGACTGTTGCTCATAGAATTTAAACAACTTAATTCGCAGCGGGTAAAAATTACGATCACCGATGATGGAATTGGGCGAAAGCGATCGAAAGCCTTAAAGACCGAACATCAAAAACGACAGAAATCTAAAGGGATGGGCAATATCCAAAAACGAATTGCTATCCTAAATGAGATGTATAAAGATAAAGTAGATGTTATAATAGAAGATGCCTCCCAAGACGAAACGGGTACGCGTGTAAGTTTAGTGTTAAAGAAAGATTGATGAAATTAAAAGCCATACTCGTTGAAGACGAAGCCAAGAGCAGAGAAATTTTAAAAAACTATATTTTAAAATACTGTCCCAAGGTCGACCTGGTAGGAGAAGCTTCCAATATAGAAGAAGGCTTAGTGCTAATTAGAAATCATTCCTTAGACCTAGTTTTCTTAGACGTAGAGATGCCTTATGGTAACGCATTCGATTTGTTGGATAAGGTGGGAGATCGTCAATTTGAAACGGTCTTCGTAACGGCCTACAGTCATTACGCGATCGAGGCCTTGAATGCCCACGCGTCTTACTATCTACTAAAACCTATATCGATCGATAAGCTGATTGAAGCTGTTGATTATGTGTATGCGATCAAAGAAAAGGAGAATAGTTTGCAGAACACGGTACTTCAGCCGGTGAACGCTCAAGTTAATGGTAAGATCACCATTCCTGTGCAGAACGGATTTGAAGTATTGGAGATCGCCGATATCCTATACTGTCAAGCCGATGATAATTATACCAACATCTATTTAACAGACCGAAAGAAATTAGTGAGCAAAACGCTAAAGTATTTTGAACAGATCCTGGCGAAAAACGGCTTTGCGCGTGTTCATAAATCTTATTTGGTGAATGTAAACGCCGTGATCGAATATAAAAAAGGCAAGGGAGGTAGTGTGGTGCTTTCCAACGGCAAAGAGGTCATGGTGAGTCCATCTCGAAAGAAAGAATTGCTCGCCTACTTTAGCTAGTTAGAATTCTTTCTCTTTCACTGAAATTTCTTCGGAAAAATTAGCCAGTAAATTCTTCAAAGTTGACGGATTGGCATTGGTATAGAATTGAAGGGTAGGTATTCTGTTTTCCTTCTGAAGCAATCCGTGATTCTCTAAAATGGTTTGGGTTTGTTTGGCTACTGCTTCACCCGAATCTATGATGGTAACTTCCGAGGGTAGGATTTCTGTTAACTTCGGAATAAGATAAGGATAATGACTACAGCCTAACACCAAGTAGTCTATGTTGGCAGCAATCATGGGTGAAGTATATTCTTTTAATAAGGCATTCATTTCGTCGCTATCAATTTGGTTGTTTTCAATAAGTGGAACCAAACCTTCACCAATGATCTCAATTACCGAAATGTCTTTTGTAAATTCTTCGGCCGTCTTGTGAAATAGAGCACTGCTCAGTGTTCCTTTGGTGGCTAATATTCCTATCGACCTTGATTTAGTTTTTAATGCAGCCGGTTTTATGGCAGGTTCTATGCCTATGATAGGAATTGTAAACTGCTCGCGCAATATATCGATCGCATTGGTTGTAGCAGTATTGCAAGCCACTACAATGATCTTGGAACCCATATTAATTAAAGTCTGAGTGTTCTTTAGGCTTAACCTAATAATCTCTTGAGCCGATCGGTTGCCGTAAGGCGCATTAATACTATCTGCTAAATAGATAGTGTCTTCGTTGGGAAGACGTTGATGTATCTCTTTCCATATGGAAGAACCACCAACGCCCGAATCGAATATTCCTATAGGACTTGATATTTTCATTCCGATAAAAATACGCAAACTATTAAGAAGGATATTTGCTTATGGTCATAAAAAAAGCCTGCTAAATAAGCAGGCTTTTGTATAGTGAAATGAATTTAAATTACATTCCTAGTTCTTTTTTTACATCACCAAGAAGATCTTTCCCATCGGCTAATAAAATTCCCGATCCTTGAGAAGAATCAAGTACATATTCGAACCCTTGTGCTCTTGCCACTTTTTGGATCGCAGCACGTGCTTTCTCTAGAATTGGTTGAAGAATATCGATCTCTTTTTGTTGTAGGTCTTTCATTGCTTCGTTTCTGTAAGCAACGATGTTATTCTGCATCCCTTGTACTTCTTGCGCACGTTTTGCGTTCTCTTCATCGGTCTTGCTTCCTTCTTCCGAACCGTAAAGCTTTACTTTGACATCTAATTCTTTTGCCATTGCTTTGATCTCTGTATCGTAGGTCTTCTGAAGTTTCTCTAATTGACTCTGAGCTGCTTTCATTTCAGGCATAGCTTCAACTAGCTCTTGGGTGTTAACATGCGCTATTTTTGATTGCGCAGTTGCAACTGTTGTAGCTCCAACAAACATCATGATAGCTACGAATAAAAATTTGAACTTTTTCATTGTTATTGTATTAAATTAAGTGTTTAAAAATTGAGTGTTAATTTATTTATTATTTCCGCCTTCACCTTCTTCTTCTTCCTCGTTCTCTCCGGGAGGATTATTTCGGTTTTCACGGGCTGCTCTAATAGAGTCTTGTCTTCGTTGTCTTTCTTCTAGAAGTCGTTGACGTCTTGCTTCGAATTCGGCTTGTTTAGCGGCACGAATTGAATCTCTTACACGTCTACGCTCTTCCATTGCTTGCTCGCGTTCCGATTTTCTAGCTTCAATTGCTTCTTCACGCTCGGTTACTGCTTCGTCTTCTTCAAGACTAAGTTCTTCACGTCGCTCTAATTCTCGCTTTTCTTTTTTAGTACTAATTTCTTCACGTTTGGCAGCTCGATTAATACTTCGTAATACTTGATCGCTTATATCGTTTCGCTCTGCTGCAAACAACATTTGCAGATCTCCTGACGCACGATCGAAGATAAAATCGTATTTTTTGTTTTCAGCTATTTCTTGTACGATGTTAAATACTTGATCCTGTATTGGCTGTACTAATTGTCGACGCTGAATAAACAGATCGCCATTAGGACCAAAACGATCTTGTTGGTATTCTAGCATTTCATCCTCTTTAATTTTGATCTCTTCTTCGCGTTCTTCGATAAGCTCTTTAGTAAGCAACACACGTTCGTTGCTTAAATTTAGCTTCATTTGATCGATCTCTTTGCTTTTCTTTTCAATGTCTTGTTTCCACTTCATCACCTTGCCTTCTAGCTGCATAGAAGCTTCAGTGTATTCAGGAACATTCTCCAGAATGTATTCCATGTCTATATATCCAATACGAGCGCCTCGTTGTGCTTGAGCTACGAAGGTTAAGCACAAAAACGCAAAAGCAAGAAATAGTAACTTTTTAGTCTTCATAATTGTTGGTTGTTGTTTAAGAAAATATCGTGCCAAAGTTAAAATTGTTGTCCAATAATAAAGTGTGTTTCCCAACCATTTGGTTGTGATCCACCTAAGATAGGATCAAACCCATATCCAAAATCGATTCCTAATAATCCAAATGCCGGCATAAATATACGTAATCCTGCTCCGGCAGAACGTTTTAGGCTAAAAGGATTGTATTCTCTAAAGCCGTCGTACGAACCACCTCCTTCGGCAAAACCTAGCACATAAATGGATGCTAATTGCTTTAAGGTAATAGGGTATCGTATTTCTAACGAAAATTTATTGTAAATGGTATTTCCATCTTGATTAGAAAGTGATTGATTAGGATATCCTCGTAACTGAATCACTTCACGACCGTCCAAACTAAATGATCCCAAACCATCTCCACCAACGAAGAATCGTTCAAAAGGTGGGATACCTCGATCCGGATTATAAGCCCCTAAGAAGCCAAATTCTGTATTGGTTCTTAACACTAGGTTTTCAACTATTCTCGTATACCAAGTACCTTTAAATTTGATCTTATAGTATTCTAACCACTTAAAGCGTTCTTGATCGATCTTGCTTCGGTTAGGATTACCGTCAAAATCCTGAAATTCTGGCAGATTTCCTAGATTATCATAATCAACATTGTTGAAGAGCGAATACGGTGGCGTTAATTTTGCGGTTAAACTAAACTCCGATCCTGCCAATGGATAGATCGGGTTCACCGAAGTATTGTTTCGGCTTAAACCAATGGTGTAGGCTAAATTGTTAGAATAACCATCTCCGAAGGTAAATAAGCCAGTGTTATAATTCTTTAAATTGTAATGCTGAAAGCTGATCGCTTGCGACAAGACAAAGTAATCATCTGGCCATTTTAGTTTTGTAGCTAATCCTACCGATCCTCCAGTAATTAAAAATCTTCGGTCCTTGTCTACATCTCTATTTCTGAAGTCGTAGAAGTATTGTATGGTGTGTGAAAAGGATGTACTTAACTGCACAGGTTTTTTACCACCTAGCCATGGCTCTACAAGCGACAGGCTATAGGTTTGATAGAAACTACTTCCTTGTGCACGAATAGATAACTTTTGACCATCGCCCATAGGTAACGGCTTATAAGCATCCTTGTTAAAGATATTCCGAAGCGAGAAGTTGTTAAAAGATAGCCCTAGCGTTCCAACAAAGCCACCGCCTCCGTAACCTCCTTGAAGTTCGATCTGGCTAGCACCTTTTTCAACCACCGAATATTCTAAATCGAGGGTCCCGTTATTTGGATCTACATTTTTAAATTCCGGTGTTAATTGCTCGGGATCAAAATAGCCTAACTGTCCTAATTCTCGAATGGTTCGAACTACATTACGTTTGCTGTATTTTTGTCCGGGACGTGTACGCAATTCACGATAGATCACATGGTCGTTGGTACGATCGTTCCCAACTACAGTAACATGATCGAAATACGCGATTTTTCCTTCCACGATTCGAATTTCGAAATCGATAGTATCATTACGCACACCAACTTCTACCGGGTTGATTCTTGAAAACAGATATCCGGTATTTTGATATAAGTTGGTAAGGTCGTTCGCTTCAGGATCGGTGTTATCTGCGATGCGTTCTTGTAATAAGACGCCGTTATAGGCTTCACCTTTTTTAATGCCTAATATTTGACGCAATTGATTGTCGGTATACACACTGTTTCCGATAAAACGAATGTTTCCGAAGTAATATTTCTGACCTTCTTCAACATTAATACGAAGTGCAACATTCTTTTCGTCCTCAACGATAAGGGTATCACTCACGATTCGTGCATCGCGATACCCATTCGATTTATATTTTTTAATGATAGACGCTTTATCCTCTTCATATAAATCTTGGGAGAACTTTGAGCGTTTAAAGATTCGAAAGAAATTCTTTTGTTTCACTTCTTTCATTGCCTTACGCAATTTGCGATCTGAAAGTTGTTCGTTGCCCACGAATTCGATAGAGGATACCTTAACTTTTTCGCCTTTATCGATCTCGATCTTCATATTCTTACCTATCTCTACACCGGTGGAGTCGGTAGCCGGAGCCGTGCTTATAATCACCTCGGTATTGAGGAAGCCTTCATCACGATATTTGTTTGTAATGTAATTCTTGGTCGTGGTAATGAGGTTTTTAGTGATCTTAACTCCAGGCTTAAGGTTATTATCTGCGATAATATCCTTGGTCTTACGCTGCTTGATTCCTTCTACGGTTACCTCATTCAGTTTGGGCAATTCAACGATATAAAGTTCAAGATCTACTTTGTCCCCATCAAGATTGGTAACGTAAAATGCGATATCGCTAAAGAGGTTTTGTTCCCATAGCTTTTTGGTTATGGCACTTAGTTTTTCTCCGGGAATAAAAATGCGATCTCCTTCCTTGAGACCGGTAAAAGCAATTACCGTTTGTTCGTTAAAATTTTGAGCACCGGTAACCGTGATAGAATTTATCTCATATTTTCGACCAGTATCAAGTTCTTTTTGTTGGCCGTATACCCCAATAACCGAAATTATTGTAAAAATAAGAATACAAAGACTTTTTTTGAATGATTGCAAAAATAACCTATTGTTTAATTTGTTCAATTGTCTTTCCAAATCGTCGTTCTCTGTTTTGATAATTTAATAGGGCTTCAAAAAGATGGTTCTTTGTATAATCTGGCCAAAGCGTCTCCGTAAAATACAATTCGGCATACGCAATCTGCCAAAGTAAAAAATTGCTAATTCGCTGTTCTCCACTGGTGCGGATAAGCAAATCAACATCGGGTAAATTTTGCGTGTAAAGATGATTATTAATAACTGATTCATCAATCTCGCCGGGCGAAATTAGGTTATTTTTAACTTTATGACTAATCTCTTTGATGGTTTTTGTAATTTCTTCTCTAGAACCGTAACTTAAAGCAAGGGTAAGCGTCATTCTGTCGTTGCTTTTAGTTTGGTCCATTACGTCATGTAACTCGGTAAATGCGCGTTTAGGCAATGCATCTAAATTTCCAATCGCATTTAATTTTATATTGTTCTTCTGAAGTGTTTTTATCTCCTTTTTTAAGGAGGAGACCAACAACTTCATTAATAGTTCTACCTCTAACTTTGGACGATTCCAATTTTCGGTAGAGAAAGCGTATAGTGTAAGGAAAGGGATGTGGATTTCGGCACAAGCTTCTACGATTTCTCGTACTGCTTTGGTACCATTTTCATGACCAATAGAGCGATATAAGCCTTTTTGTTTCGCCCAGCGTCCGTTGCCGTCCATGATCACTGCTAAGTGCCGGGGAAGCTTATTCTTGTCTATTTGATCTTGTAAATTCATTTCATTGATGTCTTACTGCTTAGGTGACTTCCTGTTAAAGACTGCTTCTATTTCTAAAAATTACAATAACAAGGTTTTCTTCCAAAAGTGAAAGTTAAGGTCATTCCAGAAAACACATACCAATCGTCACTGTTGGTGTTTCCAAATTTTAGAGCGGTCTCATCTTCCAGCCCGTTCACGGGATTACTTCCATCCAGATCATCTGTAAACGTATATCTCGCGCCTATCTCGAAACCAAGTACTAATTTAGTGCCAACGGTTGTTTTAAACCCGACGACCATAGGTATTGCAATAGCACCGGCCTTATCGTATTCTATAATTTGATCGTTCGCACGTTTGTATAAGGCATTATAACCAAAATAGGTTAATCCCGTATATAAATATGGTGCCGATGCGGGTTTACCGCTATACATGCTAAACTCCCAAAACGTGTATTCTAGTCCGATGGATAATTCCTTGATCGAATTTTCAAAAGAATAACCTCGCTCTTTTCTTCTACTTTCATCCGATTCTGCATCATTTCCTTCAATGTTTGCTACCAATATAGATGCTCTAAAAGAATGTCGCGGTCCACGGTTCCATTTAAAAATACCGCCGAAACCGAGGGTGTTCGGACTAATATAATTGGTTTTTCCAACGTCTCCAATATAGTTGGCGCCTCCAATGATTCCTCCAATCTCATAGGTTTGGGAATGTGTTAATAATGAACACATCACAATAAAAAACACGGCTGTGAAATACTTCATATACCTTAAAAGTTTGCAAATATAATAATAAACTTCGCTTAACCGCATTATAAGCGAATTTGTCTCTGTTGATTAACAAATTTTAGGGTATTTTATTGCCTAGTTGCGTTTGTCTTCGCCCCATAATAATTTTTTCCGAAGTGTTTTTATAAAACTATCACCCGCTAATTGTACAAGTTTAATAGTAAAGGGAGCCTTTTCAATTAACAAGGTGGTTTCGTTTTCTAAGGTAGCAATCCTAGAATCGAGAGACACTAAAAATGATTGCTCTCTTCCACTTACCTTTAACGATATCTTACTGTTGTCTGGTATTACCAAGGGACGCGCGTTTAAGTTGTGAGGGGCAATAGGGGTGATCACAATGCTATTGGTGCTTGGATCGATCACGGGTCCTCCACAACTTAACGAATACCCTGTAGAGCCGGTGGGTGTTGCCACTATGAGTCCGTCAGACCAATAAGACGTGAGATACTCGTCGTTTACTTTGGTCTCTACTTTGATCATTGAAGTTGTGTTCTTCCGATTTACCGCAACTTCGTTTAGTGCAAAGTTCAAAGTTGTTATTTCGTTATTGTCGGGTTGTGTGGCTATAGTAAGTAGACTTCGTTCAGAAATAGAATATTCCTCATTCAAAATCTGATTGATGCTTTCTGATATTTTTTCCTTCTGAATTGTCGCCAAAAAACCTAACCTTCCGGTATTAATACCCACGATGGGAATATCGAGATCGCGAACAAAGGTCACAGCTTTCAGCAAAGTGCCATCTCCACCAATGCTAAAGAACAGGTCGTAAGAGTTATCCAGTTCGTTAAATGTTTCAACTTCAGAGAAGTTGTGGGTAATGTCATGATGCTCCTTAATAATACTTAGAAAATTCTGTTCAATGACGATTTCTATATTTTTCTTCTGAAGCGCATCGAGTATATCCTGAATGTATTTTTCAGAATTTTTATGATAGAACTGTCCGTAGATACCTATCTTCATCGCTTACATGTTTAGGTATTTGTTCAAATAGTCGGACCGCTCTTTTAAATCTTCCAAGAGTTTGTCTTCTTCGTGATTGGAAACTATATGGTAATCATAACGTCTAAAAGTTTGTACTATAGCGTTCATACCGGTATGGCCTATTTTTATTGTAGCCTGCATGGTGTCGTTTGCCAAGCTTGAAATGAAAACACCGAGTATTTTAGCGTCATTGGATTCAACGATCTGACAAATCTCACTGAAGGAGTATTCTCGAATGGGCTTCTCTACAACGATAATTCCACCGGCTTCATTAAGAAAAGGAGTGTCGTTGAATAAGTTCATAATATCACCCAATTCATAATACCCAACATAATTATTCTCTTGTCCTAAAACTGGCATGATATTGCTATTTCGCATCGCAAAAGCTTCCAAAATGTCTAACCAGTTGGTGGTTTCGCGAACATAAAAAGGTTCGAGAGCATATTGATAATCACGAATACTTTTATCGGCATCAAAGCAATGCGCATCGGTTTCACTTATACATCCTAAATAGGTAGTATCGTTTTTAACCGGGATGTGCGAATACGTAAGTTGATTAAAAGTGCGTTGTACTTCTTTTATCCCTGAATCCAACTGAAAAGGTTGAATATCATTAATAATGTAGTGATGAGTTTCCACAAGTTCAATTTTTATGCAAATTACTCAAAATATAACTTTATAAGCCTCTAGAAGCTTTGTATTTTTGTTAATTCTAAAAAGTATATATGACAAAACTAAGTGTTAATATCAATAAAATCGCAACCCTGCGAAACGCTAGAGGTGGATCGGTGCCCAATGTGGTTCAAGTGGCGAAAGATGTACAGCGTTTTGGGGCCCAAGGTGTAACCATACATCCGCGTCCCGACGAACGTCATATACGTTATCAGGATGCGTACGACCTCAAGTCGGTTGTAACCACCGAATACAATATTGAAGGAAATCCCATTCCGAAATTCTTAGACATGGTGCTAGAGCTCAAACCGACTCAAGTAACCTTGGTGCCCGATGCCGTGGATGCTATCACATCAAACGCGGGCTGGGATACTATTCAACATAAAGAATATCTTCAAGGTATTATATCCCGTTGCAAAAATGCTGGAATTCGCACCTCAATTTTTGTCGATCCGGTCGAAACAATGATAAGAGGTGCTGCAGAAACCGGTACCGACCGAATCGAGCTGTATACGGAAGCCTATGCAGAAGGATTTCAGAAGGGAAATAAAAAAGCCATTACGCCTTATGCTAAATGTGCTGAATTAGCACATGAACTGGGCTTAGGGATTAATGCAGGACATGATCTTTCGTTAGCTAACATTCAATATTTTAAGCAAAACATTCCACATCTACTAGAAGTTTCTATTGGGCATGCGCTAATTTGTGAGGCGATTTACGAGGGACTCGAGAATGTTATTGCCGAATATCTCGAAAAACTAAAATAAACATGCTTTTACATTCTCAAATATTAGGACAAGGAACTCCATTCTTGATTTTACATGGGTTCTTAGGAATGAGCGACAATTGGAAAACCCTAGGGAATCGTTTTGCTGAAGAAGGTTATGAAATGCACTTGGTGGATCAACGGAACCACGGGCGCAGTTTTCATTCTAACGAATTCTCCTATTCAATAATGGCAGATGATCTTAAAACCTATTGCGAGCATCACAAATTGAATGAGATCATCTTATTGGGCCACTCTATGGGTGGAAAAACGGCCATGCAATTTGCAGTACAGTATCCTTCGAAGGTTTCAAAACTGCTGGTAGCAGATATTGGGCCCAAAGCCTACCCGCAACATCATCAAGATATTTTAAAGGGACTGTCGATGCTGGATTTTTCAGAAATAAAAAGTAGGGGAGAAGCAGATAAAGCACTTTCAGCCTACGTGAAAGAAAAAGGAGTTCGTCAATTTCTTCTGAAAAACTTGTATTGGAAAGAAAAAGGCAAGTTAGGGTTGCGAATGAATCTTCCCGTATTAACTAAAGAAATTGAGGAGGTTGGCCAAGCCATAAAAAGTGAAACTCCCTATAAAGGCGCCAGTTTGTTTTTGAAGGGCGATCGCTCCGGTTATATCGATTCGATGGACGAGATAGGGATAAAAAAGTATTTTCCAAATGCTACTATTGAAACAATTTCGAACGCAGGCCATTGGTTACACGCAGAAAATCCTGACGAATTTTACCAAAAAGTGATGAATTTTTTATAACATTGCAATATCATTTTTATTATGTATGCATAATAAATTGTTTAAAATCATTTATTTGCGTGCTCATAAAAAGTAATTTCTATAAAAAGAATAATTAATCTAACTTAAATCTATTATGAAGAAAGTATTACTTCTTGCTGTTTTTTTATTAGGAACAGCAATAACGTATGCCGGAGGTTATCGAGTGAGTTTACAAGGTAACAAATCTTTGGCTATGGGTCACGCAGGGGTTGCTGTAATTAGCAGTGAATCATTGTTCTTTAACCCGGCTGGGTTAGTACACTTAGAAAACAGATTGACAATTGCCGGTGGTGTAAGTGGTGTGTTTTCAAATGTTGCTTACCAAAACGAAATGACAGGAGAATCTGCACAAACAGATAGTCCGGCGGGAACTCCGTTTTATCTGTATGGGTCTTATCAAGCGAACGACTGGTTGGCTTTTGGTCTGGGTATTTATACTCCTTACGGTAGTACTGTAGAATACGAAGATGATTGGGCCGGATCGCACCTTGTTAACAACATCGATCTTGCTGCGATCTACATTCAACCTACGGTTTCTATTAAATTAGGTGAGTACTTTAGTGTGGGTGGTGGACCGATTTATGTAACTGGTTCGGTAAACTTTAATCGTAACCTTAACCGTACGCTAACCGATCTAGATGGTAATCGTTCTGAGGTTACCGTTGACGCTTCAGGTGTGAATGAATGGGGATGGACCGCAGGTGTTCTTTTCTCACCAACAGACGATTTCAACATTGGTTTTAACTACCGAAGCGAGATCGTTCTTAAGGCAGAAGATGGCGATGCCGATTTCGAGAATATTCCTAATTCACCTTTAACGCCCTTTGCAGACACTACTTTTGATGCAGAATTACCGCTACCGGCAGAACTAACTGTTGGATTGTCGTACCAGTTTTGTGATAAATGGATGTTCGCTTTCGATTTTAACCGAGCGTTCTGGGATGTATACGACTCCTTAGATCTGGATTTTGCAGATCCAAATATACCAGATTCTAATAATAGAAGAAATTATAAAAATGCATCTACGTATCGCTTCGGATTACAGTATGAAGCGACTAGTATGTTTACATTACGTGCAGGATACTATTTTGATGAGTCACCTGTGCAGGATGGATTTTTTGCTCCGGAAACTCCGAGAAATGACAGTAATGGATATACTGCCGGTTTAACATTCAATGTTAATGACAACTTCCAGATCGATGCATCATTCTTATATCTTCACTTTAAAGAAGTAGATGCATCTTACGATTTCTATTTTGAAAATGGACAAGCAGTTCCATTTAGCGGAAAATACAAATCGAACGCATTTATTCCTGGTTTAGGGGTTACGTATAAATTGTAAATGAAAAAATTCAGAAAAGATGAAAAATAGTATAAAAATATTAGCAGGTTTAATAGCCGTTGGCTTTGTAAGCTGTGAGCCGGAGTTTGAAAACTCGGTTGAAGATCAAGGATTTTATGACAGTGGTTCAGCAGATTTCTCTCGTTTTGTAGCTGTGGGAAATTCACTAACAGCAGGATTCGCCGATAATGCATTGTATATAACCGGCCAAGAGAACTCATATCCAAATATTATGGCGGGACAGTTTTCTTTCGTTGGAGGAGGAGAATTCACACAGCCGTTAATGAATGATAACCTTGGTGGATTATTGTTGAACGGAACGCAAATTACCGGTAATCGTCTGGTTTTAGCTGCCGATGCAAACGGAACGCCTTTAGGGCCTGTAGAATTGGAAGGTATGCCGACCACAGAAATAACAACAAGCGCAACGGGTCCCTTTAATAATATGGGAGTTCCTGGAGCTAAGAGTTTTCATTTAGTGGCTCCCGGATACGGTAATGTAGCCGGGGTGGCTTCTGGTGCTGCAAATCCATACTTCGCACGTTTTGCCACATCGGCAAATGCCACAGTTATTGGTGACGCCGTAACATTGAATCCTTCGTTCTTCACCCTTTGGATTGGAAATAACGACATTCTTAGTTATGCGACCTCCGGAGGTATTGGAGTAGATCAAACGGGAAATCTTGATCCTGCTACCTACGGACCTAACGATATCACAGACCCGAATGTGTTTGCGTCTGTGTACAGCCAACAAGTAGATGCCTTGTCTGCTTCTGCATCTGGTGGCGTATTGGTAAATATTCCTGACGTAACTTCTATTCCTTATTTTACAACTGTACCGGTACAATCCATTCCATTGGATGCTGCTACTGCTGCGGCTGTGAATGCAGAATTCGAACTGTTCAATACTCAAGTATTACCAGGATTGGTAGGAGCAGGTCTTTTAAGCGAAGAGGAAGCGAACCAGCGTATGATCAACTTTGTCGCAGGTGCAAACTTCCCGATCCTTACAGACGATGATCTTTTAGATCTTAGTCCGATATTACAAGGACCTCCATTTAACTTGCCGGCCGAATTAGCCCAGTTGTTAGGTCAAATTCGTCAAGCAACCAATGACGATCTTATCGTATTGCCGGCATCATCGGTATTAGGAACTACGCCGGACCCGAGTAACCCATTAGGAGTGATTGGTGTATCAATTCCGCTTAGCGATCAATTTGTATTAACCGACACAGAGCAGTTTAGAGTTGCTAATGCTTCTGCAGCATATAATCTAACAATCCAATCATTGGCAGGTGCTAACGATTTGGCATTTGTGGATGCAAGAGCAGCATTAGAACAAGTTGCTGAGGTAGGAGTACCATACGATGCTGGACTATTGACAGACACCTTTGTAACGGGAGGCGCTTTCTCTTTAGATGGAGTGCACCCAACACCGCGTGGATATGCATATACTGCTAATTTGATGATCCAAGCGATCAATGCAAAATACGGTGCTACGATTCCACAAGTTAATATTGGAAATTACGGAACCGTAACCCTAACAAACAATTAAGAGACACGCTTTAGTGTTTAAATAAATAAAATCCGTTCTCAATTTTTTGAGAGCGGATTTTTTTATCTTTATCCTATAACTAAAAAGGCTATTATGAAATTACTCCTAAAGTTGTTGCTTACCGCTGTTGCCGTTGTATTGCTGGCGAAACTCTTACCTGGGGTATCGGTAGCGGGTTATGTATCAGCTATCATTGTGGCCGTGGTGATCGCTTTACTGCGATTTATTGTTAAGCCTATCTTGGTAATACTTACCTTACCGGTTACTATCATCACATTGGGACTATTTCTTCTTATCATCAATGCGTTTATTATCTTGATGGCCGACTACTTTGTTGGCGGTTTTGAAGTTAGAAATATATGGTGGGCCTTGTTGTTTAGTTTGCTATTATCCTTCCTCCAATCCATACTGCATTCGCTTCTCGATGACAAAAAATAAGCAGTTGAATAACAGCTAGTAAATGCTTGCTGACTTGGTATAAATATCGTACTTTTGCACCCGCCTTCTGAAGAAGGAGATTGTAACAATATACTGAAAAGTTTCAGCGACATGAACATAACAAAAAAAGACATCGATTCTTTAAATGCAGTAGTTACTGTAGAGATATCGAAAGACGATTATTCAGAAAAAGTAAACAAAATTTTGAATGATTATCGAAAGAATGCTAACATCCCTGGCTTTAGAAAGGGACATGTCCCTATGGGAATGGTGAAAAAGCAATACGGTAAAGCAGTATTGGTGGAAGAAGTAAATAAGCTATTGCAAGATAAGTTGCACGCTTTTCTTACTGAAGAAAAATTAGATGTGTTAGGAAATCCACTGCCTAAGAATGAGACCGAAATTAATTGGGATGCCGATGATTTTTCGTTCGAGTTCGATCTTGGACTTGCACCCGAATTTGAGGTAGACTTGAAGGGATTGAAGCCTATTACGCATTATAAGATCGTAGCCGATGATACGATGTTGGACAATCAGGTGAAAACCATTAGAAAACAATACGGCAAACTCATTTCAAAAGATACGGTAGAGAAAGCTGATGAGATCACAGGTACATTTACTTCCGAAGAAAAAGAAATAGAAAAAAGCACCACTATCGATATCGAGAATATCAAAGGTAAAAAACAAACCAATAGCTTGTTAGGTGCCAAGGTGGGGGACACGGTAACGCTTAAGACGAAAGGAATGTTCGCAGACGACCATGACCTACAAAAGCATTTAGGAGTATCGCATGATGATGCGCACGGACTTGATATTGAAGTGAATTTTAAGATCGAAGAGGTAAACACACGCGAAATGGCCGAATTGAACCAAGAGTTGTTCGATAAGTTGTTTGGTGAAGGCGTAGTTACTTCGGAAAAGGAATTAAAAGAGAAGATAAAGGAGGACGCCGAGAAGCAATTCGAACAGCAGAGTGATCAGAAATTGCTGAACGATGTGGTTGAAGCACTTATCGAACACACAAAATTCGAATTACCTGATGCGTTCTTAGAACGATGGATTCAAAATTCGGGTGAAAAACCGATGTCCGAGGACGAGGCAAAAGCCGAATACGAGCGAAGTAAGAAAGGATTGCGCTATCAGTTGATCGAAGGAAAATTAAGAGCGGAGCACAACCTTCAAGTAACCTTCGATGAGTTGAAGGCCTATACCAAAGAAATGATCAAAGGGCAAATGGCGCAATTTGGTCAAACAGATCCTTCCGAAGAAGAATTAGATACCATCTCGGCAAGAATCATGTCTAACGAAGAAGAGGTTAAACGACTTAGTGAACAGTTGAATACCAACAAACTGCTTCAGTTCTTCAAAGAAAATGCAAAATTAAAGCGTAAAGAAATTACCTACGATACATTCATCAAGGAGGCTTACGCTTAATTCAGCAATAAAATAGTTATATTTAGGCGTTGAATTTTATAAGTTCAACGCCTAATTTGTTTTAAAAAATTGAATAGAAGAGTATATGAACTACGGAAAAGAATTTAAAAATTTTGCTATAAAAGATCAAGGGATCAGTAGCACTTACTACGACAATATCGTAGGGAGCATGTATCCTGTGGGTCTAACACCAAATATCATTGAAGAACGCCAAATGAACGCTGTCGCGATGGATGTTTTTTCTAGGTTGATGATGGACCGTATTATATTCCTCGGAACCGGAATTAGCGACCAAGTTGCCAATATTGTACAAGCGCAGTTATTGTTCTTGGCGAGTACAGATTCAGACAGAGATATTCAAATTTATATTAACTCTCCTGGAGGTAGCGTTTACGCAGGTTTGGGAATCTATGATACCATGCAATTTATTAAACCGGATGTAGCTACTATTTGTACAGGAATGGCAGCTTCTATGGCGGCTGTACTGTTGTGTGCCGGAGAAAAAGGAAAGCGTAGCGGATTAACACATTCGCGCGTTATGATCCACCAACCTTTAGGTGGAGCTCAAGGACAAGCAAGTGACATTGAGATCACCGCCAGAGAGATTCTAACACTGAAAGAAGAATTGTATAAGATCATCGCCAAACACAGTGGTCAGAAATACGAGAAGGTATATGAAGACAGCGATCGGGACTACTGGATGAAAGCCGAAAAAGCTCTCGAGTATGGGATGATAGATGAAATACTGAATCGTAAGTAAGTACGTATAAAAGAATCGCGAAACTAGAAAAGATATTATGTCGAAAGAAGAATTAGAATGTTCCTTTTGTGGTCGTAAAAAAGCAGAGACTAATTTGCTAATTGCCGGCTTAGATGCACATATCTGTGATCGCTGTATAGAACAAGCGCACGGAATTGTGGTCGAAGAGGCGTTACATGCTACAAACAATGAACTGAGCAAAGAGCTTATTCTTAAAAAGCCAAAATCTATTAAAGAGTTTTTGGACGAATACGTGATTGGACAAAGTCATACCAAAAAGGTGATGTCGGTTGCAGTATATAACCATTATAAGCGTTTGTTGCAACCTAAGACCGATGATGATATCGAGATACAAAAAAGTAATATCATCATGGTAGGGCAAACAGGTACCGGGAAGACCTTAGTGGCTAAGACCATAGCGCGCATGCTTAATGTGCCTCTTGCTATTGTAGACGCAACGGTGCTAACAGAAGCCGGTTATGTTGGTGAAGATGTTGAAAGTATACTCACGCGATTGTTACAAGCAGCCGATTATAACTTGGAGAAGGCACAAAACGGAATTGTTTTTATAGACGAGATCGACAAGATTGCCCGCAAGAGTGATAATCCGTCCATTACTCGTGATGTAAGTGGAGAAGGTGTGCAACAAGCCTTGCTAAAATTATTGGAAGGAACTACTGTAAACGTACCGCCTAAAGGAGGTAGAAAGCATCCCGATCAGAAATTCATCGAGGTGAATACCGAGAACATATTGTTTATCGCCGGTGGTGCCTTCGATGGCATTGAACGTCATATTTCAAAACGACTAAATATGCAGTCGGTTGGATTTAGTGCTACCTTAAAGGAGGAACATATGGACCGCGACAATCTGTTGCGTTATATCATTCCGAAGGATCTAAAGGATTTCGGACTTATTCCCGAGATCATAGGAAGATTACCGGTACTAACCTATATGAATCCATTAGACAAAGGTACGCTACGCGCCATCTTGACCGAACCTAAAAATGCCATCATTAAGCAATACAAGAAATTGTTCGAGATGGATGGAATTGATTTTGAAATTACCGAAGAAGCGTTAGATTTTATCGTAGAACAAGCAATCGTCTACAAGTTAGGCGCGCGAGGGTTACGATCGTTATGCGAAGCGGTGCTTACCGATGCCATGTACGAATTACCGGGTTCCGAGGATAAAGAGCTGCGTGTAACGGCCGAGTATGCTCAAGAGAAGCTTAACAAGTCGACGATTAAAAAGCTTAAAGCAGTGTCTTAAAGTAAACGTAATTAAATACTCATAAAAAAGCCTCGAATATTAACCCATTCGAGGCTTTTTATTAAACTTAATCTAACCTAAAAATTAACTATCATGGAGTAGCCAAAACAGTTTTTGACTTCTTATGTAATATCTTCTGCTCCATAAGTTCTTTCTTGTCTTTTAACGTATATCCGGCCAGCTTGTCTTCTGTGCTCTTAATAGCGCCAGAAGAAGCGCAGGATAGTATACTTATGCTGCAAAAAATTGCCCCAATGCAAATAAATACTTTTTTCATTTTGCCCCTAAATGATTAGTATGCTCCAAACTTAAGAAGTAAGAAAAGTACTACCAAAAATTTTAGTTGTATGGAACTAATATTCGATAAAATGCAAGGGTAGAGAACTGAGTCAACCTAGAGGGCTAGATGTTTTAGTAGTAAGCTATTTCTTTATACAATTACGCAATTTGTCATGCATCGGTATAACGTGTTTTATCTCAGTAGGATGCGTTCATAGCCAACAATTCTTCTAAATAATTACGTTGGTTAGAGAGCCTGGGCACTTTGTGTTGCCCGCCTAGTTTGTTGTTCTTCTTTAGCCAATCGTAAAACAGATGCTCACGGGCGCAATGTATGGTGGGTGCATTAAGTGTGGTGTTGTTAAAGCGCTTTGCCTCATAGTCGCTATTTACTTCTTGTAAGGCTTGATCTAACAATTGCGCAAATACATCGAAATCCTTAGGTGCTGTTTTGAATTCTATGATCCACTCATGGGCTCCTTTTTTCTTCCCGTCCATAAAGATAGGCGCCGCAGTATAGTCGATTATTTCTGTGCGGGTGAGTGAGGTGGTTTTTCGAAGCGCCGCTTCAGCATTTTCAATAATAAGTTCTTCTCCAAAAGCATTTATATGGTGCTTGGTTCGCCCGGTCACACGAATGCGATAGGGATTTATAGAAGTAAACCGAACCGTATCACCAATCTTATAACGCCATAGCCCGGCATTGGTAGTGATTATTATCGCATAATTTTGATCAACTTCAACATCACTAAGTGGTATCACCTTTTCTTCGGAAGTACCGTAGGTTTCCATAGGAATAAATTCGTAGAAAATACCATAATCGAGCATTAGCAACAATTCTTTATTGGTGTTTCGATCCTGTATCGCAAAGAATCCTTCCGAAGCATTATAGATCTCATAATAGCGAAAGCTTTCCTTCGGAAATAATTTGTCGTATTGTTCTATATACGGGTCAAAACTAACCCCACCGTGAAAATACACTTCTAGATTAGGCCAAACATCGAATAAATTATGCTTACCGGTAGTTTCTACCACTTGATTTAGCAATACAAGCATCCATGAGGGAACGCCGGCTAAACTCGTAACATTTTCCCAGATGGTTTCATTTACAATGGCTTGCATCTTGGTTTCCCAGTCGCTCATCAATGAAATGTCGCTGCTGGGTGTACTGCTAAATTCCGCCCAAAATGGCATATTGTCTATCAAAATGGCCGAAAGATCGCCGAAGACCGTACCGTTCTCTTGGTAGAGTTCTTTACTTCCGCCTAATCGCAAACTTTTACCCACGAAGAGTTGAGAGTTGGGATTGTTATTGAGGTACATGCACAACAAGTCCTTGCTGGCGGCATAGTGACAATCTATTAACGAATCGCTGCTTACCGGTATAAATTTACTCTTAGCATTGGTGGTGCCACTAGATTTGGCAAACCACTTTATGGGTGTAGGCCAAAAGATATTCGTTTCTCCCTTTCGAGCTCTTTGAATCCGTTCTTCATTGTCTTCGTAGCTACTAATTGGAACCCTGTTCGCAAATTCCTCATAGGTCTGTATGGAGCAGAAATCGTATTCTTTTCCAATTTCAGTATTTTTTGCCTTATGCAGTAAACCGTGAAGCAATTCGTTTTGTACTTCAATAGGGTATTTTAAAAACAGCTCAATCTGATGAAATCGCTTTTTTAAAAACCATGAAGCTATAGAATTAACTATGGGTATTGGCATATTTTTAGGCTATCTTTATGCAATAAAAATAGCAATTTTCTTTCAATGAAGTACGAAGGAGTTTTAACAAAAATGCAGACCGAAGTTGGACAGCCTATACAATATTATTTGGTGTTCCCGACTGATTTCCTCAACGTCAATCAGTTATTAGATAAAAAAGTCAAGATCGCCTTTCAGGGTTACCAATGTTTAAACTGCGAACTAAATAAAAAAATATACCGTCAAGGCTATTGTTACGATTGTTTTTTTGAAATTCCGCAAGCAGCCGACTGGATCATGCGACCCGAATTGAGTACGGCCCATCTCGACAAAGAAGATCGAGACTTGACCTACGAAAAGAAGGTGCAATTGCAACCGCATGTGGTGTATCTTGCGAATAGTAGCAATGTAAAGGTAGGAGTAACTCGTAAAAGCCAGGTGCCCACACGGTGGATCGATCAAGGTGCTCATGAAGCTATAGAGATTGTAGAAGTGCCTAATCGTTATTTGGCAGGTATCACCGAAGTTGCGTTAAAAGAACATGTGGCCGATAAGACCAATTGGCGAACGATGCTTAAAAATGAAATAATAGATCAAGACCTTGTGGCTTGGCGGGATAAGTTACAGCAATACATACCGGAAGAAGCGGCTTCCTATTTTATTGCGAACAACAAGGAAACAAATCTCGAATTTCCGGTACTACAATACCCCAAAAAACTAAAGAGCTTGAATTTAGAAAAGACCCCTACCTTTGAGGGAATACTTAAAGGCATCAAGGGGCAATACCTCTTATTTGAAGACAATACGGTTTTCAACGTTCGCGGTAGCGAAGGGTACGTGGTCTCTATTCAAATAAATTAATTAGAACAGAGCCCTTAATTGCCCGATTTAGTAGTGTCTTGCGCTTTCTTTTTGTTTCCGAAGATGCCTCCCAAAATGTCTTTTACTACCTCAGAAGTATTTTGTTGGGTGTTGGTTTCCTGAGTCGTATTGGTCGTATCTGTCGTTGTTTCACCACCTCCGATCAAGTCTTTAAGAATATCGGTTCCTTTATCTTTTAGGTCTTGCTTCTGTTTCTCTATCAGTCGTTGCGTTAGCTTAGAAACAGCGGCTTTTGTATCTACCGAGATCTGCGGATTTGTGATGGTCCCATTCAACCCCACAGGAAGTGCAACTGTCATTTCACTTGCCTCTTGCGGATCGAGTTTCGACAGCAATTTGTTGACATCACCACCAAGGTACCGCGCCGGTACGTCCATAGTGAGATTATAATTAATACTTTTATCAAGGCCGTGAGCTCCATCTACCGTCACCGTAATTCCTTTTATATCAAAATCGAAGGGTTGAACCTCTATATTTCCATTGTTAAATTGCAATACAGTACTTACATCACGCAAACTAAGCCGATCGATATTCAAGAAAGATACCTTGTCACCTATCTTAGCAAGTAACGGCATTTTTTGTTTGTCGACTTCAGCAGTTAGAATTTGCGCTACGGCATTTCCCGCTAGTGTTGTAAGATCAGGTGTGAGATCGCTTGTTAAATCACCGCTAAGCTCCAATTGAGTGTTAAGATCTCCTTGAAGTGCTCTTGCCACAGGGGCCAAGAACTTTAACAGTTCCATCTTTTCAAAGGATTCTCCTATGTCGATCTTGCTAAGATCTACATTCATGGCAAAGGTGGGGGTCGGGTTCTTGGTAGACACATTTCCGCCAATCGCGACGCTACCACCAAATATATTAGAGGTTACATTTCTTAGAGTGACCGTTTCTTCCTTAATGCTAGCGGTTCCTTTTACTTGCGACAGCTCTAGATTATCGTACAACACCTTGTTGGCGGAAAAATCTAAGGTGGCATCCAAGAAATCAGGAATTTTAACCGATTCTTTCTTTGCTAGGCTGCGATTGTTAGAGGAAGTTGTATTGGTATTCGCTTCGGAAGCAGTTGCATCGGCCGTCATGAAATCGTTCACATTAAACGTGTTCGACTGTACATTAAAGGTGCCTTTTAGATCTTGTTTGGCCATGATCCATGGGATCAAATTTTGAATGGTCCCTGTTGCTGAAACATCCGTTTGTCCGGAAGAAGCCTGTAATTCTTTAAGTACGATACTTCCCGGAGAAAAGGAAAGATTGGCGGTAGCGATGTTCAATTCATTTTTGAAAGAGGCATCTTGGTATGAAAAATTCTTCAGACTGGCAGTTCCGGTAGATTTGATGTTTTGATATTGCTCGTTCTCTACCGATTGCATATCGAAATTCGTGTTAACGTCGACTGTAAAAATCCCGTTGAGGTCTTGTTCCATCTCTATGGGTAGCACTTGTTCTATGTTCGCAAGATTAATAGTTCCTTCTAGTGCTAGGGCGACCAACGCATTTTCAGTTAAATTTCGAATACTTCCATTCGCTGTAAACAATTGATCATCGATTCGAAACGAAACACCACCAATATTCAAGTAGGTGTCTTTCATCAACCCCGTCTCATTCTTAAGCTGGGCATCTATAGAGATATTGCGTACCGCTTTTGGAAGGTCAGGGTACTTGAACGACGCATTGTCGCTGGCTACTCTTATGTCCATCTTCGGAATGTAATTATCGTCAATTATTCCTTTAAGCATTCCGTCTACGGTAAAATTACCGGTCGTGGTAACACCATCCAGTTCTTTGACGTAGGTTTCGGGAATAACAGCGAGGAAGTTCTTAAAATCGGACGATGGTGTTTTAAAGGTTAGGTCGATCTCATTGTTGTTTTCATTTACTTTTACAAATCCATTAAACGTTAGCGGAAGTGCATTAACACGGGCTTCATTTTCTAGGAAGGTGTATTTTTGGTTTTCAAGATCCAATTGAAATATCGCATCTAACGACACCTGATTCTCGCTTAGATATTCAATTTCTTCAATTTGCAAGGAAACCAATGCTTGGGTTTCGGTATCCAACTCCGATTGGGCCAATGAGAAGTCACCGGTACCTATGTGATTCAGTTCTTTCAGCATTAAAAAGGTTTGAGTGGCTTCGTCTAAATAATTTAGGCGACTATCCCGTATTTCATACTTTTTAAGATCGAAGGTAAATCCGGCATTCCCTTCGGTGTTATCGGCTAATGGTGCATCTTTCTTTATGGCAATATCGTAATTGGTATTGCCCAAACTATCGATTTTAATATTTACAAAAGATTCGTCTAACAATAAGGCGTCTACGACGATGGGGTCGTCACCACTTTTAAACAATTGCGTGATCCCCATATCGAGTTTAAGTGTTTTACCGCTAGCTAAGGTGTCCCCTTCAAAAGGTGCGTTATTAATTACACTAAAATCCTTAATGGTAAGGGCCGCATCGGGAAAACTGCGAAATAAACTAAGGTCGAAATCGCCCCAAGCTACAGTCGCATCTAGATTCTTATCGATAGTGCGTTGTACCAATTTCTCTAAAGTGCCTTTAAAGAACAATGGTGAAAGCGCAAGGAGAAGTATAAGTACTCCAAGTATGATTCCTATGATCTTAAGTATCTTTTTCATGTGTATTTTTTTCTTTTTTTATTCTGAAAGTTCTTCGCCTGTTCGAACTGTTTCATTCCAATTGATCTCTTCTCCCGGTTTGAGTCCGAAGCGCATTCGTAGTCCCCATACAGCGGCATACAGAAACGGCGTGTCGATCAAGGCTACCAACACTTTAAACAGAAAGCCACTTAGTAGCAAGCCCGTAAAAAGTGACCAATCGATCTTTCCGAAGCTACACAACAACAGCAATACGGTAAACGTATCGACGAACTGCGACAAAAAGGTCGAAAAGTTATTTCGAAGCCATAGATGTTTGCCTTTGGTAAGTCGTTTCCAAAAATGGAAGATCTGAATGTCGATATACTGTGCCAACAAATACGCCATCATAGAAGCTAGTACCGCTATCGCAGTGGCACCAAACACTTTGGTGAACAAGGGATCGTCTATGGGGCTCCAAACGGTTGCTGGCGCAAGGTCTGAAACAAAAACGATCAATAAGGAAAAGAACGAAGCGAATATTCCGGCAGTGACTACTTCATTGGCTTTCTTTTTGCCATACACTTCGCTAATAATATCGGTAATGAGAAAAGTGATGGGATAGGGTAGTATTCCTACAGAGATCTCGAAGGTGTAGATTCCGAAGAAATCCCAGTAAAAGAATTTCTGAAAGATCAAATTCGAAACGACCAGTGAAGCAATAAATAACGCTCCTAAAATCAAATAGATGCGTTGTGCTACTAAACTATCCTTAAGCGTACGTACTGCCACTAATTTTTCACTATACGAACAAAGATAATGGTCAGTCATTTTCTTTTCGTTAATTTCGTGCTAAATGTTAAAATCACTGCGATCGAACCCGAAAAACACATCTATTTATCATTAGGGAGCAATACCGGCGACCGTCTTTCACACCTACAGCAAGCTGTTCAGGCGATTTTCGAAGAGGTTGGTTCTATTTTAAAGATATCGACTGTTTATGAGAGCCCCGCTATGGGGTTTGATGGCGACCCTTTTCTAAATTGTGTGGTGTTGATAACGAGTACTTATACACCTAGACAACTTATTCAAAAAGTATTGAAGATCGAGGCCAAGCAAGGGCGAGTTCGTCAAAAAGGGAAGGGGTATATGTCAAGACCTATCGATATAGACATACTTAGCATTGACAAGCTCGAAGTAAGCTTAGATGTGTTAACAGTCCCGCATCCACAATTGCACAATCGAAGATTTGTTTTACAGCCGTTGGCCGATATCGATGCGGAATGGGTGCATCCAAGGCTTCAGAAAGATGTGAATACACTACTTGCCGAAACTGAAGATAAGACTGCATTAGGAAAACAAGCTGCGATACTCAAAAATCCGATAGACAGTTACGATCTTTCTCCGTATAATTATATTGCCATTGAGGGAAACATTGGTGCCGGAAAAACCAGCCTTGCCACAAAATTGGCAACCGATTTCAATGCAAAATTGATATTGGAGCGGTTTAAGGACAATCCGTTTCTTCCGAAGTTCTATAAGGATCAGCAACGATATGCGTTTCCGTTAGAAATGTCTTTTCTTGCCGATCGCTATCAACAATTGTTAGATGATATTACCCAATTCGATCTGTTCAAGGATTGCGTGATCTCCGATTACGATGCCTATAAATCGTTGATATTTGCGCAAGTGACGCTGCAGCATGAAGAGTACAACTTGTATAAAAAGTTGTTTCACTTAATGCATAAAGAATTACCTAAACCCGATGTGTATGTGTACTTGTATCAAAATACCGAGCGATTGTTAGCGAATATTATGAAACGAGGGAGAAAATACGAGCAATCAATACCGGAAACCTATCTGCAGCAGTTGCACACAGGCTATTTAGAGTTTATAAAAACCGTTCCCAAGGAGAAATTAAAGGTGATCGATATTTCTGAAATGGATTTTATAAAACGTCGAACGGACTATGTAAGACTGCTTAAAACGATAGTGGAAAAATAAGCCCTAAAGTCGTTTATTGTATTTGTTGCATTTTTGAAAAGAAATCCCAAACAACCACACCGGCGCTTACCGAGATATTCAAAGAATGTTTGGTGCCAAATTGCGGGATCTCTATTACCACATCGCTGGCAGACACTACTTTTTGTTGCACCCCTTTCACCTCATTTCCAAAGACCAGCGCATAGGTCATTTCTTTTTGAATCGAAAAATCGGTAAGTGATACCGCTAATTCTGCTTGTTCGATCGCGGCAACGACCACCCCTTCTTTTTGTAACTTTTCGATCACCTCCATGGTGTTTTCGGCATATTCCCAAGCGACACTTTCGGTAGCTCCTAAGGCCGTTTTTTGTATGTCTTTGTGTGGCGGTTGGGCTGTTATTCCGCAGAGGTAGATCTTCTTAACCAGAAAGGCATCCGAAGTGCGAAATACCGAACCAATATTGTTTAAGCTGCGAATATTGTCGAGAATAATGATGAGCGGAGACTTTTCGATCGTCTTAAATGTTTTGGGATCGACGCGATCTAATTCGCTATTTTTAAGTTTTCTGTACTTCATTGCGACAAAAATAAGCTTTTAAAAAGGATGTTTAAAAATTAGGGTTGCTTTTGCCTTTCCGAAATAGGTCAAAATTTATAGATAAGTTGTCATTTTGTTGATAAAAGGCTATAAATGTGAATGGATCTGTTTCAAAAACCCCAAGAGATTTTATAATTTTATCGGTTTAGGAATTGAATAGAAATGGCCAAGAAAGTTACCCCTTTAATGAAGCAATTCAACAGCATCAAGGCAAAGTACCCTGATGCCTTATTGCTATTTCGAGTAGGCGATTTCTACGAGACATTTGGCGAAGATGCTGTACGTGCGGCTCGAATTCTCAATATCACCCTTACTTCTAGAAATAATGGAGGCGATAAGACCGAGTTAGCAGGATTTCCTCATCATTCGCTTAATACCTATTTACCCAAATTGGTAATGGCGGGTTGTCGAGTCGCGATCTGTGATCAACTGGAAGACCCAAAACAGACCAAGACCATTGTAAAGCGTGGTGTTACCGAGTTGGTAACACCGGGGGTCGCTTTGAACGATGATATATTGAATGCTACTTCTAATAACTTTTTGGCTGCCTTACATTTTGGACCTACCGATAGGTCATCGGGGGTACCTCTAATCGGGGTTAGTTTTTTAGATGTCTCAACAGGTGAATTTTTGACTTCGGAAGGAAGTCCGGAGTACATAGATAAGTTGTTACAAAATTTTAATCCTTCCGAAGTACTTTTTAGCAAACAAAAACGATCGCTTTTCGCTGAAACGTTTGGCGATTCCTATCACGTATTTCACCTCGAAGATTGGGTGTTTCAGCAAGACTATGCCAATGAGACCTTAACCAAGCATTTTAACACCAAGAATTTAAAAGGATTTGGAGTGGATCATTTGGAAGCCGGTGTTATTGCAGCCGGCGCAGCCTTACATTATTTAGGCGAAACCCAACACAGCAAGTTACAGCACATCACCAAGTTGGCGCGTATTGCCGAGGATGCCTATGTGTGGATGGACCGTTTTACCATTCGAAATTTAGAGTTATACCACAGTACGCAACAACAGGCAGTTACCCTGCTGGATGTGATAGACCATACGATTTCATCAATGGGTGGTCGATTGTTAAAGCGATGGATGGCCTTGCCTTTAAAGAATGCAGATAAGATTGCAAGACGCCATGAGGTGGTTAGCTATTTGTTAGGCGCGCCTTCTGAATTACAACAAATACAACAACAAATTAAAAAAATAGGAGATCTGGAACGATTGATCTCCAAAGTGGCGACCGCTAAGATAAATCCGAGGGAAGTTATACAGTTAAAAAATTCGTTAGAAGCTGTTCTACCCATCAAGCAAGTGGCTTCCAACGCTAGTAACGAGTCGCTTCAAATCTTAGGTGATGCCTTGCAGCCTTGCGATCTATTGCGATCCAAAATAAAAGAAACCCTGTTAGAAGAGGCTCCCGTGGCTATGAATAAAGGGAACGTGATCTCACCGGGTTTTCATGAGGAACTGGATGAACTACGAGGGATAGCAACCGGTGGTAAGAATTATCTCGATGCCATGTTAGCACGAGAAACCGAACGTACCGGGATTACTTCATTAAAGATCGCCTCGAACAACGTTTTTGGGTATTATATCGAAGTGCGCAATACGCACAAAGATAAAGTGCCCGAAGAATGGATTCGCAAACAGACCTTGGTAAATGCAGAGCGCTACATTACCGAGGAACTAAAAGAATATGAAGCCAAGATCTTAAGTGCTGAAGAGAAGATTGGTGCATTAGAGCAGGAGTTGTTTGGTGCTTTAATCGATTGGATGCTAGAGTTTATTGGTTCGGTGCAGCAGAACGCAGCACTTATTGCCGAATTGGATTGTTTGTGTTCTTTCGCGACCTTGGCTAAAACATCGAATTACACGCGACCATTAATAGACGACAGTTATGATCTGGATATAAAAGAAGGTCGACATCCGGTCATAGAGCGGCAATTACCACCAGATTCGCCTTATATACCCAACGACGTGTTCCTAGATCGCGAGAACCAACAACTCATCATGATCACAGGTCCCAATATGAGTGGTAAGTCGGCTATTTTACGACAAACGGCTTTAGTGGTCCTATTAGCGCAGATGGGAAGTTTTGTTCCGGCCAAAGCCGTGCGAATGGGCATAGTCGATAAAATATTTACAAGGGTAGGGGCTAGTGATAATATTTCGATGGGAGAATCTACCTTTATGGTCGAGATGAATGAAACCGCAAGTATCTTAAATAATATTTCTGAACGCAGTTTGGTGTTGTTAGATGAGATTGGTCGTGGTACAAGTACCTACGATGGGATCTCGATCGCATGGGCCATTAGCGAATATTTGCACCAGCATCCTTCTCGGGCAAAAACGTTGTTTGCGACCCATTATCACGAATTGAACGAAATGACTGAGACCTTCGAGCGCATTAAGAATTATAATGTATCGGTCAAGGAGTTAAAGAATACTGTTTTATTTCTTCGGAAACTTACTCCCGGGGGTTCACATCATAGTTTTGGTATTCATGTAGCCAAAATGGCCGGAATGCCTCAGGCTGTGTTGCATCGTGCGAACAAGATATTAGAGCGTTTGGAGCGATCGCATTCTTCCGAAGAACTTACAGAAGAAATGAAAGCACTTTCTAAAGAAGAGATGCAGCTTAGTTTCTTTAAACTGGATGATCCGTTGTTAGAGTCGTTGCGCGAAGAGATCTTAGAGATCGACATCGATACGCTTACACCAGTTGAGGCGTTGATGAAATTAAACGAAATAAAGCGTATGTTGCAGCGCAAGGCTTCCATAAAAATAAAGAAGTAAGGTTTGTAATAAATTTTTAAAAAATGTCTTTGGTTTTGAGGTAAAAGTTTTAAATTTGCCGTCCGCTTTAGGCAATAGAATATTGATTCGGCGCCTGAGTTACGATCTTAGTTTGCGAAAATAGCTCAGTTGGTAGAGCGCCACCTTGCCAAGGTGGAGGTCGCGGGTTCGAATCCCGTTTTTCGCTCAAAACAATGATTTTGCGACAGCTTTTAGGAGCGTTTGTAAAACTGAAAGTGCGACCGGGGTCGCGCCTGCCTGCCGGCAAAGGCAGGGGTTCGAATCCCGTTTTTCGCTCAAAACAATGATTTTGCGACAGCTTTTAGGAGCGTTTGTAAAACCAAATGTGCGACCGGGGTCGCGCCTGCCTGCCGGCAAAGGCAGGGGTTCGAATCCCGTTTTTCGCTCCATATTCGCTGAAGTGGTGGAATTGGTAGACACGCTGGACTTAAAATCCAGTGGACAGAAATGTCCGTACGGGTTCAAGTCCCGTCTTCAGTACTTAGGAAACCTCCTGTTATAGGGGGTTTCTTCGTTTTAAACACTTTTCTAAAATGAGCAGAAAAGTGTATCTTTCCAAAAAAGTACCTAAAAAGGTACCTAAAATCCTCATCGTTAATTCAGATAAGATGGATTATTCAGAAGTGAAGTTATTTATTCCCAAAGATTCTAGAGGAAGAGCTACTTTAGACCGTCCATGGTATATATGGTTCAATTATCGAAACCCTAAAACCGGGAAGTTTGATTCGAGTTCGAAATTTAATTTTAAACTAGGGATTAACCGATATAAGACTGTCGCGCAACGAAAGGCGTGCGGAAAGAATTTGGTTGGGGCTTTTACACGGTTACTTAAAGAAGGGTATAACCCTTATGAAAATACGATACCTATAAACAATGCTTTAACTTTTGAAGTAACAGAAGTTACTTTCTTTGAGGCAATTACTCAAGCATTAAAGGATAAAAAAACCACATGGGCCGAGAGTACTTCGGCATCAGTAGATTTTAGAATAAATAAATTCATTGATTTTGCCACAACCCATAAATTTATTCATAACCCTGCCCGAGATATAAAAAGGGCTCATATTGTGGAATTTCTAAAATATATTAAGCGTAAAGGGGAAACAGCGACTAGTGTGAACAATTATCGGGCTGCGATAAGCGGAGTATTTTCTCAAATGGTAGAGAATAGCCATATCGAACATAATTTTGTAAAGGATATCAGAAAAGAGAAATCTAATCCTGTTAAAAATCATCCGTTTACCACCGCACAAATTTCAGACATTAGAAACTATTTGGAAGTAAATGACCCATATTTGTTAGATTATCTTAGAGTGTTAGCCTATTCATTTTTGCGCAACCGGGAAGTGTTGCGTTTGCGAGTTAAGGATGTAGACCTTACTAATAGGCTGTTAACTGATAAAACAAAAACCAAAGCGATAGAAAAGGTTTTTATCATAGATCAGTTGTATGAAATCTTAGTGAAGATGAATTTAGAAAAATATGATCCTAACAGTTTTGTGTTCACTCCAAATGGTCATCCGGCTTATTGGGAGGCTTCGGAAAAAAGCAAAACAGATCATTTTGGACATCGTTTTAAGGCAGTAAAGAGACACTTCAATTTAGGGCGGGAATATGGTATTTATAGTTTTAGACATAGTTTTGCCGTCAATATATATGAACATTTTATTGCTTCGGGCCTTTCGCAATCGGAAGCGATTTCAAAAATGCTGCCCATTACTCGTCACGATAGTGTAGAAGGGTTAAAAAATTACCTTAGAGAAAAACGTAGGATGCTCCCTAAAGATTTTAGTCATACGATCTCTATAGACCTATAGTCTTAATTTAAAAACAACCGTGTCCAACGATGCGTTGTTGCGTATATTTAAGTGTATTAAGTACTCTCTAGCTTGACACTAGAAAGGTTATCGTTACTTTTTTATACTGCGCAACTCGAAATTGTTGCGGAGTTGCGTTGTAGGTGGGTTGAATTATTTTCTGTAGGTCGAAGTACCGACTTCTAACGATTGTCTTTGGGATCTACAGATTCATTCCAAAAAACCAATAGTATTTATCAAGCCTATGGGTTTTCAAAAAATCACTTACGTATATTTGTTAGCTTAGTAAAGTAGTAGCTACATATAAATGGTAGCAACATCACCTGAGTAAACGAGCGGTCTTCAAAAAGGCTCTAGGTGGGTGCAAGCGGCGATATATAAGAGAGACTTTTTACAATTTAAATATATCCTAAAGCAACTCTATTGTTTGATATAAAAAACAAATTGAGTTATTCAAACTAAATTTAATTAAGATAAAATGTAATCTTAAATAATGTGATGATTTACCTTTAATGTACTAGACCCAAAAGTAAATGCTCAAAATGAGCATCAAGGTATTGCTCGTTTTTAGAAAAGCAAATTGTTTTTCTTGACAGTCGTTTATTATGAGTTCGTAATGTTAAGTCTGTCTCTTATACACATTCT
>NZ_QOLC01000031.1 GCF_003333325.1 Candidatus Ulvibacter alkanivorans | reverse complement strand
TTCTTAAAAAACAGCGTAAAACCAAGGTGTTTTTATTTTTTTTCTTTACATTTAAGTATTATAATGACACTAACACTATAGCCATCTGTAAAAAAGGGTTCTTTAAAAAAGAATCCTTTTTTCGATTCAACACCTCACTTATTTAAACATATCCATCCCGGGTATATTTGGCATACCTTCCTTGGCAACCGCTGCAACTTCTGCTTCATGAATGGTTGTTGCTTTTTCAATTGCCTTATTTAAGGTCACCACCAAATAATCTTCAAGTTGTTCTTTGTCTTCAAGTAGTGAGTCGTCTATTGCTATCGACTTTATGGTTCTATTTGCGGTTAAGGTAACTTTTAAAAGTCCATCGGTACTCTCGGCGTCCACCAGAACAGTGTCCAGTCTTTTTTTGGTGGCTTCCACTTTTTCTTGGGTTTCTTTTAATTTACCCATCATTCCCATTATATCTCCAAACATATTTTTGTGTTTTTTATTCTTTGCAAATTTACTACTTTGCATGCGTACCAATCAACCTTTTACCTGTGAAAAATTTAGTAGTTATTTCGTTCGCTTCCCTTACTTTTGCCGTTTCGTGCAATACCAAAGAAAATTCTAATGCAACTATGGATATAACGCCACCGAAGGCCGATAAAATTGCCAAAAACCTTGAGATACACGATGATGTTAGAGTCGATGATTACTATTGGCTCAATGAAAAAGAAAATCCTGAAGTAATCGATTATTTAGAACGTGAGAATGATTATTACGAGAAGGTCACAGAACATACCAAAGAATTAAAGAACAATTTATTTGAAGAAATGAAGCGTCGTATAAAAGAGGACGATTCATCTGTTCCGTATTTCTACAATGGTTATTACTACATAACTCGCTATGAAACCGGAAAAGATTATCCGGTATATACACGGAAAAAAGGTTCGCTAGACGCCGAAGAAGAAGTGTTGTTCAATGTGAACGAAATGGCAAAAAATCATTCGTACTACAACCTGAATGGAATAAACGTAAGTCCCGATAACAAATGGGTTGCTTTTGGGGTTGATACGGTAAGCCGACGCAAATACACGATCTATATTAAAAACCTTGAGACCAATGAGGTGCTTCCTCAGAGCATTGGGGTCACCACAGGAGGTTCTACCTGGGCCAACGACAACAAAACATTATTTTATACGCGAAAAGACGATCAAACCCTTAGATCAAATCAAATTTTCAAGCACCTTCGCGGAAGTATGGCTTCGGAAGATGAACTAGTCTATACCGAGGAGGACGAAACCTTTAGCACCTATGTTTA
This sequence comes from Candidatus Ulvibacter alkanivorans, assembly GCF_003333325.1. Lineage (GTDB taxonomy): Bacteria > Bacteroidota > Bacteroidia > Flavobacteriales > Flavobacteriaceae > Ulvibacter_A > Ulvibacter_A alkanivorans. Next base: position 34,042 of record NZ_QOLC01000031.1, on the reverse strand, counting down.
TAAGACCAAATCTGATAACTATTTAGTTATTGGCAGTTACAGCACATTAACGTCTGAGTTTCAGATCTTGGACGCGAACACACCTGAAGGAGATTTTAAAGTATTTCAACCTAGACAACGAGGGTTAGAATACAATATCTCACATTACGGAGATCACTTTTATGTGCTTACCAACGCCGATAATGCGGTGAATTTTAAATTGATGAAGACTTCAGAAAAAAACACCACTAAAGAACATTGGGTGGATGTGATTCCGGCAAGAGAGAAGGTATTGATAGAAGATGTAGATATTTTTAAAGAGTACTTGGTCGTAAATGAACGGGATCAAGGTCTTACAAAACTAAGAATCATGAAATGGGATGATTCGGAAGACTATTACTTACCATTCGACAATGAAACGTATACGGCCTATACCACTCAAAATCCGGAGTTCGACACTAAATGGCTGCGGTATGGGTATAATTCGCTCACCAACCCTGCTTCTATCATCGATTTTAATATGGAGACAAAGGAGAAGATTGTAAAAAAAGAAGTAGAAGTTTTAGGCGGGACTTTCGATAAGAACAACTACGAATCTAAGCGTGTTTGGGCTACTGCTAAAGATGGCACGAAGATCCCAATTTCTATGGTCTATAAAAAAGGAATTGCCTTAGATGGTAGTAATCCCCTATTACAATACGCGTATGGTTCTTATGGTTCGACCATCGATCCCTATTTTTCTAGTGTCCGATTAAGTTTGTTAGATCGCGGATTTATTTTTGCCATTACACACGTAAGAGGAAGTGAATATTTAGGCCGACAGTGGTATGAGGATGGTAAATTGCTTAAAAAGAAAAATACATTCACCGATTTTATTGATGCTTCAGAGTATCTTATTTCTGAAGGATATACTTCTAGCGAGCATCTTTATGCTTCAGGTGGCTCGGCCGGAGGATTGTTGATGGGTGCGGTAATAAATATGGCTCCAGAATTGTATAATGGCGTAATCGCCTCTGTTCCCTTTGTCGATGTGATCACTACGATGCTAGACGACAGTATTCCGTTAACTACTTCGGAATATGACGAATGGGGAAATCCGAACGATCCGGAGTACTATGCCTATATGAAATCGTATTCTCCTTATGATAATGTAGTAGCTCAAAATTATCCTAACCTCTTAGTTACAGCGGGCTATCACGATTCTCAAGTACAATATTGGGAGCCGGCCAAATGGGTGGCGAAACTACGCGATAAAAATAAAGGAGATAGCTTAATTTTATTACACACCAATATGGAGGCCGGGCATGGTGGGGCATCCGGACGGTTTGAAGCACTTAAAGAAGTAGCGATGGATTATGCGTTTCTACTCGATCTTGAAGGCATTTCTAACTAATTAAAAATTTTAACTTACCTTTGTACGGTTTATAATTTAAGTGACACAACTTAATATTTGTAACAAAACATCCCTATATGAAAGAAGGAATAAAGGCCCACGATAGTGTGTTGGAATTGATTGGTAATACGCCACTTGTAAAGCTCCAAAACATTACTTCTAAAATGAAAGGCAACTATTTCGCAAAAGTAGAAGCTTTTAACCCCGGGCACTCCACCAAAGACCGTATTGCATTATATATTATTGAGCAAGCTGAAAAGAAAGGTATTTTAAAACCCGGTGATACTATTATAGAGACCACCAGTGGTAATACCGGATTCAGCATTGCGATGGTGAGTATAATAAAAGGATACAATTGTATTTTGGCAGTTAGTTCGAAATCTTCAAAAGATAAGATCGACATGCTAAAAACCATGGGAGCTAAGGTATATGTTTGTCCGGCTCATGTAAGTGCCGATGACCCGCGCTCGTATTATGAAGTCGCAAAACGTTTACACAAAGAAATTAAAGGGTCGGTTTATATCAACCAATATTTTAATGAGTTGAATACCGATACACATTATCATACAACGGGTCCCGAGATATGGGAGCAAACCAACGGTGCTATCACACATTTAGTAGCTTGTAGTGGAACAGGAGGAACTATTTCTGGGACAGCACGCTTTCTAAAAGAACAAAACCCTTCAATTAAAATCATTGGTATCGATGCGTTTGGTTCTGTGTTGCAGAAATACCATCAAACTGGTGAATTTGATGCCAATGAAATCTATCCATACCGAATAGAAGGTCTGGGAAAAAACTTGATCCCTACGGCTACCGATTTCGATGTGATCGACAGTTTTATTAAAGTCACAGATGAAAATAGCGCGCACACGGCACGTGAACTAGCCCGTACCGAAGGTCTATTTGTTGGTTATACCAGTGGCGCTGCAATGCAGGGCTTAAAGCAATTGGACGAAAATGGTACTTTTACGAATGAAAGTAATGTTGTGGTGATCTTCCCGGATCATGGATCACGCTATATGAGCAAGATCTACAGTAATGATTGGATGGAACAACAAGGGTTCATCGACACTGAAACTGAAGAGACCGTTGCTATCGAATACATCAAATAAGAGTAAAGAAAAAAATAGTTAATCCCGACCTAAGTGTCGGGATTTTTTTTGCCCTTTGTCTCAACTCCGATTTTAACAAAATTTTGGCTAAACCCGCCTAAACCATCCTGTATTTTCGATGTCGAAAAAGAAAAACCAAACAATGAAACAACTATTAATTGCCCTCCTACTCCTTACCTCCTATTCCATAATTGCACAACGACATACCGAAGAAAAATTTGAAGTAAGTGGAAAGGTTATTGAAGAAGGTTCCGGTACACCTTTAGAATATGCCACAGTTTCTTTTACCAATGCTAATAATACCGTGGTAAATGGAGGTATTACCGATCTTGATGGGAACTACAGTATTGAAGTTCCTGAAGGGGTCTACTCAATAAAATTTGAATTTATTTCATATAAATCTAAAACGCTTACCCAACAGCGCGTCAATAAAGATATTTCTATACCCACAGTAAGTTTGGCTTTAGACGCTTCCAGCCTTGATGAGGTTGTGGTGCGTGCCGAAACCACCGAGGTACAAGTTCGTCTCGACAAAAAGATCTATAATATTGGAAAAGACCTTACCACCAGCGGTGCCACCGTTAGCGACGCATTAAATAATGTGCCTTCGGTAACTGTGGATGTTGAAGGAGCCATTTCGTTACGCGGAAACGAAAACGTACGTATCTTGATCAACGGGAAACCTTCGGCTATTGCAGGATTTGGTTCGACAGATGCATTGCGCCAACTTCCGGCCGAAGCTATTGAACGTGTAGAGGTGATTACTTCACCATCGGCTCGTTATGATGCTGAAGGTACAGCAGGTATTCTAAATATTATTCTTCGGAAGGAAAAGACACTCGGTTTAAACGGATCGGTACAGGCCAATATAGGCTATCCAAGTAGTAGTAATGTTTCAGGAAATATTAATTTAAGAACCGACAAGTTCAATATATTTAATACCACAGGTGTACGGTATCGCGATGCACCCGGAAATGCGTTTTTTAGCAATAGGTATTTTTCAGACACACGTGAAAATCCGTTGGTTACAGAAGACCGAAAATATGAACGTCAGGATCAAGGATTCAACACCAACCTGGGAATCGAATATTATTTAACTGAAAGATCATCGATCACCGCAAGTGGTTTCCTTCGCTTAGGCGATGATGAAGACGTGACCACAAATGAAACTAATGAATTTGATAGACAAAATAATTTAGCAATAACACGTATTAGGACCGAAAAGGAAACTGAAGAAGACCTCAGTTATCAATTTTCGTTGAATTATATAAATAACTTTAATGATAGTGGTCATAAATTGACCGTTGACTTTCAGTATGACACAGACGAGGAAACAGAAAATGCGTTTATTGATGAGCGAAACACCTTCCCAATGGAAGAAGAGCTTCCCGCCGAGATCGTAGCTACAGTTGAAGATGAAACCGAATATCTAGCTCAGGCCGATTATGTTCTGCCAATAGGGGAAAATGCACAGTTTGAAGCCGGTTTTAGAGCCAACTTTGAAGAAACTGTAACCGATTATGAGCTATACGAGCAATTTTCTCCTAACAGTAGCTTCCGAAGAAATGATTCATTGTCTAACATTTTTACGTACGAGGAAAATGTCATGGCAGCATATTCTCAATACGGAAATAAATTTGGGAAATTTTCTTTTTTACTCGGTCTGCGATTGGAGAACACCCAATTAAAAGGAAATGTGGAAGCTGCCGATGTAGCTTCGGAAACAAATGACGAGTTGAATATAAATTTTGATAAGAATTACACAGGATTATTCCCAACCGTAAATCTTATTTATGAATTAAACGAACGTGAGAATGTCACCTTAGGATACAACCGTCGAATTAACCGTCCACGGGGCTATTTTATTAATCCGTTCCCTTCTCGTTCTAGTGAAGCAAATGTTTTTCAAGGTAATCCCGATCTGGATCCGGCCTACTCTAGTGCCTTCGATCTGGGATATTTAAAGCGATGGGACAAGCTTACTTTAACAAGTTCTATCTATTATCAATACGAAACCGATTCGTTTGAACGTATTCAAGAAGATACAGGACAGTTAACACCAAATGGAATCCCAATTATTCGTACGATACCTATTAATCTAAGTACTAATCAGCGCTACGGATTTGAAGCCGGGGTATTGTATAATCCTCTGGAGTGGTTACGTTTAAACGGCAGTTTCAATTATTTTAAATTTATCACAGAAGGATCGTTCAACGGAGTTGATTATGGTACCGAAAACGACAGTTGGTTTGCGCGTGGAAGTGCCAAAGTTTCGCTTCCCGCTAAGATCGATTGGCAAACGAACGCTTTTTATAGAGGCCCTCGTAATAATGCTCAAACTGAGACCGAAGGATTACTTTCTATAAATTTAGCGTTTAGTAAGGATATTATAGATGATAATGCAACTATCGGATTTAATGTAAGCGACCTTTTGAACTCACGTAAGCGAAGATCGGTGACCGAAACTGAAACCTTTAGAAGTGATAGTGAATTCCAGTGGAGAGAACGTTCGTTTACGCTTTCGTTCACCTACCGTTTCAATCAGAAGAAACAAAGAGAGCGTTCAAGAAATGATACTCCCGGAGATGATGACGGCGAATTTGAAGGTCGACCATAAGACGCATACAAACGCATAAAAAAAGGAAGCCAATGGCTTCCTTTTTTTATATAGTATAGAGGTAATTAAGCCTCTTGTTCTTTTCTTTTTGCTTCACGCTTTAATTTCCAGTTCTCATACAATGCGCCTCCAATCCAATAAGGAATAAAGGACACTAAAAAGATCATTAACCAAAAACCGATGGTTAAAATAGTTAAGAAAGCTAAAAATCCTAAGTACTGATCAAATTCGAACATAATTACGCGTGTTTAATTGACGCAAAGATAAAATGATTTTTTCAGAAATAACAGCTCTTCAAAAAAAAATCTTAGAAAGTTTTGTCTCGCGAAAGTTGTTTTCCTAAAACTTTCCGCTTGTTCGATTATTGAGTATTTTTGCACTAAAGCTTCAGAAATAAAAAAAATATGGAATACCGAAGAGAAAAAGACACCATGGGCGAGGTAAAAGTACCTGCCGATAAACTTTGGGGCGCACAAACTGAGCGCTCAAGAAACAACTTCAAAATAGGCAATCCTGCCTCTATGCCTTTAGAGATCGTTTACGGATTCGCATATTTAAAGAAGGCAGCCGCTTATACTAATTGTGAGCTAGGTGTACTTTCAGAAGAAAAAAGAGATCTAATTGCAGCTGTATGCGACGAGATTTTAGAAGGGAAACACGATGACGAATTTCCATTAGTGATCTGGCAAACCGGAAGTGGCACACAGAGCAATATGAATGTGAATGAAGTGATCGCAAACCGTGCGCATCAATTGGCCGGAAAGAACATTGGAGAAGGAGAAAAAACCTTACAACCCAACGACGATGTGAACAAATCTCAATCATCCAATGACACCTTTCCTACCGGAATGCACATTGCAGCTTATAAGAAATTGATAGAGACGACCCTACCCGGAATCGAACAATTACATAAAACTCTTGTAGAAAAATCGCAGACTTTCGACGATATAGTAAAAATTGGGCGTACGCATTTAATGGACGCCACTCCCCTAACCTTAGGACAGGAGTTTAGTGGTTATGCGTCTCAATTAGAGCACGGACTTAAGGCTTTGAAAAACACCTTGCCGCATTTGTCTGAATTAGCTTTGGGAGGAACCGCGGTAGGAACTGGAATCAATACGCCTAAAGGGTATACTGAAAAAGTTGCGGAATACATTGCAGACTTTACGGCACTGCCTTTTATAACCGCAAAAAACAAGTTCGAAGCCTTAGCGGCTCACGATGCTATTGTAGAATCGCATGGTGCATTAAAACAACTGGCTGTTTCATTGAATAAAATTGCCAATGATATTCGTATGCTGGCAAGTGGTCCGAGAAGCGGAATTGGAGAAATAATTATTCCCGCGAATGAACCCGGCTCCTCTATCATGCCCGGAAAGGTTAATCCGACACAATGTGAAGCACTTACTATGGTATGTGCTCAAGTTATTGGTAACGATATGGCGATCACGGTAGGCGGTATGCAGGGTCAGTATGAATTGAATGTATTTAAGCCGGTGATGGCGGCTAATTTCCTACATTCGGCACAATTACTTGGAGATGCCTGTGTATCTTTTGATGAACTATGCGCCAAAGGAATTGAACCTAATAAAGCGGTAATAGAAAAACAACTAAATAACTCATTAATGTTGGTTACCGCCTTGAATACTAAAATAGGGTATTATAAAGCCGCCGAAATTGCAAATACTGCCCATAAAAACGGTACTACCTTAAAAGAAGAAGCGGTAAATCTTGGCTATTTGACCGAGGAGGAATTCGACCAATGGGTTCGGCCGTCTGATATGGTAGGAAAATAGAAGACACTAAATAATCTTGAATAATGCCACTTACGCCAAAGTGGCATTTTTTATAAAAATATCGATTAAATGCAAAAAAATTAGGTGAAATGTAATTTTTGCGTATATTGGAGTACCCAAATGATTAAACCTACTTATTATGAGAACACAATACATGCCCCTCGCATTGTGTCTTTTGCTGATGATTTTCGCAGCAAACCCAACAGCTTTTGCCAAAAAAAGCAACAATGCAACTAGCACTGTAACTATCAACAAATCAACGGTTAAAGTAGCTAAAAACACCATCAAATTTCCAATCATAGAAAAGGATGGCAGCAGTATAATCAATACTGAAAACAGTACGAGTGTCACCACCATTGGCGACAATTCTACGAATTCATCTTTGTTGGCTTTTGCTTCGATTGAAGAAAATTCCTACATTTCTGTCCTGCCTACAATGGCAACTTCAGCAACAAATTTTTCGACAGCCACACCAATTGTTCATACGGCTTCACAGAGCAGTATTTTTCAGCAAGGACTTTTTTACGGATTTGCCTTTATGGTCGTATTACTCAACTTCGTTTGCTTCTTTCTTTTTGAAGAAAAGATATTCTTATATTTTTCGGTGACCTTAGCCGGTATCACAGCCCTTTCTTTCTTTAGCGATGGATTACCGGAACTCATCGGATTTGAAGCAACGCAATATCAAAGTGCTATCGTGGCTACTTTGTTCTTGGGTATGACTGCTGTAAGCGCTTTTTTCGCATCCAAATTTTTGACCTTAAGTGAATTTATGCCAAAAGTGAAGTGGATCTCAGTGTTTGCGTTAAGCGTAAATACCATCATTGTCTTTTCGGCTTGGCTTTCTGAAACAGATTTGCTTTCGATTATCGCGAATTCGGTTTCACTCAGCGTACTCTGTTTATATTTTGTAGCAGGCACCTTGCTTTTTAGTAAAAAGAACTACGCCAAATTCTACGTGATCGCCCATGCGGTCCCGCTTTTATTTATTGCAGACTATTTTGTTATTAGTGCCCTTGGTATTGATTTTCTTGCTACGGAAGCATTTCATGTAAAAGGTGCGTTAGTGGTAGAAATGCTTATTATGACCTATGCCATTATGTACCGAATGAAAACGATTAAAGAAGAGAATGAACTGCGTCAAACCGAAATGCGTATCTTCTTGAAACGTCAAGAAATGATGAATCGCAGAAACGTTGAAAAATTAATGGAAGATGTTTACCTAGAAAACTTAATTATGCATTACGATCTTGACGGACTGGAGATCAAACTACTTCAGTATATTTCCGAAGGAAAAGACAATGCGAAGATTGCGAGGAAACTAAAAACCACAGAGTCCGATATTGAAGAACTTACTAAAGAACTTTACCAGAAGCTGGAAATTGGCGAACATATACAGCAAGATTACCGCATGGTGGAGGAACAGCCTGACTATATTTACAATTAGGCCCCTAATATCCCCAAACCAACTAAACCTAGAGAAGGGTAAGCCAAAAAGCTTACCCTTCTTTTATATAGTGCTTTTTATAACTAAAATAAGAAGCGGCGCTCAACACAACGAAGAACGCTACTAGATAATATACGAAGGTTGGTGTTACCGGTGCATCTCCGCTTGCGTACGAATGTAAACCGGTAAGATAGAAATTCACGCCAAAGTAGGTCATCATGATCGATGCGTACGCGAAGATCGCCATTACATTAAAGAACCATCTGCCGCGTAAGCCAGGTACTAATCGCATATGGATCACAAAGGCATAGATCATAATACTAATAAGTGCCCAAGTTTCTTTCGGGTCCCAGCCCCAATAACGTCCCCAACTTTCATTGGCCCATTGTCCTCCTAAAAAGTTCCCTATTGTTAGCATGACCAGTCCTACAGTTAATGCCATTTCGGTTATAATAGTAAGCTCTTTTATGGTAAGGTCCATCTTTATCTTATTCGACTTGGTGGTAAGCAACATAAGCAATAGTGTTGTTGCACCCAAAATCATTCCTAAGGTAAATGGTCCATAACTGGCTACAATTACAGCCACGTGTATCATTAACCAGTAACTATCTAAAACGGGTTGAAGATTGGCAATTGAAGGGTCTAACCAACTCTGGTTGGCCACCCACAAAATTATAGCGGCGACAAAAGCGGTAGAAGCAATGGTCAGATCGCTTTTTCTTCCGAAGGCAAGTCCGAAGAACACAGTTGCCCATGCCACGTAAATAATAGATTCGTAGGCGTCACTCCAGGGTGCATGCCCACTAATATACCAGCGTGCGGCCAGCCCCACGGTCATAAGAATAAAGAACAGCCAGATCACGTATTTGCAAAATTTAATAAGAGCATTAACGATCTTTCCTTCTCTAAAGATCTGCACAATGATAAAGGCGAACATAAGCGCGCCAAACAAGAGAAAGTACTTGTAAAGCCTATTAAAGATGTCTACTTTATTGTAGAGGATCTCTGCTTGTATTTTTTCTTCGGAAGGCATGATCTCGCTTCCGTATTTTTTCTGAAAGGTTTCAATTCCATCCAATAACTGATTCGGTTCCGAATAATCTCCTGTCGTACGCGAGTTCTTGACCGACTGGAAATAGATAGGAAGTATGGTTCGTGTAACTGTAGAGTCCATACCGGTAAAATTCGCTTCACTTAATTCCGGAAAAGAGACCCATTTATTATTTTCATCGTTTGGAATAGGAAATATCTTGAGAATACTTCCGCTCAAGGCTTGGTTCAGCAAATAGAAATTTTCGTGTGCCTTAATAAAATCCTTTTCAAATTGATTCGGATTAGCTTTAGCAGTTGCTTGCTCTAAATACGGCTCCAGCTTATAATTCCCTTTAGCATCAAAGAGATCAAGAAGCGAAATACGTTCTGTATCCTCTTCCACTCCTATTACCTTGCGAATACTATCGTTGCCTCGTTTTAAAGAGATCAATGGTGCTTCAACCCAAAGCCTTGGGAATTCAGACATAGAAATAAACACTTGATTGGCATCGAGTCCTTCATAGCTGTCTTTTCTACTTATTTTCCGAAGCAATTCACTTGCAAAGGTGTTTACGGGTTTCATTCTCCCGTCATCCTGTATGATCAATTTAGCGAACTCGGCGGCATGTTCCTTGCTAACTACATTGGCTTTAATAATTGAATCAACTTGTGCCTTAGAAGTCTGACTGTGTGATGCTGTCTCCGTTTGTTGAGCGATTCCCGCCGTCGACATACACAAAAGAAGTAACAAGTTTAGTGCGGCTTTTTTCTTTTTTACTTTGTCCAGCATTTTTTTCAAACTACCAAAACGGGTGTTCTTATCAAATAAAATAGCCATAAGTCCAAAATAAAGCAGAAAATAACCAAAATAGGTAATCCAAGTTCCCCAACGATCGTGATTTACAGAGAGTATGGTTCCTTTTTCATCCGGATCGAAAGACGCTTGAAAAAAGCGATATCCTTTATGATCTAATACGTGATTCATATAAATTTCTTCGTCACGCATATCGGTCTCAGAATCGATTACGGTAACCTTACTTTTAAAGGCAGAATACCCTTTTTCTGTTCCCGGATATTTATCGGCAATAAAATCGTTTAATGTAATACTAAATGGCAATTCATATTGCTTAGATCCGTAGCTGGTGTAGACCTTAAGTCCGCCCACCTCAACGCCAACAGGATCGGGCGCTGTACCTTTTCCGCCCAGCAATTCGACTGTCTTGGTCTCACCACCCGAACTTATTTCTAGTACAAGCGCATCCATATTAGACGGTTCATCTTTCGCTGTCTTCACGATACCTTCCCGACCTTTGGTGATTGGATCCGGGATCACGAATGCCATACCTGCCAATTGATACAACGAACGTAACATTAAAGGCTGCAAGCTGTCTTTAACTACTTCGCCCTTCATTTGGTCTGCCATACGCATAAAGCTACCTTCAAAAGGAGACGAGATATCATAACTCCCATCTTCATTATACGTAATATTTATAGCGCCTTGTGTAGGATTGTTAACCGCAAACAAAATATTGTGTATATCTACAACCTCCCCAACTTTGATCCAATGGTCGTGTCGATTGCCATCGCCGGCCTCTACGATCTTTAGGTATTCGTCACCGTCTTCAGTTTCTATAAGTCCCTCTTTGGCATTCTTAATGTAATTTTTATAACGCAAGACTACCGGTTGCCCGTTGTAATCGGTTTCTATGCTAAAGTCATTGTCCAAGCGTTCTGAAAGTCGAACTTCTTGTAGCGGTAAATTACGACGCTGTGCTACCCCGTCTATCATATAATCGCCATCGATAAAGATCTTTAGATAGGTTTCTTCGGAAAGCATTGTATTTTCTGTGGCTCCTTCTCGTATGTGCATCACACCTTCGTACCCTATGTATCTCGTTACAAACGCACCAATGAGGATAAAGATAAAAGCGAGGTGAAGCGTAAGGGTAGCCCATTTTTCCTTCCGGTATAAACGGAATCTAAAAATGTTTCCGAGGAAATTAACAACAAACAGTACCATGATGGCCTCAAACCACCAAGCATTATAAATAAGCTCCCTTGTATAAGGTGTTGGCGAGGTTTCTTGCGAAGCGTCTAAGAATGTACCAACTGCCATAGCAGCGGCAAAAACAAGGAATAATACGGCGGTTAAACGGGTGGAAAAAAGAACAGCGGCAATCTTCTTTTGCATGAGGGTGAATTTTGGGGCAAAAATAGTGAATTGCAGTCATATTTACTAAGTAAAGATGTTAAGGTATCTAATTATAAAATAGGTCATGCATCTACCATTTGCATAAAAAAGTTTTTACCTTAGCCTCAATGATCAAAGTGGTATTTTTAGGCTTCGGAAATGTAAATAGTCACCTTTGCAGGGCAATGGCTGAAAGCGAGCAAGTTTCGGTAATGCAAGTGTTTAATCGCACTGCCATGCAACTACCTAAAACATTGCAAGCCATCCCTTTCACGACGCAACTTTCAGAAATAAAAGAAGCCGATGTCTATATTTTAGGGATTCCCGATGACGCGATCGAAAGTTTTTCTGCAACCCTTCCACTTCGTGATCAGTTAATTGTTCATACCTCGGGAGGCGTAGCGATGGATGCACTTAGCAATCAAAACAGAATGGGTGTTTTGTATCCATTGCAAACTTTTTCTAAGCAACGAACAATTGCTTTAGACAAGGTGCCAATATGTATAGAAGCTAGTGCTCCCGAAGACTTAGGGCTTTTACGACAATTAGGAAGTACTATTTCTGAAATCGTTGTTGAAATTTCTTCGGAAGAACGCGCTAAACTTCATGTGTCGGCTGTATTCGTGAATAATTTCGTGAATTACCTATATACGGTTTCAGAAGAATTACTAGCTAAGAACCATCTAAATTTTGAACTGCTAAAACCATTAATATTAGAAACGGCTCATAAGATCGAGACCCTATCTCCTTCCGAAGCACAAACAGGTCCGGCAAAACGCAACGACCGCAAGACTATCGAAAAACACGTACATTTGTTAAAAGATAGTCCGTACAAAGAATTATACACCCAACTTACGCAAGCGATAGAAACCACCTATGGAAAAAAGCTATAAAGAATACTTACAACACATTACCACTTTCGTCTTTGATGTCGACGGCGTCTTAACCGATGGAACCATTAGCATCACCACCGAAGGAGAGATGTACCGTACGATGCATACTAAGGACGGATTTGCCTTAAAAACCGCATTGGAAAAAGGATTTAATGTATGTATTATTAGTGGAGGCACCAACGAAGGAGTGCGTACGCGATTGCTTGGCTTAGGCATTAAAGATATCTTCTTAGGCGCACATCACAAGAGTGACACATTACAAGAATACGCAGCAGCACACGGAATTAAGTACGAAAACGTTCTCTTTATGGGCGATGATATTCCAGACCTGTACGTAATGCAGGAAATTGGTCTGCCTTGTTGTCCTCAAGATGCAGTGCCCGAGATCAAAAAGATCGCAACCTATGTATCGCATAAAAAAGGAGGCAAAGGCTGTGTTCGTGATGTGATCGAACAAGTCTTAAAAGTACAAGGTAAATGGATAAATGCTGAAAAAGCAAGTGCTAAATACGATTAACCCTTGAAGTATCTGCGTTTAATTAGACTTCCTAATCTGCTCATGATCGCATTGGTGCAGTTATTAGTTCGCTACGGGTTGTTTGAACCTATGCAGGCTAGTTTGGCCTTAACAAGGCTTGATTTTAGCCTCCTCATTCTTGCGACCGTTTGTATTGCCGCCGGTGGAAACATCATAAACGACATTTACGACGTGGAAATTGATCGCATAAATAAACCACAGCGGTTATTAGTAGGCGTTAAGATTACGGAGAAAACAGCAACCACATTATATTTTATGTGTACAGTGGTTGGGGTTGCAATAGGTTTTTATTTATCCAATCGTATAGGTAAACCCGGGTTCTCTGCCCTATTTATTATAATCGCGGCGTTATTGTATTTATATGCTTCCTACTTGAAATCCATTGTGCTAATTGGGAACATACTTATATCGATATTGGTGGCGATGAGCATTTTGATCGTAGGCATTTTCGACCTTCTACCGACCATCACCACTTACAACCAAGAAATCCATTCGGGTATTTTTATAATTTTATTGCAGTATGCAGCCTTTGCATTCGTGATCAATTTTATTCGCGAGATCGTTAAGGACTTGGAAGACATTAATGGGGATAAGAACGGTGGAATGAACACCCTTCCAATTGCGATTGGCAGAAAGAGGACGATAACCTTGGTTTTTGTGTTGTTATTGGTGACTATTGTGCTCTTAGTAATTTACATGTACAATTATCTCTACTCCTATCAAGTTGCGGTATTGTACTTTTTATTAGTTGTTCTGGCTCCGCTTTTTTACGCCCTTGTCAAAGCTTGGACGGCCGAAAAACAAAAAGACTATGCACAACTTTCTTCGCTGTTAAAAGGTGTTATGTTCACGGGCATGTGCTCGTTTGTGCTGTATAAATTTGTGATCGTTTAATTATGCTGAAAGAAATTGTTAAAGACTTTTCGATAATTCTCGCATCGGGCTCTCCCAGGCGACATCATTTTTTTAAGGAATTGGACCTCGATTTTACGATCGATGTGCGCCAAGTAGAAGAAACTTACCCCAACCATCTAAAAGGCGCCGAAATCACCGATTATTTGGCACAACTTAAGGCCTCGGTGTTTACCGACTTAAAAGCGGATGACCTATTAATAACCAGCGATACTATTGTCTGGAAAGATGGAAAAGCTGTTGGAAAACCAAACAACCAAAACGAAGCGCAAGCCATGTTGCGTTCGCTAAGTGGAAATATGCATGAGGTTATAACTTCGGTCTGTTTTACGAGCACTCGGTTTCAAGAAACTGTGAACGATCGCACCAAGGTGTGGTTTAAAGAACTGTCGCAAGAAGAGATTGATTACTACCTACAAACGTATACCCCATACGATAAGGCCGGAAGCTATGGGATTCAAGAATGGATTGGTTATATTGGAATAGACCGAATAGAAGGATCCTATTTTAATGTAATGGGATTGCCAACACATTTGGTGTATAAAACGTTAATCCAATTGGCTTCCCGCTGATTTAATACTACATTTACTGAAAAATAAAGCATATATGTTACGCTATTGCAAGGTATTTACGATCGTCCTGTTATTTGCTTTGTGTGCTGCTTGTGGTAATTCTGAAGAAACACAAACAGTTTCAACCCCTAGTGATCAAGAAGCAGATGCGAAAGCAGAAAAGCAGCGTGTACTTTCCGAAGCATTTAAACAATATTGGTATTCGGGTGAGGGCGAGATCACCTCGTTTAAACTATCGCAAGAACGCTATGGGGAATTGCGTGACGGGACTGCTGTTACCGTATTCGTTACTGAAGATTTCCTACCTGAAGAACAAGTAAAAGCGGATACCTATTCCGAAGAAAATATTTCGGTGCTAAAATTAAATGCTACCAAAAAATTTAATACCGGTTTGTATCCGTATTCGATTATGAGCAGTACGTTTAGTCCGATACAAACACAAGGGCATGCGTTAAAAATTACTAATTCGGTTCAAGAATGGTGTGGACAGGTTTATATGCAGATGAACAATCGTGACGATTTTGAGCTTCAAGTGCATTCGTATTTTGAAGGGGAATCGAATCCTTCCATACAATTACAACGTACTTGGTTAGAAGATGAACTCTGGAATTTAGTTCGAATTAATCCCGAGGAGCTTCCAACCGGCGAACACATGATCATACCCTCGTTTGAGTATTTTCGATTACGACACAAAGACCCCAAAGCACATGCGGCGTTAAGCAGTTTAAAACAGGGAGATTCACTTTCGGTCTATACCATAACCTATACCGATCTGCAACGGCAACTTACATTGTATTTTAACAGTACGTTTCCTTATGAGATCGAAAAATGGGAAGAGACCATCGCCGGACGAGAAGGAGATACAACACGACTTAAAACTACCGCAACAAAGATGCATCGCATAAAATCAGCTTACTGGGAACAAAACCTTAATCGCCATCTCGTGTTACGCGATTCATTAGGCTTAAACTAAACAATATGCTCAAAGGTTATTTTTTAGAACTGTTGGAATCGGGTGTCGTCATCCTCTTCTTTCTTGTACTACGATTATTGTTGGTACGACTAGTAAAACGATTTGCTCGAAAATCGGAAAAGGTGGAGCACCGAACAGGATTGATTATTAAGTATATCGATTTCGCCATGATCTTTATGATTATCCTTGGGTTGATCTTGATCTGGGGTGTTGAATTTAAAGATCTTGGCTGGGTGATGTCTTCGGTATTTGCCGTTATTGGTATAGGTTTTTTCGCTCAATGGTCTATTTTAAGTAATATTACCAGCGGCGTGATCATGTTCTTTACGTTTCCTTATAAAATTGGAGATTATGTAAAAATACACGACAAAGAATATCCGTACGAAGGTATAATTGAAGATATCAAGGCCTTTCAAATTATCTTACGTACCAATAGTGATGAGATTATTGCGTATCCTAACAGTATGCTGCTTCAGAAAGGAGTTACCGTGATTAAACCGGATGAAATTCCATTAATGACCGGCGATGATGACGATCTTGACGAAAATGTTAAAGAACAGCCAATAGATTAAGCACTTTTTCCTTTTTCGGTATATTTGGTCAACAACAATTCATCTTCGAAAAAATTAGCATGCGAAACCTTTTTGCTTCCGTGGTCTTGACCTTTTTATGTACGACCCATGTACTTTGCCAAGCTCCTCAAAAACCAACTACTTCAGAAATATATCACAACCTTCAGAAATTAAATTTTATCGGATCGGCGCTTTATATCGCTGCGCATCCCGATGACGAAAACACACGATTAATTTCCTATCTGTCGAACGATGTAAAAGCACGCACAGCATATCTATCTTTAACACGAGGTGACGGCGGACAAAACCTTATAGGACCCGAAATTCGAGAACTCCTAGGAGTAATTCGCACACAGGAATTATTAGCTGCACGGCGCGTAGACGGTGGCGAACAGTTGTTTACCCGAGCCAATGACTTTGGATATTCCAAACATCCCGATGAAACGTTGGAAATTTGGAACAAAGATGAAGTATTAGGCGATGTCGTACGAGCCATACGAAAGTTCAAGCCCGATGTGATCATTAATCGGTTCGACCACCGAAGTCCGGGAAGTACACATGGACATCATACTTCGTCGGCCATGCTTAGTTATGAAGCCTTCGATCTGGTAAACGATGCGACCAAGTATCCTAATTCTGCGGTTCGCTTCGGAACATGGCAACCTAAACGTTTATTTTTTAACACGTCTTGGTGGTTCTACGGAAGCAGGGAGAAGTTTGAAGCGGCAGATAAATCGAATTTGGTGGAAGTGGAAACCGGCAATTTCTATCCGGCGCTAGGGCTTTCAAACGGTGAAATCGCGTCTTTGAGCCGAAGTATGCACAAGTCGCAAGGATTTGGCAGTACCGGATCGCGCGGAAGTCAGACCGAATATCTAGAATTTTTAAAGGGAGATTTTCCGGAAGAAAAAAAGAGTCTGTTTGAAGGAATCGATACGAGTTGGTCAAGATTGGAAGGTGGTGAGACCATTGGGGCGATCTTATACCCGTTAGAGAAGAACTTCGATTTTCAAGATCCGTCAACCATGCTTCAACCCTTGTTACAAGCCTACGAATTGGTGAAACAGCTAAAGGACGATCATTGGCGAACCATTAAACTTGCCCAATTAGAACAGCTTATACTAGATTGTGGAGGCATCTTTGTAGAGGCAATATCAGAAACAAGTGCCATTAACCCTAAGGACACGTATAAAGTAACCTTTGAAGCCATAAATCGTGGTAGTTACCCTGTTACGCTTCGTGCGATCACTACAGCCTCCGGCAGCACAATTCGAGCTACTAATGAAAGTTTACTACCAAATCAAGGGATCACTATTGAATCGACAATAACTTCAGAAAGTACTAGTAATTCAGGGCCTTATTGGTTAAACGAAAAAGGAAGTTTAGGAATGTACAGTGCTCCAGAAGCGCTTATAGGGTTGCCAGAAACTCCCGCACCCGAACAAGTGGTATTTGAATTACAACTGGGTCGATCTGAGTTATCGATCACAAGAAATGTGGTTTATAAATACAACGATCCTGTAGACGGCGAGGTGTATCAGCCATTAGAGGTGCTTCCTGAAGTTACTAGCAGCATTGATGAAAAGGTATGGATCTTTGCCAGTGATGACGAGAAAACTATACCTGTAACTGTAAGGGCAGGACGCGATAACCTTAGTGGAACTGTAGCATTAGGGCATCCAATAGGCTGGAGTGTTATACCCGCACAACATACCTTCTCACTCTCACGTGTAGGCGAAACACAAACCGTACTATTTACTGTGAAACCGCCTAAAGAGCAAAGTGAAGGTCTTATCAAACCTCTCGTGCAGTTAAATAACAAATTTTACGATAAAGAATTGATCTCTATAGATTATGATCATATTCCGTATCAGCGTGTATTGTTACCTTCGGAAGCTAAGGTCGTGCATATTAACATCGATAAAGAAGGTGAACAGATTGGTTACATAGAAGGAGCCGGAGATGCAATTCCGGAAAGTTTAAAACAAATTGGTTACGAGGTTACTAGCATTGCTCCAAATGAGATCACGCTTCAGAATTTAAAAAACTTTGACGCCATCGTTGTTGGTATTCGAGCCTATAATACCGTTCCGGAATTAGCCTTTAAACAATCGGTGCTAAATAACTATGTGGAAAATGGCGGAACACTGGTGCTTCAGTACAATACAAGTCATCGATTGGTAACCGAGTCGCTGGCACCTTACTCCTTAACCTTATCGAGAGATCGTGTGACCGATGAATTTTCCGAAGTGAATATTCTAGCTCCCGATCACCAAGTGTTGAACAAACCCAATAAAATTACCGCAGCCGATTTTGAAGGTTGGGTACAGGAGCGCGGACTCTATTTTCCTAACGAATGGGCTTCAGAATTCACCCCTATATTGGGTATGGCAGACACAGACTATCCTGAAACACAGGGCGCATTGCTTGTGGCTGAATATGGAAAAGGCCATTACGTGTACACCGGATTGAGCTTTTTTAGAGAATTACCCGCAGGTGTGGCCGGTGCGTATCGATTATTTGCTAACTTGCTCTCATTAGGAAATTAGCATGAACGAACAACCGCAAAAATACGTATGGAAGTGGAAGTATACACTCGTATTACTTTGTAATGCACTCTATATCCTATTTTTTTATTGGATAACGCAATTGTACGCATAGATGGAGCAGATAGATTGGATCGTACTTATTGGCACCTTATTATTTATCGTGCTTTACGGAACCTACAAAGCACGCGGCAGCAAGAACGTTACCGACTACTTAAAGGGTGGCAATGAGGCTAAATGGTGGACCATCGGACTTTCGGTCATGGCGACTCAAGCCAGTGCCATTACCTTTTTATCGACACCTGGGCAAGCGTTTCACGATGGGATGGGCTTTGTTCAATTCTACTTTGGATTACCCATTGCAATGGTGGTTATCTGTTTGGTCTTTATACCTATTTATCATCGATTAAAGGTATTTACTGCCTATGAATATTTAGAAGGTCGATTCGATCTTAAAACCCGTACACTTACCGCCATACTTTTTTTAATTCAACGTGGGCTGGCTGCCGGTATTACCATCTTCGCTCCGGCAATTATATTATCGGCCGTATTAGGCTGGAATTTGATTCAATTAAATATAATCATAGGTGTATTGGTTATTATTTACACCGTAAGTGGTGGCACGAAAGCGGTAAGCGTTACCCAAAAACAACAAATGGCGGTGATCTTTGGTGGAATGATGATCGCTTTTTTATTAATTCTGAATTACCTCCCGCTCGACATCTCATTTTCGAAAGCACTTGATATTGCAGGAGCCAACGGAAAGATGGAAGTCTTAGATTTTTCATTCGATTTCGACAACCGTTATACATTTTGGAGCGGTATTATAGGTGGAAGCTTCTTAGCCCTCTCCTATTTTGGTACCGATCAAAGTCAGGTGCAACGATATCTTTCCGGCAGCTCTGTAAAACAGAGTCAGATGGGCTTGATCTTTAACGGTCTATTAAAGGTACCAATGCAGTTTTTTATACTGTTAGTGGGTGTTATGGTGTTTGTTTTTTATCAATTCAATGCTTCTCCCTTACATTTCAACCCGGCTGCGGTTAACGATGTCATGAATTCTAGCTATGCGCAAGAATACGAAGCATTGGAAGCTGAGAAACAACGATTAGACACACAACTTTCAGAAAAACAAATTTCGTATGCCCAAACCACTAACCCGGAGGAACAAGAGATGTTGATGGAAGAAATACAGATCATCAATATCACCGAGGATGAACTAAGAGTGCAGTCGAAAGAATTGATCAAAAAAGCCAATCCCAACGCCGAGACCAACGATAAGGATTATGTCTTTATTCATTTTATTCTGAACAACCTGCCGCGCGGACTAATAGGCTTGTTATTGGCGGTGATATTGAGTGCTGCTATGTCATCGACGGCTTCCGAACTAAATGCCTTAGGGTCGACTACCGCGATCGACCTGTATAAACGCAACGTACAAGGTCGTGATGAAAAACACTATGTAAGTGCGTCACGTTGGTTTACATTACTTTGGGGTCTTATCGCTATAGGAGTGGCCTGTGTAGCCAATCTATTTGATAACTTAATTCAGTTGGTAAACATTATTGGTTCTATTTTCTACGGAAACGTTTTAGGAATCTTTTTATTAGCGTTCTTTATCAAGTTTGTAAAGAGTCGAGCCACTTTTTTGGCGGCGATCGTTACACAGTTGATCGTTATTTACATTTGGTGGATAGACCTCATGCCTTATTTATGGCTCAATCTGGTGGGCTGTCTTCTCGTGATGGGAATCGCGGCGCTATTGCAATTACTTCTTCCGAAGAAAACATAACATAAAAAAACGCCTCAATAAATATGAGGCGTTAGAGTTAAGTAAAAACAACAATACTTACATTGCTCCCCATTCTTTTAAAGACTTTTTATTTAAGGCAATATAGTCGTCGTTTCCGGCTGCTTTTGCAAGCTCTAAAGACTTCTGCGCTGCTTGTACAGCACCTTTTTTATCACCTGCTTTAGCATAGATCAACGATTGTTGTCTGTGGTACCAAAATGCAGGTTGTTCGCGTAATTCGATTGCAGTATCTATCCAAGATTTCGCCTTATTAATATCTTTTCCTGCTTCTAAATAATAAACTGCTGCTGCATAGTAATCGTTGGCGCTTGGTCCATTCATTACTTGGTTAATACTTGCAGACACCATCTCATCGGTATTGAATTTGATAGGAACTCCAACATACGATTTTTCCCAAAGTATCCCTAGATTGGCAGTGTCGTTAGTGACATCATCAAACGACATTGTAAAAGATTCGATATCCATTGGCATTGGGTAGGAAGGTACTGTTACCTTGGCAGCTACTTTACTATCATCCCATTCTTGTGGGGTACCCCAGTTATTAGCATCGCTATAGAAGTATACATCCCAATTGGTTTTACCTGGTTTGGTATAGATCGCATACGAGCCGGCAGCTAATTTTGTACCGCCTACCTCTACAGGATCACTAAATGTAATTTTTGTGTTGGCATTTGCACCAGTTCGCCACATTTTGTCGTAAGGTACCAAACCACCAAAGATGGTTCTTCCTCGCATGGCTGGTCGGGAATATTCTAGTGTAACATCAGTAAGACCTACTTTCTGTTCGATCTTCTGTGAAGGACTAGGGGCTGGTGTTTGTATTTGTGCTTGTAAACTAACTGATAAAGCCGCAGCAAATACGAAAAGGAAAATTTTTTTCATGGGTTTGGTTTTAATGAATTATTTCGATTGTTACGAAGGTACAAAGCAGTAATTTTTAAATAGTTAACAAAACCTTAAAATAGGTTAGAAAAACAATGCTATTTTTGCACTATGAAACGCTATATTTCTGAAGCCATCGGCACCTTTGCACTCGTATTTTGTGGTACGGGAGCTATCGTAATTAATGAATTTACAAATGGTGTCGTCACACATCCCGGGGTGGCCGTCACCTTTGGGCTTATCGTGATGGCAATGATCTACGCATTTGGTGATATTAGCGGTGCTCATATTAATCCGGCAGTCACAATTGCTTTTGCCTATGCAAAAAAATTTCCTTGGAAGGACGTTCCCAAATATGTCGTGGCTCAAATCTTTGGCGCAGTGATCGCTAGCGGATTGATCTTATTTTTATTTCCCGATAGTGAAACCCTGGGAGCCACGCTGCCTGGCATCGATGTATTTCGTGTGTTTGTCTTTGAGATCATCCTATCTTTTTTCCTAATGTTAGTCATCATTAACGTCTCGACTGGTTCTAAAGAAATTGGTGTAATCGCCGGAATCGCTATTGGTGGTGTTGTCTTGCTCGAAGCGTTATTCGCCGGTCCCATTACAGGCGCTTCCATGAATCCGGCGCGCTCTATAGCTCCTGCACTACTCTCATGGCAACTTCAAGACCTGTGGCTCTATATTCTAGCTCCTATCGTTGGAATGCTGCTCGCAGTGATGAGCTGCCGACTGGTGAAAGACGAACAATGTTGTGATGAGGAGTGTTAATGTTTTGTTTAAGTGTTTCTTTAATAGATAAAACAGTTTTAACTTTACTCAAAAAGTTAGAAGATGTTTGCGCTATTGAAAAAAATATTAGGATTTAAAAAATCTAAAAAAAACATTGGCTACGACCTGTATAGGTTAGCTCGTATGAACAAGCGACTTACTATTGCTAAAAGACGCTAACATACGAGATACTGCTAATGAAGATTTATTCCTTACACGCCACACAACGATTACCCATCTCTAAACAAGAGGCATGGGCATTCCTTTCTGATCCCAAAAATTTAAAGACGATCACGCCAGATTATATGGGTTTTCATATTCGATCGGGTGCAGATCGCGCTATGTATGCAGGGCAAATTATAGAATATATCGTAACTCCTGCCTTTAACATAAAGACGAAATGGGTTACAGAGATCACTCACGTTAACGAAGGTGCTTATTTCGTCGATGAGCAGCGATTTGGGCCCTATGCGTTATGGCATCACAAACATTTTATTAAAGAAATTGAGGGTGGTGTTGAAATGGAAGACCTAATTCACTATAAGCTTCCTTTTGGTTTCCTCGGTAGAATGGTACATCCGTTCTTGGTAAAACCGAAATTGGACGAAATTTTTAACTACCGGAAGAAGAAGTTGGAGGATCTCTTCGGAAAAATATAATCTATGAAAAAGAACATTCTGCTCATTGGTGGTTCCTATGGAATTGGTAATGAGATCGCCACTAAATTAACGAACACCCATCAAGTCTATATTGCGGCTAGAAGCAATGAAAATATTCCTGAAGAAGCCACTTACCTATCTTTTAATGCCTTAGAGGACGACATTAGTGGTCTGGAGCTGCCAGAAAAAATTCACGGACTCGTTTACTGTCCGGGGAGTATTAATTTAAAACCGTTCAAGATGATGAACATGAAAACATTTCGCGATGACATGGAACTAAACTTTATGGCGTTAGTAAAAACAGTTCATGGGTTACTCCCAAAATTAAAGGCCGCCGATCAAGCTAGTCTAGTTTTCTTTAGCACGGTTGCCGTCAAGATGGGCATGCCTTTTCACACAAGTGTTGCTGCTGCGAAAGGAGCCTTGGAAGGCTTTGCAAAAGCGCTTGCTGCCGAGTATGCCCCAAATTTTAGAGTCAATGTTATAGCTCCTTCCTTAACCGATACTCCATTGGCTTCAAAACTATTATCGAACGATTCAAAAAAAGAAAAAATGGCAGCACGACATCCATTACAAAGAGTTGGAGAAGCCTCCGATATTGCTTCTATGGCCGTGTACTTGCTTCAAGAAAACAGTGGTTGGATCACTGGTCAAGTTATTGGAGTAGACGGTGGACTCTCCACGCTAAACATTCAGTAAATGGAAGGACCGGTAAACATTTTTTGGTTTCGAAGGGACCTTCGGTTAGACGACAATGTAGGATTTTATAAGGCCTTACAAGGGCAGCATCCAGTATTGCCCATCTTTATTTTTGATACGGAGATCCTAGATGAATTACCCAAAGATGACGCCCGTGTTACTTTTATACACGAGACGCTTCAGAAGATGCGTAAAACATTACAAGCAGAGCATGAAAGCAGTATTGCTATGTATCATGGGAAACCATTGGAGGTTTTTAAGTCGGTGGTTTCAGAATTTAACGTTCAAAATGTAATCACCAACCACGACTACGAACCCTATGCTACCGACCGAGATACCACCGTAAAAGAATTCCTTTCAGAAAAAGAAATAG
The DNA here is from genome assembly GCF_003333325.1 of Candidatus Ulvibacter alkanivorans. Taxonomy (GTDB): domain Bacteria; phylum Bacteroidota; class Bacteroidia; order Flavobacteriales; family Flavobacteriaceae; genus Ulvibacter_A; species Ulvibacter_A alkanivorans. Next base: position 10,266 of record NZ_QOLC01000031.1, on the reverse strand, counting down.
GATTCTATACGTATAAAGATCAAGTCATCTTTGAGAAAGACGAAGTGGTAAAAGATGATGGTGACCCTTATGTGGTCTATACGCCCTATATGAAAACTTGGAAAGCAAAGTTTGAAGCCGAGGAGCACCTAAAGATCTATTATACTTCCCAACATATGAAGAATTTGGTGGCGCATTCAAGACTTCCGAATTTATCCTTATCAGATATTGGCTTTACCAAATCAAGTATTAGTATCCCTGAATACGACGTAACCCCCTCAACTCTCGACGCATATAACGAGACACGTGACATTCCTGCCAAACAAGGAACATCACGTTTGGGACCTCATTTACGATTTGGAACGGTAAGCATACGAAAAATGATGAAGAAAGCCATTACAGCCAAGAATGATACCTTTTGGGAAGAACTGATATGGCGCGAATTCTTTATGCAGATCTTATGGCATTTTCCAGAAACTGTAAACAATGCCTTCAGAAAAAAATACGATAGGGTGTCATGGCGAAACAATGAAGCTGAATTTGAAAAATGGAAAAATGGAATGACGGGCTATCCAATGGTGGATGCAGGAATGCGGCAATTAAATGAAACCGGTTATATGCACAATCGGGTGCGAATGGTAGTAGCAAGTTTTTTATGCAAACATTTATTGATCGACTGGCGTTGGGGAGAAGCGTATTTTGCTGAGAAACTGTTGGACTACGAACAAGCCAGTAATGTTGGTAATTGGCAATGGGCAGCAGGAAGCGGTGTAGATGCTGCTCCGTATTTTAGAATTTTTAACCCAACCACTCAAATTGAAAAGTTTGATCCGAAAAAGAAGTATCTACACACTTGGATCGATGAATTGGATAGCGATTCCTATCCGGACAAAATGGTCGATCATAAAGAAGCACGTGAACGTGCATTAAGCACTTATAAAAAAGCCGTTAATAATTAATTTTGTAAGAATTTTCTACAATAATTGTTATTTGTATCGATAAATTGCATATATTTATCGATATATTTGATTACTAGGCGATTACATAACCCCCAAATTTATGCTTATGGAAACCTATGAAAACAATTTCACCAATGGTGAGATTACCGTTACCTACGAACCCAAAAAATGCATTCATGCCGAAACGTGTGCTAAAGGTCTTTCCGAAGTTTTTAGAACTACTGTGATCCCATGGATCAATCTTGAAGGCGCTGATACCAAAAAGATTATTTGCCAGGTACGAAAATGCCCTTCCGGAGCTCTTAATTATTGTTATAACGACAATTAGGCAGCTGTTAAAAAAAATCTAATTCCCCCATAAAATTGGGTGTTTTTACACAATTTTTATACTCTTGTGGTGTTAAAGCACACAACAATCCTAACTCTGACATCATGAAGATGAAAATTTTTACATTCTTAGCCATCCTATTCTTGGCCTGTCCCCTCCTGGCACAAGAAACCGTACAACCAAAAACCAATACCTTAGAAGAACAATTTGTCGAAGTAATCGATGAATCGAATAACTATGAACAATACAAGGTTATTAATCGTAACCAAATTAATAAATTACGTCAAAACATATTAGATTCGGTAGCAGCGTTGGAAGCTAAGATATCTGAAGCACAAGCTGAGATCGATACGCAAACTAACACTATATCCACCTTAGAAGATAATTTAAAGACGACCCAAGAAGATCTAGCGAGATCTAAGGAAAAGGAGAACGGAATAGAAATATTTGGTGTTTTAACAGAGAAAGCTACTTACAATACGATAATGTGGTCTATCATCGGTATTTTATTAGTTGCGCTTGGTTTCTTTATCTATAAATTTAAGAACAGTCATTCGGTAACCAAGGCCGCTCAATTGAAATTGGCAGAAACTGAGATCGAGTTTGAAAAACACAGACAAAAGAAATTGGAAGAACAACAGCAGTTGCGAAGAAAGCTACAAGACGAAATAAACAAGAATCGGAAATCATAAAAAAAAGCCTCCAACATTGGAGGCTTTTTTTTTAATCAATTCGTTTGATCTTGGCTCCTATTGCACGCAGACGTTCATCAATGCGTTCGTAACCGCGATCTATTTGTTCAATGTTGTGAATAGTACTTGTACCCTTTGCCGATAAGGCCGCTATAAGCAGTGAGATTCCCGCTCTAATATCCGGAGATACCATGGTCGTAGCCTTTAAACTAGAAGTAAAATTATGACCAATTACTGTTGCGCGATGAGGGTCACATAAAATGATCTTGGCGCCCATATCGATAAGTTTATCGACAAAGAACAATCTGCTCTCGAACATTTTTTGATGAATGAGCACGCTTCCTTTGGCTTGTGTACACACGACTAATACGATGCTTAAAAGATCTGGCGTAAAACCGGGCCATGGTGCATCGGCTACAGTTAGTATTGAGCCATCGATATATCCTTGGATCTCGTAACTATCTTGTGATGGGATAAAAATATCGTCTCCGCGTTTTTCCAGCGTAATTCCTAATTTTCTAAAGGTATCCGGGATCAATCCTAGGTTTTCCCAGCTAACATCTTTAATAGTGATCTCGCTTCGGGTCATGGCTGCCAATCCTATCCAGCTTCCAATTTCGATCATATCGGGCAAGATACTATGCGTACATCCGCCCAACTCGCTCACACCTTCTATGGTAAGTAAATTAGAGCCTACGCCATTTATTTTGGCGCCCATAGCATTTAGCATCTTACAAAGTTGCTGTAAGTATGGCTCACAAGCGGCATTGTATATAGTAGTGGTACCTTTCGCTAAAACTGCAGCCATTACAATATTAGCTGTTCCTGTCACCGATGCTTGGTCCAGTAACATATACGTACCCGTAAGTCCGTTTGGTGCTTCTACACCGTAAAAACGCTCTTCTTTATTATATCGAAATTTAGCACCTAATTTTATAAATCCTTCAAAGTGTGTGTCTAATCGTCTTCTACCTATCTTATCGCCACCGGGACGAGGAATGTATCCCTTTCCGAAGCGCGCCAACAACGGCCCAACAATCATGATAGAACCACGTAGGGAACTACCTTCTTTTTTAAATAGTTCAGATTCTAAATATTCGAGATTAAAGTCATCAGACTTAAACGAATATTTTCCTTTAGAAAGTTTCGTTGTTTTTACACCTAGATTCTCTAAGATCCCAATTAATTTATTGACATCCCGAATGTCGGGAATGTTATTAATTACGATTTCTTCGGAAGATAATAATACGGCACAAAGAATTTGTAAGGCTTCGTTCTTAGCTCCTTGCGAGCGAATTTCACCATTTAACTTGTGTCCGCCTTCAATTTGAAAAGTTCCCATAAATAATGGTAAATGTTTTAGTAGCGCTTACGGCCTCGGTTGCTTTTGTAGTTCTTTTTGGTGTTGGTATTGCTGAAGCGTTTTTTATTCTTCATCAACTTTTGCGCATCGCGAAGGTCTTCATCACTATTTTTAAGGTTGATCTTCCCTTCGGAAAGTTCATACAAATGCGAGAATATCACGTCGTCTTCAACAGTGTCCTTGTTCCAATTCAAGAAACACTTTTTCATATGGTTGGCAATGGTAAGAATAAGACCTTCTTTTTTATCTCCTTCTTCCCAATTTACCGCCACATCGATCATGCGCTTTATATTGTTTCCGTAGAAACGATATTTGGGATGATTTTGTGGATATTTTAAGGTTTCCGGGCGTTCGGTAAGTTCTTCCCTGGAAGGTTTATCGAAAGGAGAGTCCACGTCCAATTTGAAGTCGGATATGATAAATAACTGATCCCACAGTTTATGTTGAAAATCGGGTACATCGCGTAGATGCGGATTTAAATTACCCATCACCGAAATGATGCTTTTCGCCACTTTATTGCGTTCGTCACGATCTTCGAGCGAAACGGCATAATCTACCATTTTTTGAATATGGCGACCGTACTCCGGTATAATTAAATGCGGGCGTTCTGTATTGTATTCTATAGCGTCAATCAAAATTAATTTTTTTAAGGAAAGTAGGGGTTTGTTCTACTGAAGTAAATATGGTATGCAAAATACTAAAATTAAAGGGAAATAACACCTTCCACCTTAGAAACTTCTTGATATTTTTCTATAACGGCTTCGGGTGAGGCCATGGTAACTTTTATAGAAACACTAGTATAATTCCCTTTGGAGGAATCCCTAGTTTGAATTGTGGCACCGGTATTGTCGAAAATACGCTCTATCTCGGCGATCTTTTCATTACTGGCAGGTACTATAAATTTATATAAATACGGCGAAGGCCATTGCGTATCCTCTTCTAACTGGCTGTGTAACCGTTTGTAAAATTCTTCAGTTTTTTTCTTATCCGACATGCAAAAATGTATTTAATGTAAGGCAAAGATACACTTTCAAGATCAATAAATATTCACGTAATTTGTAGAAAAGCATCATACTTGAAAACGAAAAGAATAGTAATCACTGGAGGACCTGGATCTGGTAAGACCACGCTTATTAGTCATCTTGAGAATCTGGGACATACATGCCTTCACGAAATTTCTAGAGAAGTCATTCTTGCAGCCCAAAAGGAAGGGATTGATCAGCTTTTTTTACAAGAACCTGTGCTGTTTAGCGAAAAATTGATGGAAGGCCGATTAGCGCAATTCTTTAAGGCAGATGAACATGCAAAGGACCATGTGTTCTATGACCGCGGACTGCCCGATATTACTGCCTATATGGACTATATCGCTGTTTCCTACCCCGATTCTTTTTCAGATACATGTAAACAATTTACATACGACCATGTGTTCTTGTTGCCTCCATGGGAATCAATCTATACTTCCGACAATGAGCGGTATGAATCCTTTGAACAAGCAACACTTATTTTCGATTTTCTTGGGAAAGCGTATCGTGCATACGGCTATGACGTGTGCGAAGTGCCTATAGGAACTATTGAAGACCGCGCCAACTATATCTTAGAAAAACTGAAGCACACAGATTGAAATCGCCATTACATATCTTAAACCACTATTGGGGCCATGCCGGTTTTAGACCAAAACAAGCCGAGATCATAGAGTCGATACTCAATGGGAAGGACACAGTGGCATTACTACCCACCGGCGGAGGAAAATCGATTTGCTTTCAAGTACCTGCTATGGCACAAGATGGAATTTGTATCGTAGTCTCACCACTGGTGGCATTAATGCAAGATCAGGTGCAAGCACTAAAGAATATCGGTATAAAGGCACTTTCTATTACCGGAGGCATCTCAATAGACACACTACGCACTTTGTTAGATAATGCCATTTATGGAAATTATAAGTTTCTATACGTGTCGCCCGAACGTTTGCAACAAGAAATGGTGCAAAACGCCATTCGTGAAATGCCTGTAAACTTGATCGCCGTAGATGAAGCACATTGTATCTCCCAATGGGGGAACGATTTTAGACCGGCCTATAAAAATATTACGGTGCTAAGAGAGTTACATCCGTTAGTTCCAATAATTGCCTTAACAGCTACAGCAACTCCCGAAGTCTTAACCGACACGATTGCTGAACTTCAATTAGAATTGCCTGAGGTTATCCAGAATTCTTTTGTGCGTCCCAATATTGCCTATCGCGTGTATAAAGAAGACGATAAACTTTACAGGGTCGAACAATTGCTTAAAAACAAGACAGGCTCGGCCATAGTTTATGTTCGAAGCAGAAAAACAGCTGTAGAAACTAGCAATCATCTAACTCATTTGGGCATTCCCAGTACCTTTTATCATGGTGGCGTAACTAAAGAAGAAAAGAAAAAAAGGCTAGAGCAATGGCTGAGAGGTAGCGTAAAAACTATGGTGGCGACCAACGCCTTTGGAATGGGAATAGACAAAGCCGATGTTCGATTAGTGATACATATACAATTGCCTGAGAGCTTGGAAGGCTATTTTCAAGAAGCCGGTCGTGCCGGCCGGGACGGACAACCCGCGGCAGCCATCTTATTATATAACTCATACGATAAAAAGTTAGTTCAAAAACAATTTATAGAAGCGCTTCCCGGACCCGATGACTTGAAACTCGTCTATAGAAAACTGAATAATTATTTTCAGATCCCATACGGCGAAGGCGAATTTACCGCTCATAGTTTTAATTTTACCGAGTTTTGTAATACGTACGATTTAAACACGATGCTTACCTATAATGCATTAAACAGTTTAGACCGTCTTGCTATTATACAATTATCGAAAGAATTTGGAAGAAGAACAGCGCTACAGTTCTTGGTCCCTTCGGAAAAACTATTGGATTACTTTAAAAGTGACGCCTCGATCTCTGTGGTGGGTAAAACGATCTTGCGAATGTATGGTGGCATTTTTGAAACATCGACAGCTATCAATTTAGAATTGGTGGCAAAAAAAACCGGTTTAAATGTACCTAAGGTTATTGAAGCATTACAGCGCATGCAACGCGATGAATTGGTTGACCTATCCTTATTCTTAACCGATGCTTCTATAACTTTTTTAGTGCCACGCGAGGACGATAAGACGATAAATGTCATCGCTAAAGAAGTAAAACAGCTCAATAAGAAAAAAGAACAGCAAGTCGCTTCGGTACTACGTTATATAGAAAACGACCAACAATGTCGCAGTGCACAACTTGTATCTTATTTTGGTGAAGAGGTTGAAGAGCCTTGCGGAATATGTTCGGTTTGCGCGTCTCAAGAAACAACAGTAACCAAAAAAGAAGCACAACTCATTTCAGAAAAAATAATGATCCTATTAGAAGAAAATGAGCTAAGCTCGAGATCGCTTGCAGAAAAAAGTACCTTTACAGAAACTAAGATCTTGTACGTACTCAGGTTATTAATAGACCATGGCAGAGTACAACGCAATAATAGAAATCAGTATTACAAAACATAATGAAGAAGTTACGTATCGTATTTATGGGCACCCCAGATTTTGCGGTTGGTGTTTTAAAGACCTTGGTGGAAGCCAAATGCAACATAGTTGGTGTTATTACAGCTCCTGACCGGCCTGCGGGTCGTGGTCGAAAGTTACGACCCTCGGCCGTAAAACAATATGCCTTGACGCAAAAGTTTCCAATTTTGCAGCCTACGAACTTAAAGGACGAAGCGTTTATAGAACAACTAAAAGCGCTGAACGCCAATCTACAGATCGTGGTTGCGTTTAGAATGCTGCCAAAGGTTGTATGGCAATTACCAGCATACGGAACTTTTAATCTACACGCCTCCCTCCTACCTCACTATCGTGGCGCGGCGCCCATCAATTGGGCAGTAATAAATAGGGAATCTACGACCGGGGTAACAACATTCTTTATTGATGAAAAGATCGATACCGGTGCAATTATCATGGCTTCGGAAGTGGCTGTCGCTCCAAATGAAACGGCAGGTACGCTTCATGACAAGTTAATGGACGAAGGCAGTGATTTGGTGCTAAAGACCGTGAAGGCTATAGAATCCGGAGAAGTCACTACTACCCTACAGCCCAAATCGGAGCAATTTAAAGAAGCGCCAAAACTCACGACCGAAAATACCCGTATCGATTGGAACCAAGATGTAGAAGTAATAGATGCATTTATTCGCGGGCTCTCACCATATCCTGTCGCTTGGACCTATTTGCAGAACGGAGACGAACGGTTAAAGGTTAAGATCTACGCTTCCGAAGTAAAAAAAGAAACGCATGAACTGTCTGTTGGAGCTATCGAAACCACGAAAAAAGAGTTAAAAGTGGCGGTGCCTAATGGCTATGTATATATTAAGGAGTTGCAATTGCCGGGGAAGCGAAAAATGGATATTGTGTCCTTGTTGAATGGGTATGAGGTACAACCCGATGCAAAAGTTCTGTAAACCCTTACTACTACTGATTTCCTTAAAAATGGTAAAAAAGGGCGTTGGTTTATTAACAAACCTTCCAAGTTATTAACAATAACGCGGATTTACCCCGTCATTCCTTGCTTGAACCGATAATCCGTTTAAATTTGTAGAGCAATTAATTGAAGTTTAACCAACAATTTAAATTTAAAAAGCAAACTATGAACAAATCAGATTTAATCGATGGAATGGCAGAAGATGCCGGAATCACAAAAGCAGCTGCAAAAAAAGCATTAGAATCTTTTTTAGGGAATGTTGAAAAATCACTAAAAAAAGGAAACAGAGTATCTTTAGTAGGTTTCGGATCTTGGTCAGTTTCTAGAAGAGCGGCTAGAGAAGGTAGAAACCCACAAACAGGAAAAACTATTAAAATCGCTGCAAAAAATGTAGTGAAATTTAAGGCTGGTTCAGATTTACAGAGCAGTGTAAACTAATTAACCAATACCATTTTTTCTAGACCCTGTCCTTGCGACAGGGTTTTTTTATTCATGGATATTTATGGATGATCGTACGCTAATCTTGCTTTTTCAAAAAAAATAACTTAGATTTAATTAACTAAAACCAACTTAATGACTACACTAAAACCCGAAAAAGGAGTTCTGTTAGTGGCAGAGCCCTCCATTATTGGAGATGTTTCTTTCAATAGGTCTGTAGTCCTGTTGGCAGAATACAACGAAAATGGATCTGTAGGATTTATCCTTAACAAACCACTAGAATACACACTTAAAGATTTTATTCCAGAGATCAATTCTACATTAAAAGTATATAACGGAGGCCCGGTAGAGCAAGACAACTTGTATTTTATACATCGTATACCGGAGATCATCCCCGACAGTATCGAGATCTCTAACGGAATTTATTGGGGTGGCGATTTTAACGCCATCGTACAATTGCTGGAAGAAGACAAACTAACCAGCGATCAAATTCGATTCTTTTTAGGATATTCGGGCTGGGACAGCGAACAACTAGAGCAAGAATTGGAAGTTCATAGTTGGGTTGTAGTTCCAAATAAATATAAAAATGACATCATTGGGAAGTCCAACGACAACTTCTGGAAAGAAAAAATGATCGAATTTGGTGGTGACTACCTTATTTGGTCCAATTCGCCCGAAAACCCAACGCTCAATTAGCCCAATCTAGCTTTTACATTCAGTTTAGCAAGAAGTTCTTTGGCTACTTCGGAAGCATATTCCTTTTTTCGATATTTAGAAACCGGTTGAATACCGGTAATTACATTGGTTATAAACAGTTCGTCCGCTTTTTGAAGCTCAAAAGGTGAGACCGATGTTTCATCAAGAATATAATCGGGCAGCTGTCCTAAGATCTTTATGATCTGTTTCCGAAGAATTCCATTTAAGCAACCATCCTCCAATGGCGGCGTTTTAATGGTATATCCTTTTACTAAAAAGATATTCCCGTTAAGTGCTTCTACAACTTGTTTCTTCTCGTTTAACAACAAGCAATTCGCATAATCATTCTCTTTCGCATAGATACTACCAAGTACATTCAAGACCTTGTTGTTGGTTTTTAAGGTGGATAGTAAACCCGAATTTACATAGTGGTCCTTAAACAACTCCACCTCATAAGGTACATTAGGCAACGTATAAAAGGGATGCGGCAATGTTTCGGCCGTGATCACGAATGAAATATCGTTAGACTCCGGTTTGTATTTTCCATCAGCCTCTCGCCAAACTAAGATTTTTGCGCGGTAGGTCTCTTGAGCGGTCCCAACAGACGAAGTAGTTTTAAGCACCTCATCTTCCAAATACTCCATTGTAAAGTTCATGGGGATCTCCATACGAAGTATACGCATAGAAGCCATTAGTCTAAAATAGTGATCTTCCCAAAAAAAGATCTTACCGGCCGACACGCGCAGGGTTTCGAATACCGCGTCGCCATAGGCCAACCCCCTGTTGTTTGGATGAAATGAAATTTCTGATTCTGCTACTAAATGTCCGTTACTATTTACCATAAAAAAACCGCCTCTTTTTCAAGCGGCGGCACAAAGATATTATATTTATAAGGGTTTTTAGGTAGAACCCAGTATCTGTTTTAGTTCTGAGATCATGTTTTCCCAAAGCATCTTTCCTTCTTCTACTTCGTCCTCTTCGGCGAAATCGGTGACCATAAGAGAAACGTCTTTGGTGATTTCATCGACCTGAATGCGCAATTCGAAATAATAGTCGGTGTCTTCATCTTCAACCCAACGAAATTTAATTCGTTCCGGACTTTTCTTTCCAAGTAATTTGGCTTTTTCTTCGCTTCCGGACCAAATAAAGGTGAAGAATTCACCGCGTGAATTTACGTTGTCTGCATACCACTCAGACATGCCCGAAGGTGTTGAGATGTATTGGTATAATAGTGAGGGAGATACCTGAATAGGAAACTCCATCTCGTATTTCATTTTTTCATCCATGATCGTTTGTTCGTTCATGCCCAATATTTCTGTCTCTTATAC
>NZ_QOLC01000103.1 GCF_003333325.1 Candidatus Ulvibacter alkanivorans | reverse complement strand
ACATCAAAACTTCCGCTCAACGCAATTAGGAATTGACGTAACTCAATATGCGCATGACCGCCGCGAATGCTATCGCTAGGCACATCGTACAAATAATAAACACGCTTTATATCGTAAGGAAGTAATTCTTTTTCGATCACCGATAGATTTCCTCTACCATCGGAGGCTACGATCTTCGGAATATCGATTAATTGGATACTATCTAATAAGGAAGTTTTATTCATTTCGTAAGAGTGTTGCCCATTGGGATGCAATTTCATCAATTTTTAAATGTTCTATGCTACCTACTGCATTATTTTTTACGCGCGCATACAGCGCGTTATCTTCAATCATACGATCTAGTGCTTTTGAAAGTCGTGAACTATCATGATTTTCTAGTAGAAGTCCGTTGTGTTCGTGTGTAATAATCTCATCTGGACCACTCTTGCAATTTACTGAAACCACCGGTGTCCCTACCGAAAGCGCCTCGATCAACACTCTTGGAAATCCTTCGTACCGACTCGTAAGCACTAAAAATAGTGCATTTTTCACGTAGTTTCCAACTACTGGCGTGAATGCGACAAGTTTAACGCTGTCCTGCAATTGCATTTCCTCTATTTTTTTCTGAAGCCATTCTTTATCCGGGCCATCACCTAAGATAAACAAAGCGATAGATCGGGTTGGAAGCGTCGATTGTTTATAGCCTTCCAGTAACAAGGAAAAGTTCTTCACTTTTTCTACCAAGCGACCCATAAACAGAATATACGGCTGTTTCGCTTCGGAAGGCGTCTCGGTACCTTGTAACGCTTCGGCCGGATTATAAATTGTGGTCGCCTTCTTGGTATGGTATCTTGAATTGATCTCTGAAGCTATTGCTTTTGAAACACCAACAATATGCGACGCTTTCTCGATCATTTTTTTGGCTACCCAATCCTGCTTCGGAAAGTATTCGTCTAACTTAAAACTTCGCGCCACATAGATCACTTTAACTCCTTTGAACACATAGGTTAGGTAATACAACTCTTTTAAATAATTGCGCCTATTGCGATTATCGATCACATAATCGAATTGCTGTGAGCGCAAGTACCGCCTTAATTTTTTGAAGCGTTGCAATCTGCCAACAACCGAATTGTCTTCCGTTTTGAATATTCCCAAGTTAAAAAGGGTTCCCGAATACGCATAATCGATCGCATCGGTTAGGGTGACGATGTGCACCTCAAATCCTTGTGCATCCAACATTTTGGAAAGCAATGCCGTAGAGCGTTCGGCGCCCCCTTTTGCCAACGAAATGGTGAGAATACAAATCTTCAAATGCTTGCTTTGGCTCAAGAGGTTTTAGTTTTAGGGGACTACACAAATATAAAAAGATCCTGATACTCACGAACGAAGCTGTGCTTTATTTACAAGCGCATGGTTCATTTAAATATTTAGACCAAGCCAAGATTGACCGTTATTTTTATAAATGAGGTGTGTTTTGAAATCTTAAATATGCGTACTTTGCATAAAGGATGATCACTTACCCTATAAATCGGCACTTGTCATGAAAATCTTACTTGTTGGAGAATATAATTCCTCACATAAGACCTTAAAAAAAGGGCTTGTGACCTTAGGCCATGAAGTGACCGTAGTAAGTATGGGCGACGGATTTAAAAAAAGAAGTGGAGACGTTAATTTTAGGCTGCCGTTTGGTTCCGGATTTCCCAATTTTATGAAGCGTGTGATCTACAAAGTGTTCAAGGTAGACCTTGTTTCACAATCGGTACGAAGACAATTCTATAAAAAGAAAGAAGTGTTCCAAAACAATGACATTGTTCAGCTAATTAGTGAGAATCCATTCTACTGCGTACCCAAGATCGAGGAGGAACTGTTGGACTTTATCTTTAGGCATAATACGAATGTGTTTTTGCTTTCCTGCGGAACAGACCATATAAGTGTTTCCTATTCTTACGCCCGCAAAGCGAGATATTCAATATTAACACCATACTTTCAGAATAAAGGAAATAAAAAGGATTACGCGGCGATCACCAAATATTTAAGTCCGGGCTATACTAAGTTACACAACTTCATTTATAAAAACTTGAGCGGAATAATCGCATCAGACCTCGACTATCACATTCCGTTGCAAGGAAATAAAAAGTACCTTGGCATGGTCCCCAACCCTATCGACCTTAAGGAAATTGATTATATATCGCTTCCGAATACCGATACCATTGTCATTTTTCACGGTATCAATACTGAAAATTATTTTAAAAAAGGAAACTATCTGTTTGAAGAAGCCTTAGCGCTTATTGAGAAGCAATACCAAGCTCGTGTAAAGATCATTACAGTGCGTAGCGTGCCTTATGACGAATATATTAAGGCGTACGACCAAGCACATATTTTGCTCGATCAAGTATTTGCGTACGATCAAGGATTTAATGCATTGGAAGGCATGGCAAAAGGAAAGGTTGTTTTTACCGGTGCCGAACAAGAATGGTTAGACTATTACGGTCTTGAAGCCGACACTGTGGCCATTAACGCATTGCCCGAAGCTGAAAAGATCGCCGAAAAATTAGCGATGCTTATAGAACAACCCGAAAAGATTCAACTCATCTCAAAGAATGCACGCCAATTTATCGAAGAACATCACGATCACCTTTCGGTGGCCAAACAGTATTTCGAAAAATGGACTAGCGTTATTTAATCTATTTTTGGAAAGCGCAACTCGATGCTTACTCGAGTTACATCACTACGGTTCACTGCTGCACCGTGAATAAGAAATGGCGTAAACAAAATCGCTTGACCGGGTGACGGGTTAGGGCGGATCATGTGTAGATCACCATCGGCAGTTTTTAAGATACAAGGCACAAAATAGGTGTTCCCGTTGATCTTCGCTCCTTGGCTTTCGGTACGTAAGATCTCTTTTTCCGGAAATAAATGACTCCCGGGAACCACCGGCAACGACGTTTTGTCGTTACAACCTGCAATTGGCGCCCATACGTTTATGATGTCTTTCCAATAGCTTAAGTAGCCATCGCGATGCGGTGGATTAATATCAAGCGTACTCGGTCTACTTATTCGAATTTGTATGTGTGTTTTTTGTAATTCCTCTATCCAACTGGTCAATCGATATCCCAACACCTTCCCAAATCGTTCGGCCAACGAATCGATATCGAAATCTAGATCAGCATTGGTCAAATTTCTGGTTTGGTTAATGACACTTAAGTGCGCTTCATTGGTGGTAACTACTTTATGATAGGATTCTAATTCAAAAGTATCGGGCTCGAAATCGATCGCATTCGAGCTCATGGCCTTCATTATGTTTTGCCGAACCGATTCTTTAAAACGTTTAAATTCTTCCGAAGTAAACGCATCAACTACCTTATATCCATCCTGAGTCCATGGCACTTTCGAGATAATATTATTTTCGGCTTCGTACAAGGCTTCCCCGGCACCCCAGAAAAAATCACCTTCTACCTTAAAGCGAAACGGTTCATTATCTATAAAAAGCTTACATTCTTTAGTGTTCATAATCGGACTAACATTTTTAAAAGATCCTTTTTTGCTTAGGTTTCTATATCTTCTTTCTTTCGTTGTTTTCTGAAATAGCGATACACCAAAAAGAAGACTACCAAGAAATAAATTATATAACGTACAAAGTGTGCCATCACCACGCCTTCAACCCCATACTGATCTGTAAAATAATAGGCAAAGCTGTAAAACAAGGCAAGTGACATCACCTCAGTAAAGATAAAATTTCGTACCATTTTCTTTGCCAAGAATTGATGTGCAAGTACGAGCGATGCCAACCGAATAAAATCCCCCATGAGTTGCCATTTGAACAATTGCGACATCTCGGTAAACCCGGGATAGATGATCTCGATCACTAGATCCCGAAACAGATACACCACGATCATTCCTATTCCAAATATGGGTAATAAGGTCTTATAAATAGACAGCAATTCTTTGTTAAAATCCGAGCGATCATGAATACTGGCGAATTTGGGGATCACATACAATGTAAAGATCGCGCCCGAAAATACCATGTAATTCTTCGAAATAAAGGTCATCGCCGTCCAAATTCCGGCATCCTCCTCCGAAAGCTGATCGGCCAACATCGATCGAATATCGATCTCTACGTAATTCAATAGAATAGAAGAAACGAACGACATAAGTGAAAACGCCAACAAACTTTTGGCCAAGGGTGTGGCAAAACTTAATTTTTTAAATTGTACATATTCGCGCAACACTCGTACAAACAGAAAGAGCATCACACTTACTTGTACTACCGGCGTTAATGCGATGGCTACCAATGCACCATCAAGATCGTATTGCAACAAGAACACAACCGTTAGCGTAACACTAAGAATATAGCTGAGCAATTCTATCTTGGCAAACTGCTTGTATTGTGAGAGTCCGTTCACCACACCGTTAAACACACGCTGTACACTTATAAAGGGCACGATAACTGCTAACAATCGAATGAGGTAGGTATAGGTTTCTGCTCCAAATAGGTATTCGCTAATAAAAGGAGCGAACAGGAACAGGGCCGTTCCCGATACGACCGTTCCTACTACTGTAAATACAAAAGTAGTAGAGAACAACTTCTGTAATTGCTCCTTGTCCTCTTTATATTCGGCAACATATTTAACGATCCCGTTAAACACACCTAAAGAAGTAAAGGAAGTAAGCAACTGGGTTAAACTTCGCAATTGCCCAATTTTATAAATACCTGCCTCTCCCACGATCTCGGCGAGCAATCGTTGTACAAAAAGAGAGATCACTAAACGAACGCTTATCACTACTGCATTAAGGGAAGTGATCTTAAGCAACAGATTGGTTCGTATAAATCGGGGTAGTTTCAATTAGTAGTCGTTTAAAGTTGAAATAACCTCACTCACTTCTTCATCGCTTAATACCGGACTCATAGGTATACTCACTACCTGCGCATGAATTTGTTCAGCCACCGGGAATTGTAAATGATTAAATTCTGAAAGTGCCTGCTGTTGATGGGGCGCTATAGGGTAATGAATTAAAGAACCAATTTCGTGTTTATTGAGATAGTGCATAAAGTCTTCCCGGTCTTGCACGCGCACCACAAATAAATGAAACACATGTGCCAGATCGCCATGATACGTTGGCAATGTGATCTTTTTATTGCTTACTTCGGAAAGATACCGCTTAGCGATAGTACGTCGTCTTTCATTATCAGCATCCAAACTCGGTAACTTACACCGTAAGAGCGCTGCCTGAAGTTCATCCAGTCGCGAGTTGTAACCCAACAGTTCATTCACGTATTTTGAAGAGGCTCCGTAATTTCTGAGTTTACGCACCACAGTTGCAAGCGCCTTGTTGTTCGTGGTTACCATTCCACCGTCACCTAAGGCACCTAGATTCTTTGTCGGATAAAAACTAAACCCGGCGGCATCCCCTAGGTTTCCGGCACGTTTTCCACTCGTATCTTCCGCTCCATGTGCTTGTGCAGCATCTTCGATCACCACTAAATTATGCCTCTTGGCCAATGCTGTCAAAGCGCTCATCGAAGCCAACTGACCGTATAAATGAACCGGCATTATAGCCATACATTGCTGAGTGATCGCTTGTTCCAATGCCTCAAGATCAAAATTATAGGTAGTGGCATCGGCCTCTACCAACACCGGGGTCATCCCTGCTTGTTTGATTGCGAGTATGGTAGCGATATACGTGTTTGAAGCTACCAGCACCGCATCGCCTTCAGATAAGTTTCCTAGTTCTTTATAGCCTTCTAGTATCAAACGCAACGCTTCCAATCCGTTGGCAACACCAACTGCATGATTTACGCCACAATACGCAGCGAACTCAGCTTCAAACGCTTCGAGTTCCTTTCCGAGGATATAATGACCCGAATCTAAGAACGATTTGAACACCCGCTTGAAATCGCTTTCAAATCGAGCATTAACGGCATGAAGGTCTAAAAATGATATCATTTAAGTTGCAAGCTAAGTTTATTGTAAGATGCTGTTTCTATTAAATAGTTGTCTGCAGTAAAAGCACGCGCACCACAACTCTCTTTCCAAAAGATCAAACCGGTATTCAAAACCTTGCCGTCTTCTTCACTCGAGATATTAAAATCGAAGTAACGTTTGTCCTCTTTAAAGTGATTTATAATAAAGTCGTAAGCCAGGTCTAAACTTCCGAAGCTATTCTTATCTACATTCCCAGAAACGTATTGTGGGTGAATGGTCGTATGGGTTAAAAAAACAGTGGTCCCGGCCACCAATGTATCACCTTTATATACATTTACTTGCTGTATTTGCTTCGGAAATCGCTTCGCGAGCATTTTGATCTCATCCAAACTATGTACCGGATCAATACCGTGCTTCTTATTGAGGTTTGGGATCAAGATCTCATTCCAAAATCCTTCAAAGTTAGAATCTACCCTAACCGTTAATCCATTGCGTTTTGCTTTGTTGATCCCCTCTCTTCTATTCTTTTGAAAGCGCAACTGGTGATCGTAATCGATCACCATTAGCACATCTCGTTTAATGAGCTGGGCTTCCGCTTTGTACAAAAAGTACACTAATTCGTCTGCCGGAAGTTTATTATAAAAGGTTGGGATCACCTTGATCTCAAGGCTAGTAATTTTGTTTTCAGAGAGAAACTGAAGCATCGTCTTAAACGCTTCCAATGCATATAACAGTTTGGCCTTTTCTTGTAGTACAAAACTTCCATAGGTAAGCCCTTGGTGCGAATAAAGTGCATCATTACGAATATTGGCCGGTAGTACGGCATACAAGGCGTCATCCTTATACACCATCACCGAATGATCCTCGAACCGATCGCTATGATAGTCCATAAAATCGCGCTGAAATAAAAAGGTAGCGTTCTTGGCCGTAGCCACAAAGGCATCCCATTCGTCTTTGTGATTGGCGGTATAGCGAATTGCCTTATAAGTGGCTTCCGATTTGTTAGGTGTTCGTTTCAAACAGTTGTACGCGTTGGTTGGTATTCGTAGCGTAAAACTACTATTTTTAAATCATATTGCATACGGCTACCAATGCAAAAGGCCGAAACAATGTTTCGGCCTTTCCTATTTTTATAATTACGGTAACTTAAACGATCTTGTTGCGTTTACGGTCCACTTCTTTTAAGTAGATTTTACGCAGTCGTAAGTGATTTGGAGTTACCTCAACATACTCATCTTTTTGTATGTATTCTAATGCTTCTTCCAACGAGAATTTGATCGCAGGAACGATCTTGGCCTTATCGTCGGCACCCGACGAACGTACGTTAGACAATTTTTTGGTCTTGGTAATGTTTACGGTCATATCATCTTGACGCGAATTCTCACCAATAACCTGTCCTTCGTAAATATCCTCATTAGGATGTACAAAGAACCTACCTCTATCCTGTAATTTATCAATTGAGTAAGGAATGGCCGATCCATTTTCCATAGATACCAAACTTCCGTTCAATCGCTCAGGGATACCACCTTTTAACGGTTGGTATTCTAAGAATCGGTGTGTCATGATCGCTTCACCTGCCGTAGCGGTCAATAATTGATTACGCAACCCAATAATACCTCGCGACGGAATGTTAAATCGACAGATCATTCGTTCTCCTTTCCCTTCCATACTCAACATTTCTCCTTTTCGAAGGGTCACCATATCGATGGCACGTCCACTAACGTTCTCAGGCAAATCGATGGTAAGCTCCTCTACCGGCTCACATTTTACACCATCGATCTCTTTGATGATCACTTGTGGCTGACCGATTTGCAACTCGTAACCTTCGCGACGCATGGTCTCGATCAAAACCGAAAGGTGTAATACCCCACGACCAAACACCATAAATTTATCGGCGCTGTCTGTTGGTTCTACTCGAAGCGCTAAGTTCTTTTCCAATTCGCGTTCTAAACGTTCTTTGATGTGTCTTGAGGTTACGAACTTCCCATCTTTTCCGAAGAAAGGAGAATCGTTGATCGTAAACAACATACTCATCGTAGGTTCGTCTATTGCAATGGTCTTTAGAGCCTCCGGATTCTCGAGATCGGCAACCGTATCACCAATTTCAAATCCTTCTAAACCAACCAAGGCAACGATGTCTCCTGCTTGGGCTTCGGTAACTTTAAGTCGCCCTAACCCTTCAAAAGTGTGTAATTCTTTAATACGAGATTTCATGATGGTACCATCACGCTTTACCAAGGACACTTGCATGTTCTCTTTTAGTGTACCACGCTGTAGTCTTCCAATGGCGATTCGTCCGGTGAACGAAGAATAGTCCAACGAAGTGATTAAGAGCTGCGTACTGCCTTCTTCGATCTTAGGCGATGGAATGTGCTCCAATACCATGTCTAACAAAGGTTCGATAGAATCGGTTTCATTCTGCCAGTCATCGCTCATCCAATTGTTCTTTGCCGAACCATATACGGCCGGAAAGTCTAACTGCCATTCTTCGGCACCCAATTCGAACATAAGGTCGAAAACAGCCTCGTGTACCTCATCGGGAGTACAATTCTCCTTGTCTACTTTATTTACCACCACACAAGGTTTCAACCCTAGGTCGATGGCTTTTTGCAGTACAAAACGCGTTTGTGGCATGGGCCCTTCAAAGGCATCTACCAAAAGTAATACGCCGTCTGCCATGTTCAATACCCGCTCTACTTCTCCACCAAAATCGGCGTGACCGGGCGTATCTATAATATTGATCTTCGTATCCTTGTACACCACCGAAACATTCTTAGAGGTAATGGTAATGCCGCGCTCACGCTCTAGGTCATTGTTGTCGAGAATAAGCTCTCCGGTATTTTCGTTCTCACGAAATAAACTACAATGATGCATGA
The DNA here is from genome assembly GCF_003333325.1 of Candidatus Ulvibacter alkanivorans. GTDB lineage: Bacteria > Bacteroidota > Bacteroidia > Flavobacteriales > Flavobacteriaceae > Ulvibacter_A > Ulvibacter_A alkanivorans. Next base: position 26,945 of record NZ_QOLC01000103.1, on the reverse strand, counting down.
TCTTATCTACCAAGGTCGTTTTACCGTGGTCAACGTGTGCGATAATTGCTATGTTTTTAATAGTCATAGTTGTGCTCTATTTTAAGGCGGCGCAAAAGTAGTGTTTATTAATCAATTACCACCATATACAGCTATTATAATTTTTTGGGCGTTCCCCACCTGCGGCGGGTCGCGCTATCGCCTATATCTCTTCCGGGCTTGAAACCGCGCCAGCAAGAGAATGCCGCTACTACCTGCCTGCCGGCAGGCAGGTCGCTAACGCAACTCGCTCGTAAATTTCATGAATGACGGTAGGCTGTTTTTTTGCTGTCAAAAGCGTATCTTTGCCCTAAATTCATACTATGAAACTAGAACGCATTCCGAAGTTAAAACACACCAACAGCAACAACTTCTTCCTATTAGCAGGTCCTTGTGCCATCGAAGGTGAAGATATGGCATTGCGAATTGCCGAGAAAGTGGTGGAGATCACACAAAAACTTCAAATCCCCTATGTGTTCAAAGGTAGTTTTAGAAAAGCCAATCGCAGTCGCATCGACAGTTTCACCGGAATTGGAGATAAAAAGGCGCTGCAAATCCTTCGCAAGGTTTCAGAGACCTTCGATGTACCTACCGTGACCGATATACACGAAAGTAGCGACGCTGCCATGGCAGCCGAATATGTAGACGTGCTTCAAATTCCGGCATTCTTAGTACGCCAAACCGAATTGGTGGTCGCCGCCGCCGAAACAGGAAAGGTGGTCAACTTAAAAAAAGGACAATTTATGAGTCCGGAGAGCATGCAACACGCCGTCACCAAAGTAACCGATTGTAACAACGAGCAAGTTATGGTTACCGATCGAGGCACCATGTTTGGCTATCAAGATATGATCGTTGATTTTAGAGGTATTCCAACCATGCAACAATATGCACCAACGGTCTTAGATGTGACCCATAGTTTGCAACAACCCAACCAAAGCGTAGGGGTCACCGGCGGACGACCGGATATGATCTCGACCATTGCCCGTGCAGGGATCGCTGTGGGCGTAGATGGTTTGTTTATAGAAACACATTTCGATCCTGCCAACGCCAAAAGTGACGGTGCTAATATGCTAGACCTGTCGAAACTGGAAAAACTGTTAACCGATCTGGTCGCGATTCGACAAACCATCGTTACGCTGTAAATCCGGGTTTACGAGTTCTAAACGCTTCCTCTATACATGCTATAACGTGGTTGGCATTTATTTCATCTGGATGATAATAGCGTAGCGATTTCACAAATTTCCGATTTTCAGAAACAAGTATATCTAAGTGCACTTTCCATGGCTCGCGAACCCAAAAACAAAGATCGAAATAACCTTTGGTTACATTAAAATAGCAGATAGGGGCTTTACCAACAAAGTACATAGGAAGACTCCATTTGAATTGCAACGTCGATTGAGGAAGTGTATGCTCCACCAATACTTGCGATTGAAGCAACATTGACCTAAATGGTTCCGGTTGATCTACTATATATTTTTCAGCTGGCTTCATAGTTGCAAAATACAAAATCATTGTACATAAAAGCCCTGCTAAGTCTACCTAGCAGGGCTCCTATTCTCTATAGTTGGCTAAAACAAATAAATTCTTTCTAAAATAAGAAGGGTCACCCGACTACGAGCAACCCCCTTACATAATCGCTTTATTAACTCCCTAAATAATAAAGGCACTGTAAAGATGCGATAAACCGCAACTGCAATCAAGAGGTAAACCCCTGAAATTAGCATAGGGTTTTTCCTCTTTTTCATTTCTGTCAAGTACTTTAAATAAAAAAAGGGCCATCGTAACGATGACCCTTTTATACTTGATGCTTTAATTAACTCCCCAATTAATCTACAAGCACTTAGTAGTATGATGTAAAGATCAAAAAAGTAAGCTATGAAGTCAACAGGGTTTTTCCCCTTTTTAAAAGAGGGTTTTTCCTGTTTTTAGATAAAATTAACAAGACAAGGTTTTGTATATTGCTAAGAATAATATTACTTTGTTTTTCAAAGTACTTTAAAATGAGTGAAAAAGATTATCTAAAAGACATTAGTGAGATCAAAGAGCTTATGAATCGATCGTCTCGATTTATCTCTTTAAGCGGACTCTCAGGAATATTTGCAGGCAGCTATGCGATCATTGGCGCCTTGATCGCCTATTTCTTCCTATTGCCCAAGGGCGAATATGTAGTTCTCCATAGCTGGAACTTTAAAATGTTGATCGCGCTTTTAGTTGGAGTGGCTGTACTAAGCGTAGTTACCGCATGGCTACTTACTACACGAAAGGCAAAAAAGCACCGTGTAAAAATTTGGGACATTACTACCCAACGATTACTGCTTAATTTTTTAATTCCGCTAGTTACCGGAGGTATTTATATCTTAATAAAATTAAATAGCCAACACTATGGACTCACCGCTTCATTGATGTTAATATTCTACGGACTAGCACTCGTAAACGCTTCAAAATACACCATAGGAAATGTAAAGTATCTGGGATATATTGAAATAGTTACGGGACTTATAAATGCGGCACTCCCTGGTTACGGATTCTGGTTTTGGATCTTCGGGTTTGGCGTAATGCACATTATCTATGGAAGCTTGATGTACCTTCAGGAGAAAAAAATATAGTGGGAATAATAGATAACATTAATAAACTCTTTGATCACCGAATACGACTCGGGATCATGTCGATACTCGTGGTCAATGATTCGGCCGACTTTAATCGCTTAAAGGAATTACTGGAGGTCACCGACGGTAATTTAGCAAGCCACATTAAAGCCTTGGAACAGGCCGGATATGTGCTCGTTGAAAAACAATTCATTGGTCGCAAGCCTAATACCAGTTACAGTGCCACAAAAGTGGGTAAGGCCGAATTTACAAAACACATACAAGCACTGGAAAAACTCATAAAAAAATAAGGAAACTACTACCCTATCACTATAGACCTATTTTTTTTATCTTATACTTTGAAATACAAAGTACTTTTAAATAATTAATTAACTAGATAATACTACAACTTATGGAACAAAAAAGAAGCAAATTCGGAAACTGGCTGCGAAACTCGATCACCGCGCGCATGTTAATCGTTGGATTACTATTAATCGTACTACTTATTCCTTTAGAGTTTGTAAAAAGCCTTATTAACGAACGGTCCCTACGACAAACCGAGGTGGTACGTGAGATCAACAGTAAATGGGGAAATGAAGTAGTACTGTCGGGCCCCATTCTTAAAGTGCCATACGAGCATACTTCCGAAGAGCGAATCTTCGACGAACAAGCAAAAGCCTATCGCACCGAGACCAATACCAGCATAAAGTATGCATATCTGTTCCCCGACACACTCGACATAGCTTCCAATGTGGCTTCAAAACCCTTGAATCGAAGCATCTACGAATCGGTCGTGTATACTGCTGATATTTCAGTACAGGGAACCTTTCCGAAGATAGCACTTTCAGAAGAAGACATTACACCTGACGCCATTCTATGGGATAAGATCACTGTTCTTGTTAGATCCTCTAATTTAAAGGGCATACGAAGCGCCCCTGCGGTACAATTGCACTCACAATCGCTATCACTAACCCCTAAATACGATCGTGAATATCTAAACACCTTAGAAAGTGAGCCCATCCAAAACCTCTCGATGGAAACCACGACCGACTTGGTTTTTTCATTTGACCTCACCATCAACGGGAGTGAAAGTCTAAAATTCATCCCTATTGGTAAAGAAACTACTGCTTCTATGACCTCCAATTGGCACTCCCCCAGTTTTGACGGCAACTACCTTCCCATAGATGACACCAAAGAAATTACGGCAGATGGATTCAAGGCCTCTTGGCAAGTGTTGCAAATAAACAGGCAGTTTGAGCAAGTCTTTTACGAGAAGTTACCGACTTTGATCGAGTTCGCCTTTGGCACCAATCTCATCATTCCTGTTGATGAATACCAAAAAAGTGAACGAAGCGCTAAATACGGATTTATGGTCATTGGACTCACACTACTCGTCTTTTTACTTATACAATTGGTAAGCAAGATCTACATACATCCCTTTCAGTACGTGATGATAGGATTGGCATTGGTCATGTTCTATACACTACTCATTTCGATTTCAGAACACAGTTCGTTTTTAAAAGCCTACATCATTGCAGGTGGTTCGGTGCTGTTGCTAATAACGGTGTATTCGCGTGCTATTTTAAAAGGGTTTAAATTTCCGCTGCTGGTCTGTGCCTCACTGGCATCGTTATATGGCTTTATTTACGTGATCATACAATTGGAAAACTATGCCTTATTAGTGGGTAGTATTGGATTGTTTGTAATCTTGGCCATCATCATGTTCGCCTCTCGTAGGATCGATTGGGGGAAGGACTAATTTTAATGCCAGATGGAGGTGTGATGTAAAGAATTCGTATTACACCATACCTCCGTTTTTTAATTTCGAAGTATTTAAACCCAGTATGAAACTATCTTATTTTATTGGTTTTCTTATCACTGTAGCAATTGAAATAGCCATTGCAACATATACTTTTCATCCGTTCATACGATCGTTTGTGGGCGATGTATTGGTCATCCCATTGCTCTTTTTCTTCTTAAAGAGTTTTCTTTCTTTTTCTTCGGAACGCATTGCGATTGCCGTGCTACTTTTTGCTTTTGGTATAGAGTTCTTGCAGTTTATCAAAATCCTCGAACTGCTCGATATTCGGAATCCATTAGCTAAGATTGTCATTGGAACCACCTTCGACTGGATGGATCTATTGGCCTATAGTATTGGCTACTTCACCCTGCCCGCTTTTATTAAAAAATATAAAAATGTTGTTAAATGAACACTTTAGAACACCTTTTGTTTTCTCGATTTAAACTCCACGGAAGTCTCGCCCTATTCTTAGGAGTGGCCTTATTGCTTTTAATGATTCGAATTAAAATCACACATTCTTTCTTCTATCTGTTCCTTGTCTGGAATTTATTTTTAGCTGTTATTCCATATGGAATATCCTTGTGGTTGCAAAGTTTGAAGAAACCTTCAAAATGGTTTGTGATACTAATTGCATTATCCTGGCTCGCGATACTACCCAACGCTCCCTACATCATTACCGATTTTGTTCATCTGCGTTTCGCTACGGCTAGCTTGATTTGGTTGGATATATTGCTCTTATTTGTCTTTGCGAGCAATGGGTTATTGTTCTATTTCTTAACACTACAAGACATGCAGCGATTGCTAAAGCATCATTTTGCTACTCAGTGGATCAGCGTCATTAGTGGTTTTATTCCCTTTCTCTGCGGATTTGGAATTTATTTAGGGCGTGTTTTACGTTGGAATAGTTGGGACCTACTTCACCATCCCAAGAGCTTACTAACAGACATACTGTCTATAACACTCAATCCTGTTGAGCATTTAACGGCTTGGGGCCTCACACTTGGATTCGGAATTTTTCTATTTTCTGGCATGCTTTTATTTTCACAATTGGGGAAACTCAAAAAAGTGAATACCGAAATGCGTCCAACACTTGATAATTGATAAAATTCTTCTATTTTGCCAAAAAAATCAATTCCCCTTTATGAAGATCCCAATTAGTTGTGTTATAACATTCGTATGCTTCGGAATGATAACGCTACACGCACAAACTAGAAAAGTTGCTAAATTTGGTGAACCTACCTTAAAAGAGCGTGGTCTAAAAAAATACGACAAAGACCCCAATGCTGCCGGGGTCGTATTGTTTGAAAGTGGACATTACTATATAGAAGAGATCGACAACTATCTTAGATTGGTCAAGGAAATACACAGACGTATTAAAGTATTTGATGCAAAACGATTCACAGAATCTGAAGTGTTTATTCCGTATTATCACGACAATACCTCTTCAGAAAAGATAACCAAACTCCAAGCGATCACGCATAATGGCAAATTAAAAAAGTATGTCACCGATGATGCCATCTTCGATACCGATGAAACCAACCGATGGAAGGTCAAACGGTTTACATTCCCAAATGTTCAAGATGGTAGTATTCTTGAATACACCTATCGTATAGAATCTCCCTATTTCTCAAGTCTAAATGGATGGGAATTCCAAGGGGAATTGCCAAAAATCTATAGTGAGTTCGAAAGTAAGATCCCGGGTAATTTTAGCTATAAACGGGTACTGATCGGTTCTGAAAAACTCGATATCAATGAAGCATCAATTGAAAAGAACTGCTTTCACCTAGACGGATACCAACAAAGTGCCGATTGTGAAATTGGCTTATACGCTATGACCGATGTTCCTGCATTTGTAGAAGAATCGTATATGCTGTCTAAAAAGAATTATATGTCGAGTTTGCGTTACGAGCTTGTGGAGACCGTAGACCTTGAAGGCAGCAAGACACGTTACACCAAGGAGTGGAAAGACGTTGATCGTGAATTTAAAAATGACAAGGACATTGGGCGACAATTAAAGAAAAACAATTTCTTTGAAGACAAGCTCCCTCAAGGTATTACAGAAATGCCAAATAGTGTGGAGAAAGCCAAGGCTATTTATTCGTTTATTCAAGACCATTATACCTGGAATGGAAACTATCGTATCTTTTCAGACATACGCGTAAAAGATGCATTCGAGAAGGGCACCGCCAACAATACAGAGATCAATGTTTCCTTAGTAAATGCACTTACAGCAGCCGGATTCGATGCGCACTTGGTCTTTATTTCTACTCGCGAAAATGGACTCCCTACTCCCAATTATCCGGTGATGACCGATTTTAACCATACCATTGTTCAGCTTAAAATCAACAATGTAGATTACATGCTAGATGCGACTAGTAAACATGCGCCTTTTGGAATTGTTCCTTTTATGGACCTCAATGTAAAAGGACGTGTGATGGATTTTAAAAAAGGAAGTTATTGGACCAACATAGAACCGTTCAAAAAGAACATTTACTATGTAAATTCGCAACTAACCGCTCAGCCGGATGGTAGTTTTACCGGAAAAGTGAATGAAATGTCGCAAGGATATATCGCCTTAGAGAATAGGGAAGAATTAGCGGCAAACACTGTGGGCGGATTGGCAGCGTATAAACAAAACGAATCTAAGGTTTCGGAAATTGAAAATATCGTTGTTAAAAATCAAAATGAATTAGATGAACCATTTACCATCTCCTACGATATTGAACTTGATCCAGAGACTGTAGGCACTAAACATCTACTAAACCCTTATTTTTTTGACACCTATTTTTCAGAGAATCCATTTCAATACGAAACGAGAAATTATCCTATAGACTTCGGATTTCCTATAGCAACCACCTACGTGGTGACTATCGATCTGGCCAATGTGTACGCTGTAGGGCAATTACCCGAGAATAAAATGGTAAAATTACCCGAAGATGCAGGCGATTGTAAAGTGGTTTATGCTTCGGAAAACGGTAAAATCATGATCCGTTTTACCATGAATTTAAACGCCTACCGATTTCAAGCGGAGGGCTATCCCATGTTAAAATCCTTTTTTGAGACGATGATCAAGTTTCAGAATCTAGAGCCAATATTGCTCACAGAAATTTAATCTATCCCCTCCACATAGTCTTGCAGATAACGAAAGCGTTTGGTAAGCGTACCCTCGGCTGTTGTCATCTGCGCACGTGCTAAGAGTCCATCGGCGTCTCCATTAAAAAAGGCCGGAATCACGTGTTCTAAGAACATATCGCCAAAGCCTTCACTGGCATCTTTTGGCAATTCGCAAGGTAGGTTGTCCACCGCCATAACAGTGATTACTTGTTTTGCATCAAAGGCGGTTTCTTTTTCGGTCTGTGGGTCGTAGCCATAAAACGGGTTGGCTATGGTCGAGGGACGTACTGTACTCGCCACCGGTCCGTCGATATCACAGGAGATATCTGCCACTAAATTGATCTTAAAGTCCGGGTGCTTCGCATCTTCTCTGGTAAACAAATACGGTGCTCCCTCGCCATAAAAATGTCCTGCGATAAAGAAATCGGTTGTTGCCGCGTATTTCATAAAGTCGCTCTCGTAACCGGATGGATCTTTATAGAATTCATATTTATCACCCGGTTTACCGTCGGTGCGTTTGTTGTATTCCATTACATCGATACGGCAGTAGACCGGTTCGTCGAATGATTGGGTCAAGTAATCTGCGTCTGTTACTTCTCTAATTTGCAAGTGATCTAATATCTCTTTGGCTCCTTGAGCTACTTTACCCGTACCCGACAAGGCTATTTTTAATTGCTTCGGAAGGGTAATGGCATCCAATTCGGCTTTAACGGCTCGAAGATCTGGCAGGACTTCTACCTTTGGAAGGGTAAACAAATCGTCACGCAATCCCAAAGCACGAAAACCATTGTAGGCGCCAACGAGTCCGGCATAGCGACCAAACCCAATAAGACGTCCTCCTTTGTTAGTAACGATGACCTCATGGTCGTACAGTTCGATCTTTTTTTCCAGTATGGCCTGTAGTAGTTCCCGATTGTACGGTTGTTTTTTGATGGTATGGCTAAAGAAAAAGTATTTTTTCTTCGGAATTAATGCATCGATTGGCACTTCTTTTACGCCTAGCATTACATCGGCTTCGGAAACATCTTCGGTTACTTTAAATCCTGCCTCACTATAGGCTGAATCGGGAAATATACGAATGGAAGATGCTTCTACGATGATGTTGGCATCGGGAAATTGGCGACTGACTTCCTGACACTTTTGGGGTGAAAAAACGACACGGCGGTCGGGTGGATTTTTACGTTCTTTGATGATTGCAAAGGTGATCGCCATTTGGAATGCTTTTTGTAGATTAATTAAGGTCGCAAAGATAGTGTTTTTAGTGTATCTTTGCCCTTGCTTGTAAAAAGCGAGTTGCGTTAGGGACCTGCCTACCGGCAGGCAGGTAGCAGCGGCATCCTCTTTGAGGCTTCTGTGAGAAGCGGAAAAGAGATACAGCGAATAGCCCGGCCACCGCCTAAGCGGTGGAAACGCCCAACAGTTCTTTGAAAAAAAATATTTCATGATAAAAAATCATGAACCCTGCCTTCGCAGGGAAATGGGGCCGACTGGTTTTGACAGCGGGTCTAATTGTATTATAAGCATGTCGAGCGCCGGAATACAGCTCGTAAATCTCATATTTCACACTTTTTTAAACGGCGAGAATAACTACGCCCTAGCAGCATAATCTGAATTATAGTAGGATATGCCTCGGCCCGTAAGACGGGCATGCAGGAAGTCACTCGAAGGCCTTGGTTTACGGCAATCGGTTTAGTGGCTTCGTAAAAGTAGACCTATTGGGTACAGTGCGCTGATGTACCTAAGAAACTTAAGTAGCGATAAGGGGTGCGTTGGTAGTTTTCGACCGGCAAGCCCACGAAAATCGAAATGAAAACTAAACATGTAGAAAGTAATATGGTTGCGCGTTTGGACGGGAGTTCGAATCTCCCCGGCTCCACGATTATGCACAAGCCCTGCAACGAAAGTTGCGGGGTTTTGTGTTTTATGACCTGCATGAAACTTGTTTCAGAAAAGGGAATGAAACACAAGACCGCATCGCTGCGGCGATGTGGGGTTTGTATTTACAGGACCAGAACCAATGGAGATCATGCAAGTAACCTCCCCGGCCTGCCTGCCGGCAGGCAGGCTCCACGATTATGCACAAACCCTGCAACGAAAGTTGCGGGGTTTTGTGTTTTATGACCTGCATGAAACTTGTTTCAGGAAAGGGAATGAAACACAAGACCGCATCGCTGCGGCGATGTAGGGTTTGTATTTACAGGACCGGAACCAATGGAGATCATGCAAGTAACCTCCCCGGCCTGCCTACCGGCAGGCAGGCCTACCATACGGCAGGCAGGCCTACCATACGGCAGACAGGCTCTGCAACACCGATGAAGTTACCATTCTGCAGAACGAACAACGTGTCATTTTGAGTGAAAGGAAAATCTGTACTATGGATTTAAATAGATTCTTCACTGCGTTCTGAATGACATGACATTGAAGTTCACGGCGTTCTCATTGACAATATTTTTAAAGTTATCTAAGATAGACAGGCTTCATTTTCATGTAATTAGTTGGTGACCTTAACACGGATCATCTCTTTTGCGCAGCCATCTGAACTTGTATCGGAATAACGATCGCCTTCTATGGATATAGTTACATTCTTCCAGCTAACGCCTCCCGAGGTAGTGCGCCATTTCACTTGGCCAGTATAAATTCCCGGGCGTAGCTGTACTACCTTATACCCTATTTCATCTTGTTCAAATCCATATTGTTTTAATCCGCCCAACTTTGTGTACCGCCCTGTAATCGTATCACGGTCCAGCCGACCAAAGCGAACCACGCGCCCATCGCAACCTTCCCAGTCTCCAATAATGTCCTTTGAGATAGATGATGATGGTCCGGTCGGCGACTTACAAGCGATGATTAGCAGTACGAAACAGCTAAGAAGTGAAAGCAGTTTTACGACACGTATTAAATTAATCTTTTCTAGCATATTTTTCTTTCATGAATTCAAAATACATATAGCCAAATCGGTCGTACCAGTCTTCAACCCCAAATTTGGCTTCACAAACATTGAGTTCCATCATTGCATCGGCAAGACCTTGTAACATTTCGGCATACTTGTTATCGTAAGCCTGTTGTAGTTCCACTACCGATCTTTCAATTTTAACGCGTTCGGCCTGCCATGCCATACCCGAGACACCATGAACACCGGAAACGTTATCCCCAAAAGCGATGGCGGCATCCGAGAATTTCTTGGTGCATTTATAAATAGTGGCCAATCGCTCGAACTGATACCGCATGTCATTGAATTTTTTACGGGCTTCCAAGAAACAACTGGCACAGTCACCATCTTGTTCTTCTATAGGTTCACCGCGTTCATCTAAGACGATCTCTGCGCAAATAGACGGAATAGTAGGACTGCCCTGTGGTGGTCTTGCGTCTATACAATTACTAAGTCCGGAATACTGATTATAGAGACTTTTAGCTTGATCCCACAAGCTTCTAATCTTCGCAATGTTCGCATTGATATCCTTAAAGCTTTTATCGACTGCTGCTCGTTCTTTTTCCAAGATCTCCAGCTTTCTCAATAAATGCTCATGATCACTTTCCACTCCAAGTTTGTACTGTTCAAACTCTTCCATGGTAAGGTAGGTGCCACCGCCACTTTGTGCAAAACCACTCAATGGTGATAGTATCAGAAGGAGCAATACGGTAGTGGAATTTCTGCCTTTTTTTCCCATTAATTTGCCGGCTAATACGCCAATAACCAACAAAGCAACACCCAAAGCGATATAGAGAAACAAGTTGGAGTCTCCGTCGTCGCTAGCTCCATCACTATCTCTCGCATCGGTATCACCGTCGCCGGCTATTTCGTTATCTTTTATTTTTCTGAATGGCGAATCTAAGTAGGCTTTCGTTACCGGACTAGCCACTACCGCTATACTGTACAGCGAATTAGTAGGATCATCCGATTCAATCTTTATTCCGAAACTTCCTTCGGCACGTAACTTAAAATTAGCCGTATCATCTGAAGATGATGAAGTACGTTTTTCGTTATTGGTATCGTTCCATTGATCCTGATTTAGACTTACACGTAACGGACTCCCATCGATACTGGTTACCAGCACATCTACAAACTGGAACATAGAATGCCCGGTAACATAATGATACATAACAGAATCGGTAACCCGATTCACGAACACAATTCCTTTTTCGCCTTCATGCCCTTTGCGGGTATCCTCTTTTAAGTTTAACTCAATGGGCTTAATCGATTTGTCTAAGGTGTAGGGTTGTGCTAAAACTGGGGATATGGCTACAAACAAAACGGTGCTCAGAAGCCAGAATGTAAGTGATCTCATAGTGTTGGTTGTTAGGTTTACTGATTATAGAGTTGTGGTACTTTAGAACTTATAAATGAACTTAATTATTTAAAACTATTAACCATTCTTTTGAACTGATAGCTCATTCATTAAAAATGCAACACACTGTGGGCGTGCAATCTAAAGTTACGATATTTTTTTTAGTTACACTGCAGAAGAGAAAGACAGTACGTTGTAGCTTAAATATAAAAACCTGATATAAGCGGCATCTTTTTAAAAGAGAGCAGCAGCGTGCTGTCAATACTAAAAGACATGTTAAAATCCCTCCGAATGACCCGATTAGCCCGTATTCTATTATGAATTGGCACTCTTTTTTAGTACTTTATTAATAATGAAGTTCTTAAAGCAGACATATCTATTCAACATTCTCTTAGGTACCATGGTCTTATTAGTTTTAAGCTGCGTGGAAGACAGTGAGTCGCCGAACACAAAAAAAATGACTACGATGACGGTCACTGCTACCGCCTATAACTCAGTAGAGCGACAAACTAAAAAAGGGAATCCGTCATTAGCGGCTTGGGGAGATATCTTAGATCCCGGGGAACGCGCTATTGCCGTATCGCGCGATCTTATTGAACTAGGATTGGACCACAACGAGGAAGTAGAGATCATTGGTTTGCCCGGAACTTATATTGTAAAAGACAAGATGAACAAGCGCTGGAAAAAGAAGATAGATATCTATATGGGGCTAGATGAAGCTGCCGCCAAACAATGGGGAAAGCAACAAGTAGCAATTCGATTTAACAAAAAAGATAAACCTTATGATAAATTCTCATTACAAGAAAATGGAAAATAAAAATTGAGGTATAAAAAAAACCACCGTACGGTGGTTTTTTTTATTCGTATGCTTTTTTTAGCTCTTTTTTGGTTCGGGGAGTTTGATGAGCTGTAATACTAGTGATAGTAGAATACAAGTATACACCGTTGTAAGTACAGGTTGCGGCAAGGGATCCATTAAAAAGTGGATTCCTAGCGCTCCTACGCCAAAGGCGAATAACAAAGCTTTAAAGGTGTCGTATAATAAATGATACATGGGGATAGTTCTTTAATTATGCACTAATGGCATCGGTTCCTATATCTTCTTTTACATTATTGTAATGAAACAACAATGTCTTATAAAAGCGCAGTTGTTTCGCACCACTTTCCAAGCATCCTTTTAAGGTTTCTTCCAAATTGGTGTAGGCTACTTTTGCAGAAACGGCCTCATTAATATCGTAAAGTTTTATGGCGTCTGAACTCATAGGTTTCGAATTCCATAACATAATGGTCTGCTCGTCGTAATCGATCGTAGCATCTATGGCACCAAAGAAGAATTTGAGGAGTGATTTCTGAAAATTGTAGTATTCACTATTATGTGTTGCACAGCTTTTTGTGATAAGCTTACGCATTTCTTCCTGTACTAATTGCTCTTGATTTTTCATAACACTTGGAATTTGTTTATTAAATATACATACCCAACCTCAATAACAAGTTGTTCGAAAGCTAGTTTAGCTTCAATTTAACTCGATACAAATCAATGTGTTAAAAATTTAAGAAGTCCACTACTCGTCTGCTGTGGGAAGCCCTTCCTCTTTCCAGGCGGTGAGTCCGCCTTCAAGATCGTACACTTCGGTAAAACCCATTTCTTTTAGGATGTCTGCGGCTTTAGCACTACGTCCACCTTTTCTGCAATATACATACACCGGTTTCGATTTGTCCAGCAATTTTACCTTCTCTTCAAAATCATCGCTGGTCACACAAATGTTTTGTGAATCTTTTAAGTGACCTACCTCGTATTCTTCGGGTGTACGTACATCGAGCAACTGTAAGAGTTCATCTTGTTTTACAGCTTCGGCCATTTCTTCCGGACTTAATACAACAACCTTAGTTGCGCTGGTTTCAACACAACTTAAAACAATTCCGAAGAAAAGTCCCACCAACAATAAATGCAATGATCTCATAACGTAAAAAATTATGTGGTTTCACCTTCCCATTCGCTAAAACCTCCTAAAAGATTATAGGTTTTCTCGACACCTAAAGAGCGTAAAATTGCGCACGCCTGAGCACTACGCCCTCCCGAACGACAATACACATAATAATGCTTATCCGAATCTAAGGCTTTTGCGTCCTCCATAAATTGTGCCCCGTTGTAAATGTCCATTTGTATGGCATCAGGGATCATCCCATCGGCTACTTCTTCATCGGTTCGAACATCTAGAACAACGGCTTTGTCATCATTAGCGAGCTGCTCGCTCCATTCTTTTTGGGATAGGTCCATAGTATTAAATTTTTTCAAAAATAAGAATATCCTGTAGAACCAAATAAAAAAACCGAAAACATTAAAAACTGTTTTCGGTTTAATATAAAGTATAACGTTCTGTTACTGCTTTACACTGCAGCCTATCGCTTTTGTTTCCTTTACCGAAACTTCTTTTCCGGCCAACAATTCGTTTACGGCATTGGCTAAGAACCGGTCGGTCACAGCATCGGCATTGCGAACATTGTCGTCGATCGCGCCAATATATTTTACTACCGGATTTCCTCGCTCTTTATGCAATAGATATACATGTGGTGTTTTGGTCGCTCCGTATTTTGCGTATACGGTCTGACTCTCATCATATAGGTATGGGAATGTAAATCCGGCCGATTTTGCTTTAGCCTGCATTAATTCATAAGTGTCATCGGGTTGTACTTCCGGATTGTTCGGGTTAATGGCAATAACCGGATACCCCTTATCTTTAAATTCTTGATCAAGGTCCACAATGCGCTGTTCACTTGCCACGGCATACGGACAGGTATTACACGTAAAGATCACAATAAATCCTTTAGCGTCCGGATAATCGGATAATGAGACCATGCTACCATCCACATCTTTTAATGAAAAGTCGGTCGCAACATCGCCAATTCCATATCCCTCAGTTGCAGAATTACCAAGATCAAAGCTGCTCAAGGCAACTACTGCTACCACCGCCAAGGTAATAACGAAACTAATTTTAAATTTTTTCATACGATTTAGTGTTTAATGATTTAATGAATTGATTTTATTTCTTCGAATAATTCTTCTCGTGTAAACGATTTTTCGTAAAACCTACGTTCGTTGTTCTTATAGATTACCGTCGCCGGAATGGCACCGCTCCATTCTTCAGAAACTTTCGGGATCCAACCATTTGCATCCGGATCATCTAGTAAAACTACCTGTGATTGCAAATTACGTTTTTCCACAAAAGGTGCTACTTGGTCCTTTAATTTATCGGGGAAATCCAGACTCACCAAGATCACTTTTAGTTTATCGTCGGCGTATTGTTGGGTCACTTCCTCAAAATAAGGCAATTCCTTTATACACGGCTTGCACCAGGTGGCCCAAAAATTAACCACATAGGTCGTGTCATTCTGTTTATGGAGCCAAGGCTGTAGTTGTTCAAAATTATAGACGGGGATGTTTACTTCGGAAAGTGCTTCGGAAGCATCCTCCTTTTCAGTCTCGTTGGTGGTAGCAATATCATTCGCAACCTCCTTTTTTGTATCGGCGCATGACTGAAGCATCACTGCCATAAATAATAAAACGGCATATTTCATTGGCTAAAAATAATTAAGTAATTGCAGATATAAAACGTATTTAACACTCCTTTTAACGCATTGAAAAAGGCTTCATTGAAATCAATCATTTAAATATTTGTTAAAACAGTTTTCAGAATAAAAATTTTATATACATTTGTACATACAACAATTGTAATAACAACTATGAGTATCGAACAAGCAATCAAGTCAATTCACAAAATGGGAATCACAACTAAGTCGGTGATTAATATTATGTACACTTCCCGTTATGTTGAAGATGCCATTGTTTCAAAATTAAAACCTTATGAGATTAGCCTGCAACAATACAATGTACTACGCATCTTACGAGGACAAGGCGGCAAACCGGCAAACCTCAGCACCATTCAGGAGCGAATGGTAGATCGCAGCAGTAATACGACCCGCTTAGTAGATAAGCTTATAAAAAAAGGTTGGGCAGAGCGCTGTGTTTGTGAACACAATCGAAGAAAAGTGGAAATTACAATTACCAACAAAGGGCTGGAACTTCTTAAAGACCTTGATCCAATTACCGAACAAAACAATCGAGCTATTCTTCATAATCTTTCCGAAGAAGAACTTATTACCCTAAACACCCTTTTAGATAAACTAAGAGACAATCAATAATTAATAACATAAATCAATAACCAATGAAAACAGTAATCAAATCAGTATTAATCTTAGCGGTTGCCGTAGGCACCGTTGCATTTACAACTCCTATGAAAGAGAAAATTGAAATTAAAGAAAGTACCATCAAATGGAAAGGAAAGAAAGTACTAGGATCTCACAATGGCACCATCGACCTTCAATCGGGTTATTTCGAAATGGAAGGTGACCAATTGGTTGGTGGAAAATTTGTAGTGGACATGACCTCCATTTCAAATGAAGACTTAACGGGTGACAATCGTGCCAAGCTAGAAGGACATCTAAAAAGTGACGACTTCTTTGGTGTAAGCGACCATCCCACCGCAACCTTAGTCATCAATTCGGCAACAAAGAACGCCGACGGATATATGGTAAACGGTGATATCACGATCAAAGGCACTACACTACCTATCACTTTCGATATGGACATGGCCAATGGCATGGCAACTACCGGGTTAAAAATAGACCGTACCAAATTTGGAGTGCGCTATGGTAGTGGAAGCTTCTTCGATAACCTTGGAGACAACACCATCTCCGATAATTTCGAACTAGACATTATCTTAAAATACTAAATTCACTTACGTAGAATAAAAGCCCTCTATACTGGAGGGCTTTTTTGTTACACGATCTTTACCGAAGGTATAGAAGAACCTAATACGACCTGCTTTGAAACATTCAACCAATCTTCCAATATATTGGCATAGATACTTCTAAAGTCAACATCATAGATAAGATCTCCATTGGCATCTAACCTACTTAGATCGGGCGGCTTGTTAAATAGACCGGGCGACCTTAACGAACTACCAATAATAAAAACTTGATTGGCCGCACCATGATCGGTTCCTTTGGCAGCGTTTTCGGCCACACGGCGACCAAATTCAGAAAAAGTTAGAATTAGTGTATCCTTAAAGGTACCATTGGCTTTTAAATCTTTTACAAAAGTGGATATTGCCTCATCATATGTTTGCAACAAGGCATCTTGAGGGCCCATCTGATTGGCGTGCGTATCGAAACCACGTAAAGATGCATAATAGATCTTGGTCTCCAAGCCGGAGTTGATAAATTCGGAAATGGTCTTTAATTGTTTTCCAAATTGCGAATTACCATAAGAAAACTTCGACTCGAATACGCGAGATTTTTCATAAATATAGGCTGCAGACTGCTTTGCATCGATTAGGGTTTGATACAAATACCCCATATTGTGTTCACTTAAATGCGTCGCATCGTGATGCTTAATCACTTTCGAAAAATAAGGATCCCTAGCAATTCGCTGCAATAAGGTGGCATCTTTGGTCACGATCCCGTTTTTAGTAGCTCCTTTCATGATCGTAGATAACGAGCTGCCAACTTCAATAGCATCGTGAGGCGCATTGCCATATGCATCCAAATACCTCCCTATCCAACCGTCTGTAACGTATTCATCGGCGGCACTAGCCGTATGCCAGATATCGCTCGATCGAAAATGCGAACGGTTGGGGTTGGGATAGCCTACGTTATTCACTACACTCAAAACACCCTGATCGTATAAGGTCTTTATTCCCTTTAAATTTTTATGAAAACCCAACGTGTCATTAACAGGCAACACATCTTTCTTTTTGATCGCGATCGTGGGACGATTTCGATAGTAGATATCGTTGGTAAAAGGCACCAAAGTGTTCAATCCGTCATTACCACCGGCCAATTGTATCACCAATAGGCGTTTAACACCCTTTGGAATGCTAATTTCGCCATCCATTGCGTTCAAAAAATTAGGAACGAATAGTGCACTACTGGCTAAAGCCGAACGTTTTATAAAATCGCGTCGTTTCATATACATTAGGTTAATTGAAATTCTGGCAACGACATTAACTGCAAACAAAAGTCTTTACGTGATGACCGCTGTTGTTGTAGCAATGTGCGTGTTCCATGGGTTAACGGGCGTGCCAACACAGCTGTCACGAATTCTTCCGAAGACATAGTACCATACACCTCTTCAAACCGCTCCCAATCGTGCATTACTTGCAAACGATTGCCAAAAGGCTTTCTTTTTATACCCCAACTATTATTTTCCATAGGAACCCTACCATCACCTAATAAAATAGCGGGCAGTTTCAAACGTATCAACATGGTATTGGTGTCGATCCAACTTTTACCTCCCTCCCAGCCTGCTACATTAGGTGGTTGCAATAATTGTTGTCCGGTAATGCGTTGAATATACACCGCTTCTTTTTCTCCATTAAATTCAAAAGGCACGATGCGATACATACTCGAAAGCAGATCTATGGGTGATTTTATCTTGTTCCCCATATTAACTGCTTCATAAAACCAATCGGCTGTAAACATATAATACAGTGCTGCCTTGATATCATAATCTTGGTAAAAGACATCGGTCAATGCTTCAACATGGGTTTCGTTAATTTTTTCATTCACAAAATAGCGATACAATTTCTCTGAAATGTAACGAGCGCATTGGCGTTGTTTACAAATGATATTTATAATGTCGTCTCCGTGTAACGTATTGTTCCAACCCATAAACGATTTCATTCCGAAGTCATGCTGCCTTTTCCGAAGGCGAAATCGGCCGTCCAAATGAAAAGAATACCCTGTAAAAGCACGTGCTGCTTCTTTAATATCTACTTCGGAATAATTTCCCACTCCTAATGTGAACAACTCTAATAGTTCACGTGCAAAATTTTCATTGGGTTGGTCTTTTTTGTTGTGATTCGTATCGAGATACCGCATCATTGCTGGTTCCTTGGAAACCGCCGATACAAATTCTCTAAAGTTACCAAGCGCATGCTTCCGAAGTAATTCGTTAAATTGATACATGTACAACACCACATTATCTTTGCATACAAACACATTGGCCCAAAAGAGGGTCATACGCTCGTTCAATGCTTCGGAAGGATTACAAATACGTTCAAACCATGCTTTGTTCAAGTCAAATTGCAAGTCCTTGTTTTGACGCACCACATTTTTGAAATTCGAGTATTTTGGGCTGGGATTATTCGCAAAAAAAGTATGGTACGCACTTAGATCTAACGGAAGCGGTGAAACAGCAGCAGAAGCTTGAAACAGCTTCGTCACGACTTCTTCTCGTGATAAAGGGCGCAATGGCGCAACATCTTTAGGTGAAATACCGAAGCCGGCACGTCGATACAAATGATAGATTTCTGCAACTTCCATACAAGTATAGGACTAAAAATTATGCCAAAAGTTTGAAGCTGCTTTTTTAAGAAAAATTTTGCTTGACTTTTTCAACACAATACCTATATTTGAAACCAAATTGAAAACAACACATACACATACATGGTGGTGGATCTCCTTACGTCGAACGTCGTGAGTTAAAGCACTATGGTATTATCTATACAAAGGCTTGTCTTTCACGACAAGCTTTTTTTTTGATTATTATTTTATGAAATACAACTTAAAGACATATTCTAAAAAACTACTGGCCGATACCCTTACGCCGGTTTCGGTCTATTTACGGCTTCGCGATAAATTCCCGAATAGTTTGTTGCTGGAGAGCAGTGATTACCGTGCTAACGACAACACCTTCAGTTATATTTGTTGCAATCCAATTGCTTCTATCAAAATTGAAAACGAACAGATCGTCGAAAAATTTCCGGATGGCAAAACCTTGCAAACCGACCTTTCCGAAGCCATTCACGTACCAACCATTTTAGAAAAATTCGCAGGTTCGTTTTCTTCGGAAGAAGCCAATGTAAAATTTATTAATAATGGCCTTTTTGGTTATATGGCTTACGATGCGGTGCGTTATTACGAATCGATCTCACTTCAGAAAAAAGAAGGAAGTCTCGGCATTCCCGATGTATACTATGCCGTGTATCAAAATATTATCGCCATTAATCACTTTAATAATGAGGCGTATCTATTTTGTCACACCTACGACGGCGAGAACAACATCCCGTACATAGAACAATTACTTCGTTCTAAGAACTTTTCGGAATACGCTTTTCAAACCAAGGGCGATGCTGAAACCAACATAACCGACTCCGATTTTAAAGCATTGGTTGCTAAATGCAAGGAACACTGTAACCGTGGCGATGTGTTTCAAATCGTACCAAGCAAACGATTTTCACAAGAATTTACCGGAGACGAGTTCAATGTCTATCGTGCACTAAGAAGTATCAATCCGTCGCCTTATTTGTTCTATTTCGATTACAGCAACTTTAAGATCTTTGGAAGTTCCCCGGAAGCACAATTGGTAGTAAATGGAGACCGTGCAGAGATACATCCCATTGCGGGTACCTTTAAAAGGACCGGAAACGATGAGGCCGATGCTCAATTGGCAAAACAATTGGCAACCGATACAAAAGAAAACAGTGAACATGTGATGCTGGTGGATCTGGCGCGAAATGACCTAAGCCGCCACGGGCGTGACGTGCAAGTGGAAACCTATAGAGAAGTTCAGTTCTTTTCACATGTCATCCATCTAGTAAGCAAGGTAACCGCTACAAAACATGCAGACACGGCGACCATGCAGATCGTGGCAGACACCTTCCCCGCCGGCACCTTGAGTGGAGCGCCTAAACACAAAGCAATGCAACTTCTAGAGAAGTATGAAAATATCTCCAGAGAATTTTATGGAGGTGCTATTGGTTTTATGGATTTTAACGGCAACTTCAATCATGCCATCATTATTCGATCTTTTGTGAGTAAGGACCATACCCTTCATTATCAAGCTGGGGCCGGTGTGGTTTCTGAAAGTGATGAAGAAAACGAATTACAAGAAGTGTATAATAAGTTGGGAGCGCTTACCAAAGCCCTCGAACTAGCAGAAAAAATGTAGGAATGAAAATATTAGTAATAGACAACTACGACAGTTTTGTGTACAATCTTGTGCACTACTTGGAAGAGCTGGATTGTGAGGTAACCGTAAAAAGGAACGACCGTTTTACCATAGAGGAAGTGGAAGCTTATGACAAAATCCTTTTGTCTCCCGGACCCGGGATCCCAGATGAAGCCGGACTGCTAAAAAAAGTAATAGAAACCTATGCCACTTCAAAACCAATTTTAGGTGTTTGTTTAGGGCAACAGGCCATTGGAGAAGTCTTTGGGGGAAGTATTATTAATCTAAAGGAAGTGTTTCACGGCGTAGCGACCAAAGCGACCATTCTTTCGAAGGACGAATCACTCTTTAAAGGATTGGACGATGAAATTGAGATAGGCAGATACCATTCTTGGGTGGTGAACAAAGAAGACCTACCGGAAGTATTAGAGGTTACATCTATTGATGAGAACGGACAGATCATGTCGCTTAGACACAAACTCTATGATGTTAAGGGAGTGCAATTTCACCCGGAAAGTGTACTCACTCCCAAGGGAAAACAAATTATTAAGAACTGGGTAGAAAGCAACTAAACAGTAGCGAACACAATATGAAACAAATTTTAAATAGATTAATAAATCACGAAAAACTCTCCAGCAAAGAGGCGCGAGATGTGTTGATCGCTATTAGTGAGGGTCGATATAACGAAAGTGAGATCGCAGCATTCTTAACGGTCTACATGATGCGAAACGTTGGTTTGGAAGAACTAGAAGGCTTTCGAGATGCCTTGCTTGATCTGTGCCTTTCGATCGATGTCTCCGAATACAACACCATCGATCTGTGTGGAACCGGCGGGGATGGTAAGAACACATTCAATATTTCTACACTCGCTTCTTTTGTAACTGCCGGAGCCGGTGTTATGGTAACCAAACATGGAAACTATGGTGTTTCTTCGGTAAGTGGAAGTAGTAATGTGATGGAACAACTCGGCATTCATTTTAGTAACAATGAAGATTTCCTTAAACAATGTTTGGATGAAGCAGGTATCTGTGTGTTGCATGCCCCATTGTTTCACCCGGCAATGAAGAACGTAGCTCCTATTCGTCGTTCATTGGGCGTAAAGACTTTTTTCAACATGCTCGGCCCCATGGTGAATCCGGCATTCCCAAAAAATCAATTGGTGGGCGTTTTCGATCTGGAGTTGGCACGTATGTACGGCTATTTATACCAAAAAAGCAAACGAAATTATGCCGTGCTTCATGCCATCGACGGCTACGATGAGATCTCATTGACCGGTCCTGTAAAAATTATTTCAAGAGCTTCAGAACACATGTTCCAACCAAAAGATTTGGGACTACGCACTATAGAACCGCAAGAGATCCATGGCGGTGACACAGTACCCGAGTCGGCAGAGATCTTTCAGAAAATATTAAAAGGCAAAGGTTCGGAAGCACAGAACAACGTAGTATGTGCGAACGCCGGATTAGCGATAGCCGTAGCCCAACAGATCACTATGGAGGACGGATTTAAAAAGGCGCAACTATCCTTAGCATCTGGACAAGCCTTAAAAAGTTTAGAAAAACTACAACAACTCAGTAAAGCAGCACAATGACCATTTTAGATAAAATAACAGCCTATAAACGGCATGAAGTTGCTGCGAAAAAAGCAGCATTTCCGCAAGCGCTTTTAGAACAGTCCTCTTTTTTCGACCGTCCTACGAGATCACTTTCTGAAGCCTTGCGCAACGACGCTTTTGGTATCATCGCAGAACACAAACGACGGTCTCCCAGCAGATCGGTTATCAACGACAAAGTGCAAGTCCAAGAAGTTGCTAGTGGCTATGAGAACGCGGGCGCAAGTGGAATGTCGGTCCTTACCGACACCAACTTTTTTGGTGGTTCATTAGACGACCTGTTATTAGCCCGCAGCGCAACTTCCTTTCCTTTACTTCGGAAGGAATTTATCATCGATCCTTATCAGATCTACGAAGCTAAAGCCTATGGCGCCGATGCAATTTTATTAATTGCCGCTTGCCTTACTGAAACAGAGTTGCGCGCCTTTTCAACCCTAGCCACCAATCTCAATCTAGAAGTGTTACTCGAAGTTCATAATGAAGAGGAATTACAGCGCTCTTTACTGCCAACTGTCACCATGCTGGGTGTAAACAATCGAAACCTCAAAACATTCGAAGTATCTATTGCGACCAGTAAAGACTTGTCACAACAAATTCCGTCAGACTTTGTAAAGATTTCGGAAAGCGGAATAAGTTCCATCGACACCATAAAGGAACTGCACACCTATGGCTATCAAGGCTTTTTGATTGGTGAAACATTTATGAAAGGAAGTGACCCCGGAACTGAGGCAGCTGAATTTATCAAAAAATTAAAGGCATGAAACCGAAACTAAAGATCTGTGGAATAAAAGTAAACCCCGAAGAGGTCGCCTCACTGCAGCCCGATTATATGGGGTATATCTTCTTTGATGGTTCGCCTCGCAACTACGACCTCGACACACCAAAACCTATCGAAAAGATCAAAAAAGTGGGGGTTTTCGTAAATAGCTCAGCGTTAAAAATACTGGATAAAGTACAACAGTTCGATCTGGATGTTGTGCAACTGCATGGAGAAGAATCGGTAGATTTTTGTAAAAAGCTTTCCGCAGTAATAAAAGAGAACAGTGCACAACTTCCGAAGAAAAAAATAGAGATCTGGAAAGTATTTAGTATAGCCGATAGCTTCGATTTTTCAACCATAACGTGTTACGAAGAACTAGTAGACAAGTTTTTGTTCGACACCAAAGGACCCGAAAAAGGAGGTAACGGTTATGCATTCGATTGGAAAATCTTAAACGAGTACAGCTCGAAAAAACCATTTATTTTGAGCGGTGGTATCGGCCTTGAAGGGATCGAGCAGTTACGACAGATCCTAAAGACCGATCTTCCAATCTATGCGATCGACGTGAACAGCCGCTTCGAAAGTAAACCCGGACTCAAAGAAATTCCAAAACTCAAACAGTTTATCGACCAACTATACGCTGAACATTAAAGAAAAAATATGACAACCTACAACGTAAACGAAAATGGATACTACGGCGAATTTGGCGGCGCCTACATCCCCGAAATGCTCTATCCCAATGTAGAAGAACTGCGTAAAACCTATTTGCAGATCATGCGTGAACCCTCCTTTCAAAAAGAGTTCAGATCACTTCTTAGAGAATATGTTGGGCGCCCTACGCCGCTCTACTTTGCAAAACGGTTTTCAGAAAAATACAACACCAAAGTATATTTAAAACGCGAAGATCTTTGTCATACGGGTGCACATAAAGTTAATAATACCATCGGGCAGATCTTACTTGCCAAACGACTCAACAAAACAAGGATCATCGCCGAGACCGGTGCCGGACAACACGGTGTTGCCACCGCAACCGTTTGCGCCCTTATGGGGATGGAGTGCATCGTCTATATGGGTGCTGTCGACATCGAACGCCAAGCCCCCAATGTAGCCCGAATGAAAATGCTGGGAGCTACGGTGATCCCTGCAACCAGTGGCAGCAAGACACTAAAAGATGCAACCAATGAAGCCATTCGCGATTGGATCAACAACCCTGTGGACACGCACTATATTATTGGAAGCGTGGTAGGGCCGCATCCCTATCCCGATATGGTTGCCCGCTTTCAAAGCATTATTTCCGAAGAAATTAAAAAACAATTAATGGAAAAAGAAGGTGTCGAAAACCCCGCTTACGTTGTGGCCTGTGTAGGTGGCGGAAGCAATGCGGCCGGCGCTTATTACCATTATCTCGACGACCCTTCGGTGGGGATCATCGCTGTAGAGGCTGCCGGCAAAGGCGTTGAAAGCGGTGAGAGTGCTGCCACTTCGGCCCTAGGCAAGATCGGGATCATTCACGGGAGCAAGACCTTGCTCATGCAAACCGACGATGGGCAAATTACCGAGCCCTATTCGATCTCTGCCGGACTCGATTATCCGGGTGTTGGACCCATGCACGCACATTTGTTCGCGAGTGGTCGTGGTGAGTTCATCTCGGTCACCGATGCCGATGCCATGCAGGCGGGACTCCAACTTAGCAAGCTCGAAGGCATCATCCCGGCCATAGAGACCAGTCATGCGCTGGCAATTTTCAACGATCGAAA
Source organism: Candidatus Ulvibacter alkanivorans (assembly GCF_003333325.1). Classification (GTDB taxonomy): domain Bacteria; phylum Bacteroidota; class Bacteroidia; order Flavobacteriales; family Flavobacteriaceae; genus Ulvibacter_A; species Ulvibacter_A alkanivorans. Next base: position 2,002 of record NZ_QOLC01000103.1, on the reverse strand, counting down.
ATTTAAACCGGAAGATATTGTGGTCGTTAATCTTAGCGGTCGCGGCGACAAAGACTTAAACACCTATATCGATTATTTTAATTTTTAATGAGGCGTTCCCGCCTTCGGCGGGCGGGCTTTCGGCTATATCTCTTTCCTGCTGCGAAAGCAGCGAAAAAGAGGATGCCGCCTCAACAAGCCTGCCGCAGGCAGGTCCCTAACGCAATTCAAAGTATATGAATAGAATTCAAAAAAAACTTTCAGAAAACAAAAAACTGCTGTCTATTTACTTTACAGCCGGCTATCCGTCCCTAGAAGACACCGTACCTATCCTCACCAAATTGCAAGAATCCGGTGTGGATATGGTCGAAATTGGTCTGCCGTTCAGTGATCCCCTTGCCGATGGCCCTACCATTCAACAGAGTTCCACACAAGCACTTCAAAACGGAATGACCACCCACCGTTTGTTCGATCAATTAAAGAACATACGCAACACCATAGACATTCCATTGTTGCTTATGGGCTACTTTAATCCGGTACTGCAATACGGCGTCGAAGCCTTTTGCAAACGGTGTAAGGAAATTGGCATCGACGGACTCATACTACCGGATCTGCCTTTAGCAGAATACCAAAGGCATTATAAGGCGACCTTCGAAAAGTTCGATCTCAATATCATTTTCTTGATCACCCCACAAACTCCGGATGCCAGAATTCGAGAGATCGATAACGCCTCCAACGGATTTATCTATATGGTCAGTAGCGCGAGTACTACAGGGTCAAAAACCGGTTTTGGCGATGCACAAACACAGTATTTCGATCGAATTGCCAAGATGAATTTAAAAAATCCATGTATTGTTGGCTTCGGAATAAAAGATGCAACGACATTTAAAATGGCAACTAAAAAAGCCAAAGGTGCGATTATTGGAAGTGCTTTTATTAAAATGCTAACCCAAAAAGGAGTGGATGGGATTAGCTCCTTTATTAACACAATTCGCTAAGTTTAACCCTTATTTAGCAAGGCGTTAATACTATTTATGATTCATATTAAGTACTTTGTTGTTGAATCATAAAAACTAGAATTATGGACAAGAAGTTTGAAAGAAAGACAGAACAAAAGGATCCTACAAATCCTTCTCCCAATACAAATCAAAAAACAAATAGTTTCGATATAGAGGAAAAAACTATTAAGAAACAACAAAATAAAAAGTAATGGGAAAGGGCGATAAAAAAACAAAACGTGGTAAAATTATTTTAGGAACTTTTGGTAAGTTGCGTCCACGTAGAAAAAAGTTTAGTCTGCGCCCAAAAACAATTAAAGGCAACCAACCCAAAGGCTCTTAATAACTTTTAATGTAAATAAAAACCCCCTTGACAGTGTCAAGGGGGTTTTCTTTTGGTTGGTTATTATTCGAGTTTTACTCGATGATCAAACGTTTTACAACGCTTGCGTCTTGACTGGTTATTTGAACCATGTATACTCCTGATGATAATGTAGACACATCGATACTACGCTCTCCTTGCATGTTGCTAAGGTCGGTTGTACTAATGAGCTTACCATTTACATCATAGATCACAGCGCTGTCTAATAGCACATTCGAGCTGTTGGCGATCGTCACTTGGTTTGTAGCCGGGTTCGGATACATTACAATGGCAGTGTTAAGTGCATTGTCTTCTACACCAAGGATACTCTCTACGGTAAGTTCGAACGTACACGTAGCTAAGTTACCATACTCGTCTTCTGCTGTTAGGGTCACTGTATAGGTACCATCTCCTATCAAGTCTCCTGCAGGAGGGTCTTGAGTAGTAAGTACCACAGGATCGGTACAGTTGTCTGTAGCCGTTGCTTCCCCTGTAGCGAAGTAATCTGGCACTTCATAGAACAAGTTTCCTTCTCCCGGATCAACTGTTTGGTCTGCCGGACAGGTAAGTACCGGAGCCAAGTTGTCTACCACAGTGATCATAGAAGTACAAGCTGCAATGTTTCCACTGGCATCACTTGCAAAGACCATGGCCGTGATAGGTG
>NZ_QOLC01000106.1 GCF_003333325.1 Candidatus Ulvibacter alkanivorans | reverse complement strand
GTCCTAATAAGGGGTTACTGATCCCGAATGGTATTTGGCGTGAATTGGAAAATTTCTCGGCCGGTGCGGTTTGCCTCTCGTTGGTTAGCGATACCTATAAGGAAGAAGATTACATTCGCGACTACAAGGATTTTATTAAATATAAGTTAGATACCCCGTAACGGTGTGTTTTATTTGCTACGAAAACGCGGTTAGGTAGATTCCTCGACCTTCGAAATACGTTTTTAATCGGTGTAATTTTTTTACAAGATAGGCAGGCGCTTTTAATAAGAACCGTTGTTTTCTGTTGAGGTTAGAAAGTTCTATTTTATTGTAATTTCTTCGGAAGGCTTCACGGTCATTACCCAATTTTGCTAAAATCGCGAGTGAAAATCGATTGAGGTCCAAGAATTTCTTGAGTGCCGGGTTATTGGCTTCGAGTGATTCGTAGGCTTCAAAAGTTGCTTTGTCTGAAACATTGAAGGTGGTATTCGATAAGCTTTGAGGTTCGAGCCTGTAGGTAGCAAGACTTTTATTCAGAAAAAGAATGGGATATGCAAGACCCACACGAATCCAAAGATCGGTGTCTTGTCCACTTTTTATACGCGGATCGTACATTCCGACGTCCTCTAGAACCGACCGATGCAATACCGTGCTTGAGCTGGTCAAGATGCTATTAATACTGCTTGCTTCAAAGAAATTAACCTCTTTTGTTTCGCCTTGCTTCAAATTAGGAATTGAATATACAGATTCTACGGTAACACCACTTTTTTCTATGGCGATGGCAGTGGCAAAGACCTTATGGTCTTGGTGTTTTTCGATAAGATCATTTATTTCTGAAAGGTAGTTAGGCTCCCAATGATCATCGGCATCCAATAGTGCGATCCAAGGAGCTGTAGTTTGAGCGATCGCAGCATTGCGGGCTGCTCCGGCACCTTTGTTCTCTTGATAGCTATATTGAATTCGTTGGTCGGAAAATTGTTGTATCTCGGTTTCACTTGCATCGGTAGAGCCGTCGTTAACGATCACCACTTCAAAATTGGTAAAGGTTTGGTCGAGCACACTTTGCAAGGTTTGTGCAATGTGCGTTTCCTTGTTGTAGACCGCAATAGCGACAGCAAATTTTGGCATGCTTAGGTCGATTTAGTTTCTAAATAATATCCTAATCTGTAGATGTCGAATATAAAAAGAGATGGCTTTTTAGACAATAGGTTGTGCTCCATACGCTTTTTAAAGGTACGATAGATCCATCGAACCATGTGGCCACTTAATCCGTTCTTAATTGCTTCTGCTTTTTTAGATAAGGCGGTTTCATTAGCATTAATTAGTCCTTCCTTGACGAAGAGTTGCAAGGCGTCAACCGATTCGTTCGACTTCCGAAGAAAGACCTCACTACTTTCCAGCCCTAAATGAACTACCGGATTGTCTATATGCTGTACGTTGATCTGCTGCTTTTTGGCGTCCAACGCAAATAAGGTGTCCTCATGTCTAAGATTGGGTATCTCCTCGTTGAATCGTAATAGGGCGAAGACACTTTTTTTGATAAGGAAGTTCAGCGTTAAGAATCGCAAATGAGGCTCCTTTTGTCGCTCTGCCACGGTGAGCGCCTCACGTTCTTTGCCGTATTGCCAGCGCAGCATTTGATCGGTTTGTGGTGGGTCTTCTTGGTACACGATACCTCCATAGATGATCTGGGTGTCGGGTTGAATTGCCTCGGTATACGCTTCGATAAAATTGGGTCGAATCACTTCGGTATCGGCATCTAAGAACAACAAGGTGTCAAATGCCGCCTTTTCGGCCAATAAGTTTCGAATGGCACTGCGACCAATGTTCTTTTCCAAAATTGTATAAGTGGCCTCTTTTAACGTATTGATCGCTTCATTTTCGGCTACCGGAGTAGGTGAGGCATCATCGAAGACACAGATCTCGAATTCGATCTCTAATTTTTCGGCCTGCGCATGCAGTGATTGCACTAACGGAAATACATTGTATTGATAGGTAGGAATAAGAATCGAGAGCCCTTGCAGTTTCATAACTCACAAAAGTACGGATGTTTTGTAAAATCAGCGAATTTTGGTACATTCAAAGTTCTAAATTATTCCATGAGCAAAAAGTACATCTTCGTTTTAATGGGTATCCTAATGGTACTGTTGCCTGTCTCTTCAATGGCTCAAATAGAGGAAGAAGTGCGAGAAGAGAAACCGGATACGACTACGTTTTACATTCGCGTTCGACCTAACACTCCTTTATTGCCGTTCAAACAACAGGGAGATAAAGTGCTGTATGACGGCGTCGATACGCAATTAAAGGATATACTTGACGATCACGTCATCTTCGATTTTAAACGAACTTTCGAAAAAGTGCGCAGCGACATCTTACGAAGAACGTATTTTGTAAAGACCCTTTCTAGCAATTTAAAAGAAACACTGTTAAAAGAGGCTCCCACCATATTCGAATTTGCCGAACGAGTTCCCGACCCTGCTGTCGCCACTTTCTATCCCGATGACTACGGTCTCACCAATAAATCGGGAGTGTATAAGGGTGCTCCCGCGGTGCTCGATTATTACGATTATTTGGGTGTGCCGCAAGCTTGGGCGTATACTACTGGTTCGCGTGATGTGATCATAGGAATTTCAGATGGGGCATTGCCTGTAGACGATCCAGATTTTAAGGACAAGATCACCGTGATACGAGAATCGCCCTTAGCTGGAGGGCACGGGTACAGTATTGCAGCCACTGCCGTGGCCCAAGGAAATAACGGATATGGTATTCCGGGCATATGTTACGATTGCAGTGTGTATGCTACAACGTATACTGCGTCCTTTAATACGCTAGAACATTTGGTCGAGCTCTCACAAGCCGGTGCACGGGTGATCAATTGTAGCTGGATCTCTGGGGCGAAACACGAGACCGCTCAAGCGGCAATCAATGAAATGCACGAAAACGGAACCATTATCGTTGCCGGAGCAGGAAATAGAGGATGGCTACCTCACAAGGGAGAGAAATATTACTACCCGGCTTCCTACGACAATGTAATTTCTGTGACTTCGGTAGCCTACAAATATCCTACGGTTTACGATAACTTGAACATTCTGGAGAGCGGTACCTATTACGCACAGAACATAGAAAATTATTTGGGACGATCCATCGGATTTCGAGGTAACGATCCCGAAAACGAACCCTATATTTGGGGTGCAACCACAGCTACATTGAATCCTGCTGTAGACATTGCAGCGCCGGGACTATTGATCTTTAGCTTCGGAAACTATCTCCTAAAGCCGGAATATCAATACAACGAATTTCAATCTACTTCTATGGCAACACCCATGGTGACCGGAACCATCGGACTTATGCTTTCGCTCCATCCCGGACTCACTCCCGATGAAGTTGAGAGTATTCTAAAGATCACCTCTACCAATATCAATTATATACCTGCGAATCGAAAATTTGCAGGACACTATGGTTCGGGAGCGTTGCATACCGGGAGAGCTGTAAAAATGACGCATGACCTTATTTCACCTTCCGAAGAAGTTATAATAGAGAATCAGTTTTTTGATCGTTGGGATTTTGTCGTGAATGCACTTTCGAAACAAGTGCGGATTCGCAATCAAGTCTTTGCGCTCGATGCAAGTCTTCAATTAACGGCAAAGCAAAAGATTGTTCTAAAACCCGGTACTTCTTTAAGTTCTACAAATGCCAAGGGTATCGTGCTACGCATCGATCCAGAGTTGGAGAAACAAGAAGATTAACGTTTGCTGGCAATGCAAAACGTACTAATGCCAAATGGTAAGTTGGTATGCGATAATATCTTGTTCTCTACACGAAGTAATGAATACAACACAGGGTTGGTCCAATGCAACTTTAGATCGCCTGTAGTTTCCTTAGTAGCTTTTCGTGAAAAACTTGCAAACTTCCGAAGTAAATAAACCGGTGGAAATAGCGCAGCGTTCCAAAAGCTTGATTTTTTAATTTTAAATCCAACCGATTGCATTTTTGAGATCAGCTCCTTCTTCGAATACCGACGATAGTGGAGGTTTACCTCGTCATGATAGCTCCATAGCGACATATGTGCCGGTACGAACACATAGATCTTTCCTTGCTCGTCTAACAGATTATACCAATTTTGAAGTGCGCTTTCATCCTCTTGCAAATGCTCAAGACAATCGGACGCAATAATTATATCAAATTGCTGCGGTAATGTTATATGTTGTGCGTCCATTACAAACGCATTTTCAATACCGTTCGCTTTGCAGTTTGCAATGGCTTTTTCGCTAAAATCGACCCCGAACAAGTTTTTTAAGGCAAATCCTTCGTCTTGTAATTCATTCAATAAAATACCGGAAGAACAACCTATATCCAGGATCTTGGCATCTTTGGGAGTATTTTTAAGCAATTGCTTAATGTAGTCGCGTCGGGCTTTAAACCAGAAATGCGTTTTTTCAATTTCGTGATACCGTTCTTCAAATTGTGCTTCCATAGGAGCCGCGCTAAGATTGCTTATTTTGCTTTGGGAGGCGAATATACACTAAAATAAGCAGTTTCTTTTTCTAGCTGCCATTGTGCAGTAATGCTGTCGAGGATCTCATAGAAATTGAGTTCTTTTTCGCTAACGTCAGATTTTTCAACGAAAACAAAACTTTTTTTCTCGGCCAGCTGTTTGGCGAGTTGATCACCTTGATCATTTACTTCGGCGTCGTGAGGCCAGTCCGTACCAATAGGATTTACCGTTTTGGTTAAATAATGTGCCAGAGTAAGTGTAGGAATCACGGTAAAGTTAGGATATTGTTGTGCTAAGGCTTTTAGCTCACTGTATTTTTCAAACGTTGCCTTATCACTTTTAATAGTAGCGAGTTGGGGAAAAACAGTGTCCATCTCATATACAAGTTCACTTCTTGGAGCGTCGCGATAAATGGTCTGGTACCCTATGTAGAATGTAATTAGAAATGCCGTTATCACCGTTCCAGCGATCCAGGGAGCTATTTTTTTGTTTTCTTCGGAAGGAATTGCAGTGTAGAAGAATAAATAGTAGATACTAAAGAAAATAGGGAGTGAAAAATGTATGGGTGTTTTAAATCCGTTGCTTATGGAAGCGCTCCAGCTTAAGGTTAATAACAAGAGTAGTAATAGGAAGTTGCGATCTTTCCGAAGCATTACTACCGAATAGATCACAGCAAAAACGAACAATACCTGAAGCAAGGATCGTTTAAAGACAGAGATGCTGTTCTCCTGTTGGTATAGTGCGATCATCACAGCTGCGATGGTCAAACTAACAAGTAAGAAGCCGTACTTTTTGGGTAGGAATTTATAAACAGCCCAAGTTGCAGCAATTGCGACAAGGACATAGATTACATTCGATTTTATCGCTAGGTAATAGTTTTTGAGTCCGGCGTTTAGTAATGCAGAAGATTCAGTACGATGAAACGTTTGTTCTAAGAATGGGGTTAGAGAATCGGTAGCCGACTTAAATCCGACATAACAAGCCACCCAAACAATGCCAAAAAGCACAAAATATTTTATGCGGTACCAATCTTTGGTAAGTAGTAGATACCCAGCAATAAAGATGGGCATAAAGTAAAAAGATTGTTTTGAGAACACACCTAATACGAGAAAAAGCATGCTAAAGAAAATATGATAGGGTTTGCTGTCCTTTTTGAGCAATAAATACATCCCGATCATACAAAAGAACACACCGTCTATAGTGTTCCAGCCCATGGGCGGATAGTTGTGTATAGATACCAAGGCGCCAATAATTGCAATAAAATAACGAGTGGCAATAGAGGTGATCCCGAAGTGGTAGGTGAGCAATTTGGCTCCCAGATAGGAGTAGAAAAAAACTTGAACATAAAAGAAAGCGCGATCTATGACATAACCATAGGTTTCAGAAATAAACAAAAAAATGGTATGAAAAAAAGCTGGAATCGCAGGTCGTGTATAGATAAAATCGCGGTGGGGTAACTGGCCGTTGTAAATATTCCAACTCGAACCGAAGATATATCCGGTGTCGGAGCCTTCTAATCCGTAGGGCATATAAAAAATTATATAGCATACACACAATAGATAGAATAGACCTTGAAAGCACTTATCTGCTATGTTACGATCCATCTGCATCTTCCGGATTCTTAATATTGGTCTCGGCTACAATATAGAGAGGTCGATCTCTTACATTTTTATTGATTCGACTTATGTATTCTCCAATCACACCAACCGAAATTAACTGAATGCCACCAATAAACATGATACTTACAATTAATGAGGTCCATCCCGTAATGGTCTCGTCCATCACGAAATGTGCGTAGACGGCGTAGAGAATAATTAGGAACGAGATAAAGGAGATAAAAAAACCAATACGACTAACAAAGGCCAAAGGTTTGTCTGAAAACCCTGTGATGCCATCCATGGCAAATTGGAACATCTTGCTAAAAGTATATCCGGTTTCACCTGCTTTCCTGCTATCGCGATCGTATAGTACATGTGTTTGCTTAAAGCCTAACCATGCGATTTGACCACGTAAAAATTTGTTCTGCTCCGGCATTTTCCGAAGATAACGCACGACTTTTTGATCTATTAATCTAAAGTCACCTGTATCTACTGGGATCTCGGTCGAGGTCATTCGTTTTAATAACCGATAAAAAAGTTTAGCAGTGGTCTTTTTAAAGAAGGTTTCTCCTTGTCGTTTGTTACGTTTGGCATACACCACCTCGAAGCCTTCTTTGTGTTTTTTATAAAGTGTAGGAATGAGTTCGGGAGGGTCCTGTAAGTCCCCATCTATAATTACTACAGCCTCGCCACGACAGGCATCCAGACCGGCTGTGACTGCAATTTGATGGCCGAAATTTCGGCTAAAATTTATATAATATACCTGCTTGTGTTGTTCCGACAGACGAATGAGTTCTAATAAGGAATTATCGCTGCTTCCGTCATTTACGAAGATCAATTCGAAAGAGGAGGTAACTTCAGAAACACTTTTTGCCAGTCGTTGATAGAGTTCATCGATGATCTGCTCCTCGTTGTAAATTGGAATAACAACAGAGAGCGCAATAGTTTCAGAAGCAGGGATCGATTGCATATTAAACAGTGGTTTGAACTACCTCAAATATCTGATTTTCATCACATTTCAAAGTCTTGGACGGGTACTTTAACAGCAATGCATAGTCGTGCGTCGCCATTAAAATAGTGTTTCCATTCTTATTGATCTCTTGTAGCACTTCCATTACCTCGACACTGGTTTGCGGATCTAAATTTCCGGTAGGCTCATCGGCTAAGATCAACTCGGGGTCGTTGAGCAACGCGCGTGCAATTGCCACACGCTGTTGTTCCCCTCCGGAGAGTTGGTAAGGGTATTTAAACGCCTTGGTCTTCATTCCTACTTTATCGAGTACTTCGTTAATTTTACTTTCCATGGCAGGCTTGTCTTTCCAGCCTGTAGCCGTTAGTACAAATAGGAGATTGTTATGTACGGTGCGGTCATTAAGCAATTTAAAGTCTTGAAAGACCACGCCCAACTTGCGCCTTAAAAAAGGGATCTCTTTCTCCTTTAACGTAGTTAGATCGTAACCTACGATTTCTCCTTCTCCCTTCTGAAGAGGCAGATCGCCATACAAGGTTTTCATAAAGCTACTTTTACCGGTTCCTGTCTTCCCTATAAGATAGACAAATTCGCCTTTTTCAACCGTAATGGTGACGTCGGAAAGAATTAAGTTCTCGCGTTGAAATACGGAAGCATCTTTTAGATAAAGCACAGGTTGCGACATGTAGGATATTGGTTTAGAAATTAATGTTCAAATGTAGGTTGAATTACGGCAAACTCCAACTGAATTACCTATAGGTGAATGAGAAATTGCAATTATTCTTTTGGTTCAATGCTTGAAACCGCTTTTTTTAATTGCTCGATCTCTCGTTGTTGTTCTAGGGTATATAAGGTTAGTTCTTCAATTTTTTGAAGCAACACCAAATTCATTTCCTTTAATGAAATACCTTCTTCTTCCAGCGTGGCAGCCGAAGGCACGCCGGGTAAGTGATGATGTTCTTCAATATAACTTGCCAATTCGGCTAAGGTTGGCATAGTATACAACGGATTCGAGGTCGATGTTCCCGTAAAATACGATTCGAATACATAATCGGGTGCAACCGCTCCGTTGAGGTCTACCAACACCTCTTGGGTATGTATCTTTCCTTTAACTGTCAATAGTTCATCGGGTTGGGAAGTGCCAATTCCTATCTTACCATTTAATTCGGTAATATTTTTATAACGGTTTCGCTGTGCGGTCATGGAAACTGTGAGAAGGACCATGGCTATTAACAATAGATTTTTCATAAGAAGTTTTGATTAACGTATGTACAATTCTTAAAAATAAGTAATTTTCGGGTTTTATCGGTTTCCGAAGAAATAAAACATAATTAACATTCAATTGTGCCGTTATAAGGTAAGCAAGCTAGATGCAAAAAACCTCAATCCTATGATCAAGAACCTCCTAATCGGGTCCCTTTTCCTACTTATCACCACGCTTTCTTTTTCCCAACAAACCGCAGTTTATACCAACGAGCTCGTTGATTATAACAAAGCGATCGAATTGTACAAGAACAACCAATTCTTAGCCGCTCAAAATTTGTTTACTCGAGTTAAGAGCGAAGCAGAAGATGAGACCATACAAGGTGATTGTGCCTATTATATTGCGAATTGCGCTGTTCGTTTAAACCAACAGAATGCCGATGCACTTATGGAGGATTTCGTACAGGAGTACCCCACCAGTATTCGACGTAATGATGCCTATATAAATGTAGCTAATTATTATTTCGAAAATGGTAAATACTCCTATGCGTTAAAATGGTATGACAAGGTAGACGATGCCAATGTGCCAAGAAGCGAACGCGATCGCTATCATTTTAATGTAGGATACGCTTATTTTAAGGCAAAGAGATACACTGAGGCCAAGAAGTATTTTAATCGGGTAAGCACTTCGGAAAAATATGGCTCCCAAGCCAAGTACTACTTGGGTTTTATAGCGTACGAAGGCGACGATTATGAAGAAGCCAACGAACTATTTGAAGATGTAAAGGACGAAGAACGTTATGCCGAAGACCTTAGCTACTACCAAGCCGATATGAACTTTAAGCTTGGGAAGTTCCAAAAGGCCATCGACATGGGCAAAGAACAATACGACCGTTCGAGTCCGCAAGAAAAAAGTGAGCTTTCCAAAATTATTGGTGAGAGTTATTTTAATTTGGAACAATACGAAGAAGCCATCCCTTATCTTCGAGAATACAAAGGGAAACGAGGAAAATGGAACAACACCGATTATTACCAATTGGGCTATGCTTATTACAAACAAGGGGCTTATCAAAACGCTATTAACGAGTTCAATAAGATCGTGGACGGTCGCAATGCTGTGGCACAAAACGCCTATTATCATTTGGCCGAAAGTTATTTAAAACTAGACCAAAAACAGCAGGCACTTAATGCGTTTAAAAATGCTTCGGAAATGGACTTTAGTGCCGAGATCCAAGAAGATGCTTGGCTCAATTATGCGAAGCTGAGTTATGAAATAGGAAATAGTTACCAAAGTGTTCCACAGGTCATCCTATCGTTTATCGAAGCGTATCCGCAGAACAAGAACAACGACGCCTTAAAGGATCTGCTTATCGATTCGTATATCACATCGAAGAACTACAAAGCTGCCATCGAATTACTGGAGAACAATAAATCGTTCGAGAACAAACTAGCCTACCAAAAAGTAGCATTCTATCGCGGGATCGAGTTGTACAATGCGGGAAAATACCAAGAGGCGATCACGTATTTCGACAAATCACTAAAAGAGCCGCGCGATCAAGTATTCACAGCGCGTGCCACCCTTTGGAAAGCGGAAAGCGACTACAATCTTTCTAATTTTGAAGCTTCGTTGATAGGGTACAAACAGTTCTTACAGCTGCCGGGTGCATCGGCCACGCCCGAACACGATAACATACGCTACAATCTAGCCTACAATCAATTTAAATTGAAGAATTATTCCGAAGCCATAGAAAACTTTAAGAGTTATGCTACATCAGGAACCGCCGAGAGTGTTCGACAAAAGGATGCTTACTTACGATTGGGAGATAGCTACTTTGTCACCAGTCAATACTGGCCGGCCATGGAAAATTACAATCAAGCGATAGAGCTCAACACACCCGATGCAGATTATGCGTCATTTCAGACGGCGATCAGCTACGGTTTCGTAGATAGGACTGAAAGTAAGATCGACGGACTTACTGCGTTTACACGCAACTTTCCCACTTCAGTCTATAGGGACGATGCGCTTTACGAATTAGGAAATACGTATGTGTCATTAGATCGCACCAATGATGCACTCACGACCTACGATAAGTTGATACGCGAGATCCCAAAAAGCAGTTATATCGCACGAACGCTGCTTAAAAAAGCTTTGATCTATGACAATACCGGAAATAGTAATGAAGCATTAACCATTTTCAAAAAAGTGGCTGCCGATTTCCCTGCTACGCCGGAAGCATTGCAAGCAGTAGCTTCAGCAAAAATAATCTATATCGATCAAGGTCGCGTAGATGCTTATGCCAATTGGGTGCAAGGGTTAGACTACGTACAAGTAGAAGATGCCGAGTTAGACGATGCCACCTATCAGGCGGCGGAACAACCTTATCTTGAAAACAAGACGAATCAGGCGATCACACGTTTTGAGAGCTATTTAGAGCAATTTCCAAATGGGCAACATGCACTTCAGGCTCATTTCTATTTGGGGCAGTTGTATTTTGCCGATAATGCTTCGGAAAAATCCATACCGCATTACACGTTTGTGGTGTCCAAGGAGCGTAGTGAATTCACCGAACAAGCGTTGGCTCGTATTTCCGAAGTATACCTCACTCAAAACGATTATAAGAATGCGCTAACTTATTTGAAGCGATTAGAGACGGAAGCCGATTTTCCTCAGAACATCATTTTTGCGCAAACCAATAGCATGAAGGCCAGCTATGAGCTCAAGCAATATAGTGAAGCGGTAGATTATGCCGAAAAAGTGTTGCAGAATACCAAAATCGATAATGCTATTAAAAGTGATGCCCAGGTGATCATTGCGCGATCTGCCATGAAAACCAACAATGAGCAGAAAGCCAAAGCTGCCTATGCCGAAGTGTCAAAGATCGCAACAGGTCAGTTGGCAGCAGAAGCCCTGTACTACGATGCTTATTTTAAACACAAAGCAGGGGAGTATGAAGCTTCGAACACCGCAGTGCAGCAATTAGCGAAAGAATACAGCGGCTATAAATTATACGGTGCCAAAGGCTTGGTGCTAATGGCTAAAAATTTCTACGCACTTGGTGATGCCTATCAGGCTACCTATATCTTGGAGAGTGTAACGACCAACTTTTCAGATTTTCCTGAAGTAGTACAAGAAGCCAAAGCAGAACTTGCCAAGATCAAGGCAGCCGAAGCCAAGACCAACGCCTCTGTAGAAACCGACGAAAACTAAGAACCCCATCCGCTATCAATAACAAGAAATTAATTCATATGTCCAATAAACGCATAGCCTCACTTACCTTATTTTTGGTTTTAAGTGTCACTTTCACCGCCTTCGCTCAAGATGAAAAAGAAGACTTGGGAACCGAAGTGGTTAACATCGTTAAACCCTACACGCCTACGATTTCAGATGCGTTCAAGGTAAAGGAAACCCCTTCGATAAACGATTCGGTCACTACCAAGAAACGACCGGTTCAATACAGTATCTTTTCGGTGCCCGTGGCCTCTACATTTACTCCTGCCAAAGGAAAAGCTACAACCGTAGAGCGTGCAAAACCTATAAAATTGTATGATAACTATGCTACACTCGGATTTGGAAATTACACCAGCATATTGGCAGAGTTGTATAGTAATTTTGAGATAAGTCGTACCGACAATGCCGGGTTCTTCTTTAGACACAACTCATCACAGAACGGGATAGATGATATTCGACTGCAAAACAAGTATTATGATACGCGTTTGGATGGAAATTATATTAGCAGACAACGCGATGCGACCTATGGTTTGGATGCGGGAATACAACACCAACTGTATAATTGGTATGGGCTAAGTGATTTCTACAGTGAATCTTTAAGTGATGAAATGGTAAACGATATCGATCCACAGCAAACGTATATTAGCGGATATGTAGGAGGAAGCATAGCCTTCGATGAATCGATCTTCGAGAAGGCCACTGCCAATATTCGCTATTTGGGCGATGCGTTTGGTTCTTCGGAATTCAATATAACCGCAACGCCGGAGTTTTCTTTTCCGCTCACCGATTTTACCCTCAAGATAGATGGTGAGGTTGATTACCTAAGCGGAAGTTTCGATCAAAACTTCTTTAACGCAACCGGCATCGATTACGGGTATCTCAATGCAGGTGTCATACCTTCCTTGGTATATCTTAATGAAGACCTTACACTTTCTCTTGGTGTGGCGGCCTTTGTAAGCCTGGCAACCGAGCAAAGTGAAACCGAATTTTTTATCTATCCGCGTATCAATGCGTCCTACCGATTGGTAGACGAATTATTGATCGTTTACGGAGGAGCACAGGGAGACCTAGAGCAGAACAGTTACTACGATTTTAAAGAAACAAATCCGTTTGTGTCACCTACTTTATTTATTGCACCCACAAGTAATTTGTACGAAGGCTTTGTTGGCCTAAAAGGAAAATTATCTAACTCGGTGGGTTATAATGTGCGTGCAGGGTATGGGAAAGATGAGAATAAAGCACTGTTTATTGCAAATCCATCGATCGACGATCCAACAGATATTTCTGAACCTTACCAATACGGAAACTCTTTTCGTGTAGTTTACGACGATATGAATACGCTAGAGGTTTTTGGTGAGTTAAAGGTGGCTGTTTCTGAAGACTTTTCGTTAGGAGTGAACGGTTCGTTCTATAGCTACGACACTACCTTTCAAGCACAGCCGTGGAACTTACCGGAGATTGAAGCATCAGTATTTTCTAACTTCAATATTTCCGAACAGCTCTACGGAGGCGCTACTGTTTTCTTTACAGGAGAACGAATGGATCTAGAATCCCTTTCGGGACCATTTGTAGACGATACTATGGAAGTAACCCTAGACAGTTATATCGATGCCAATATTCACTTAGGCTATCGAGTAAACGACCGACTCTCGATCTTTGCTAAAGGAAGCAATTTGCTAAGCGATAATTATGAGAAATGGTTAAATTATCCAGTACAAGGAATACAAGGGATCTTAGGAGCCACTTACAAATTTGATTGGTAAATTGCACCAAGAATTAATTTTAAAAAGCATTCCGTTTTGAGGGATGCTTTTTTTATTTTAGCGGTCATAAACTCAACCTTATGAAACAGCTATTCTTTATCGCAAGCAGTATATTTTTTCTTTTCTCTTGTGCACCCGATAAGATACCTACCGATCTTTTAGTAAAAAATGCCATCATTTATACGGCCAACGATGCTTTTGAAACTGCCGATGCTTTTGTGGTAAAAGATGGAAAGATCCAAGAAATTGGACTAAAACCGGAGTTGGAGCTTAGGTATAAGGCAACGACGGTATATGATGCCAAAGGACAGATCATAGTTCCCGGATTAATAGATGCGCATGCACACCTTTTTAATTTAGGAGTTAGTTTGCAGCAGGTAGAGCTGGTAGGGACGAGCAGTTACGACGAAGTATTAGAGCGCGTTAGCGCGTTTCAGAAGGAAAAAAATAAAACGTTTATCATTGGTAGAGGTTGGGATCAAAACGATTGGGACGTAAAAGAATTTCCTACCAAAAAAGAGTTAGACTCCATGTTTCCCGATACGCCTGTTGCATTAACCCGTATCGATGGTCATGCAATGATCGTGAACTCGAAAGCCATAGAAATGGCAGGGATTACTTCGGAAACAAAAATGGATGGAGGTGAAGTGGTCTTGGAAAATGGGAAGCCGTCCGGTATTTTGATTGATAGTCCGATGTCACTCGTACGCGCCACATTCCCAGAGATGTCTCGTGCAGATGCCATACAAGCACTTAAGGATGCGGAACAAATTTGTGTAGAAAACGGACTTACTACCATTAACGATGCAGGGCTGGATAAGGAGGTGATCCAACTAATAGATAGTTTACAACAAGCAGGGGAAATGCAATTACGAGTCTATGCCATGGTGAGTAATACTCCCGAAAACTTAGATTATTATCTGGAAAATGGCATCATAGAAACAGATCGCCTTACGGTGCGATCGGTCAAGGTGTATGGTGATGGAGCGCTGGGATCTCGCGGTGCTGCCATGCGTGAAGCTTACAGCGACAAGCCGGGACATTTCGGAGCTATGATCACCACCGAAACAGACCTCAAAGCGCTAGCACAACGTATCGCCGATGCCGGATACCAAATGAATACGCATGCCATTGGAGATTCGGCAAATGTGGCGGTGCTGCGTACCTATGCTGAGGTATTGAAAGATATTAGCGATGCGCGCTGGAAAGTGGAGCATGCACAGATCGTTACACCAGCCGATTTCGATTACTTTTCAAAGAATATAATTCCGTCTGTTCAACCCACTCACGCTACTAGCGATATGTATTGGGCCGAGGATAGGGTTGGACCCAAACGAATTAAAGGAGCATATGCCTATAAAACGATGTTAGACAAAGCAGGAATTATTGTATTAGGAACCGATTTTCCGGTAGAAGAAGTGAATCCTATGTATACCTTTTATGCTTCCGTAGCAAGAAAAGATTTGGCGAATTACCCCGAGGATGGTTTTAGAAAAGAAGAGGCATTGTCTCGTGAAGAAACGCTAAAAGGAATGACGATTTGGGCGGCTTATTCCAACTTTGAAGAAGACCAAAAAGGTAGCATAGAAGAAGGCAAAGTAGCCGATTTCGTTGTGTTGGATCGAGATATCATGACCATCCCACAAGACAGTATTCCTAAGGTGAAAGTTCAAGCAACATTTATCGATGGTGCTCAAGTGTATGGCCAAGAATAGTTGAGATTACAGTCCGCCCTTGGCTTGAAGATCTGCAATACATAACGGATCGAATTCAGGAGCTGCCGAACGGTTCATAAGTAACTGTAATGCCGCTCTATCGGTATTTGAGGTTTCGAAATACATTAAACAATCTTGAACCACACAATGTTTAGAATTGTTTGGGTCTTCATGATCGGTATGAATATCGTCCTCCAGTATATTTACCAACCCAAACAAATGACCAAACTCATGGTTTAGCGTATTGATCTCAAGGATACCAAGGTCGATGTTTTGCGAAGCGCTTAGTTCTTCTAAGGTTTTTTCATAGATCACGATAGACGTGTTTTGATAGGCTGTTCCTAGGGTTACCGATGTTTCGGTGTCGTTATCTGAGTTTCCATTCGCAAAGAATACGAAGACTGCGATCTCGTCTCCTACGGTGTATTTGGTGCGGAACTCATCCTCGATATCGCGAATTTCTTCCGTAGTAAATGGAGCACCCTGAGGGGCACTTATAACCGTTTCGACCAAGTTGATCCCATCGGGTTTAACAACTCTTGCCGCTAGAAAATCAAGAAAGGTATTGATCGTACTCTCTCTGGGACGAAATCCGTTGGCATACACAAACTCTACCGTAAGTCCTTGGTATGTGTCGTTAGATAATAGGTCGGCGGCAGATCTCCCTAACCCTTTTCGGTTCTCTGCTTTAAAATCTTCTACTTGATCGTCGCCGTTGTCATTTTTACATGCCGTAAAACTAATGAAGATCAATAGAACGATAACAAGATAGTTGGGGGGAAACTTCATAACAATTTTTCTTTTGTAGCAAACATAGCTTTTATGGAGGCATTTCAAAAATACCGACCTTTTTTTTAACGGTATTTTTTACATTTTGTTTTATTCCGAAACTTGGTTAGGCATTTGGACGCTCAAATTCAATAATAGTAAATCGGTCTTTGTCAATTGTGGTCTAGTGTAAGTTGCGCCAAATAATCGAAGTTATCGCCTCGAGCAAGTATACTGAATTGGAACCCGGCAGCTTCGCTCAATTCTTTAAAGAGGTTCTCATCCATATACAGCCAATCGAAGGGTTCCGATTGTTCTCCTTTGTACAATATGGTAAATTCTAACTCACCGTAATAACGATCGGCCGGCACCCAAATTCCACCTTCCTCACCTGGGTCGTACATATATCGTAGGTCACTGGAATCGATTAAAACCTTCCCGTGTGTTGCTAATAATGACCTTAAATGTTGAAGGTATTTGGGAACGTTTTCTACTGTTTGAAATATGCCTGTGCCGTTCATTAGCAATAGAATGGTGTCGAACTTTTCTTCGGAAAGGCTAAGTAGATCGGTTCGCTGTACTTTTGCTACACCTCTTTGTTTACTTACTGTTACAGCGCCTTCCGAAGTATCGATCGCCTTAACTTCAAACCCTTGTTGTTGCAGGTACAACGAATGACTTCCGGCACCACAACCAACATCAAGTACCTTGCCTTTACAGGCCTTTAAAGCCACTTGTTCCAGTAAGGGCATTTCAGCATAGGTTCGAAATAAATAGGGGAGTGGCAATTCGTCCTGCTCGCTAATATTCGTTTCGGTGTATAAGATCTCGGGATCCTTTCCGAAGTAAAAATCAAGAAGTGCTTTGCCTAAGAGATCGTTCATACCTTTAATTGTGTATTTTTGCGTCGCTATGGAAGAGATCCTTAAACAGCTCCCACAACGAGCCAAAGATACGCATACTGAGAATAAAAAGTTCTTCTCTAAACTAAAGAAGAAGCCGCCTAAAAATTTAGATGGCATCATGAACGAATTGCATCATGAGGAATTCGAGCGTACCGACTGTCTCACCTGTGCCAACTGTTGTAAGACTACCGGACCGTTATTTACCAACAAGGACGTTGAGCGTATAGCCAAGCATTTTAGAATGAAACCAAAACACTTTATCGAAACCTATTTGCGAGTAGATGAAGACAACGATTATGTGCTACAATCGGTGCCTTGTACTTTTTTGGGAGCCGATAATTATTGCAGTATTTACGACGTTCGCCCAAAAGCCTGTAGGGAGTTTCCCCATACCGATAGAAAGAAATTTCAACAGATTTCAAACCTTACCTTAAAAAATGTGGCGATCTGCCCGGCAGTCTACAATATAGTAGAGGCAATGAAGGAGCGGATCAACTTATAACCACGTAGATGGTCTGCCATAGAAACTATGAGTGTATAGGCTCACGCTTTTTGATCGAAAATTTTAAATAGCAACAAACCCATTACGGATACAACAAATAGGCCTGTCGCATTGTATCGTAGGATTCTAAATCACGCAACCAAGTAGCTCTAATTTCGGGGTACGTATAACCTTGTTCAATTTGTTCCTGCAACTTTTTAGTGCCAGCCAACTTGGTAAAGAATGGATTAAAGAACTCGGGCTTTTTTCCGAAGCCAACATAGGCCTCAATCAACCACTCTAGATTCAATTTGTTTAATCGTTTGCTATCGCGAAGATCAAGTCCGTTACATTGCTCACCCTTGAACTTCGGATAGGTAGCCCCTTCGTTTGCTTGTGGCGTAAACTGAAACGGGAAATAGGCTTTTGGTAACGCTGGTGCTCCGAAGATCTGAAACTGCATATCGGTACCTCTACCTGCACTCACCACAGTTCCTTCAAAAAAACACAAACTTGGGTATAAATTTATAGCGGTATCGTTAGGCAGGTTAGGAGATGGTTTTACAGGTAGCGAATAAGCTGTGTCGTGGGTGTAGTTTTCCATTTTTATAACGGTCAAATCACACTGAAGTCCGTTGCTTAGCCAGCCTTCTCCGTTGATCATTTGAGCGTATTCACCAATGGTCATCCCATGCACTACAGGCACCGGATGCATACCTACAAAACTCGAATGTTCCGGCTCCAGTATAGGACCATCGATATAATGTCCATTCGGATTGGGCCTGTCGAACACCAATACCGGGATACCGGCTTCTGCACATGCCTCCATTACATAATGCAAACTAGAGATATAGGTGTAGAACCGAGCTCCTACATCTTGAATATCGAAGATCATTATTTCGATACCTTCTAACTGCTTGGAAGATGGTTTTTTATTGTTGCCGTAGAGCGAGATGATAGGAAGTCCGGTTTTTGTATCGATCCCATCCTTCACCAACTCACCGGCATCGGCAGTACCTCTAAATCCGTGCTCGGGTGCAAACACATTCCGCACGGCTATATCGTTTCCAACTAAAAAATCGACCAAATGTTGGTCTTTTTGAATGGCTTGTAATTCAGCGTTTGGCGGATTCACACTTTCGGCAAAACGCAATATGGAAGTTTGATTTGCCACGACTCCAACATTCTTGCCGTCTAAGAGCGGGAGATAGTTGGTGGGTTGTTCTGCACCGGTTCGCAACAAATTTTCGGCTATGTTATCAACCGCCACCGTATCGTGTATCACAATACTATCGTCTGTTGCTTCGTTTGAGTCTTTGGTCTGACTTCCGCAGGAAAAACAAACCAGAACACATAATAATAATGTATTTTTGAAAAAAGTAAATCGCATAAAGTAGCTCGTGAATTTCGAATTTTTTGTCGCTCGCCGCATCGTTACGGCCAAGGATCATAAAAGTAGTATTTCGGCACCAATAATAAAAATTGCTATTACAGCAATTATTATGGGCGTGGTCGTTATGCTTATTTCGGTGGCCACCGGGGTCGGACTTCAGAAAAAAATAAAAGAAAAAGTTTCCGCTTTTAACGGCGACATCCTAATCACTAACTTCGACACCAACTTTTCTAACGACTCTCAGATCCCTGTCTCTACAGCGCAAGACTTTTATCCAAACTTTACATCGGTCGATAATATAAGACACATCCAGGTCACTGCCTCTAAAGGAGGGGTGATTCGAACCGCAACCGATTTTGAAGGCGTAGTG
Source organism: Candidatus Ulvibacter alkanivorans (assembly GCF_003333325.1). Lineage (GTDB taxonomy): Bacteria > Bacteroidota > Bacteroidia > Flavobacteriales > Flavobacteriaceae > Ulvibacter_A > Ulvibacter_A alkanivorans. The sequence goes on along the minus strand of NZ_QOLC01000106.1, from coordinate 17,185 downwards.
GTTAAAGGAGTTGGGGCCGATTACGATTGGCGCTATTTTACCGATTTCTTGGTAGAAGGCCGGCTGCCCGAAGTAAGCGGCGAACTAAACAACGAAGTATTGATCTCTTCCTACTTGGCAAATCGCTTACAACTTGATATTGGCGATACGATCGCTACCTTCTTTCTAAACGAAAAAAGTAAAGAGACCCTTAGAACCAGAAGTAGAGGCTTCGAGATCGTTGGTATCTATAACAGCGGGTTCCAAGAATTCGACCAACAATTCCTTTTAGCCGATATTCGACACATACAAAGTTTAAATAGATGGGAACCCAACCAGGTGGGCGGATTTGAAGTTTTTGTTGAAGATTTCGACGCCATCGAAGAAACCGGGAACGCGGTATATGCCGAGACCCAAAGCTTGCTCGACACCCAAACAATTCGGCAAAAATATTATTCCATATTCGAATGGTTGGACCTGTTCGATTTTAACATCGCACTTATCATTGGCATCATGATCTTGGTGGCAGGAATCAATATGATCACGGCCTTGTTGGTCTTGATACTAGAACGCACCCAAATGATCGGTATCTTAAAAGCCTTAGGAAGCAGCGATTGGAGCGTTCGCAAGATATTCTTGTATAACGCAATGTACCTTATTGGTGTTGGATTATTTTGGGGAAATATTATTGGAATTGGATTGTTGTTACTCCAAAAACAATTTAAGCTGTTTCCCTTGGACCCAAATACCTATTACGTTAGCGAAGCACCTGTCTATTTGGACATAGGGTACATCGCACTCCTTAATTTGGGCACCTTTATACTGTGTTTGGTCATGTTATTAGTGCCCTCTTATATTATTTCTAAAATATCTCCCGTAAAAGCCATCCGTTTCGAATAAGTGGGGCGTGCCCCGCCTGTGGCGGGTCGGGCTATCCGCTATATCTTTTTTTGAGGCGCCAAACGCTCTAAAAAAAGGATGCCGCTGCTACAAGCCTGCCGGTAGGCAGGTCCCTCACGCTGCTTCCGCTGTTTTGTGAAGCGGGTTGTTTATTTAAACCAATGAGTTTAGTACCTTTGCAACCGTTTAAAAAATGAGATTCATTTTTTTCAGAAAACAATAAAGAAATTGCATGGAATACGCAGAGAATATATTAGGAACCATCGGTAATACGCCTTTGGTAAAGATCAACAAATTGGCAGCTTCCATTCCCGGCTTGGTATTGGCGAAATACGAAACCTTTAATCCGGGAAATTCGGTAAAGGATCGTATGGCTGTTAAAATGATCGAAGATGCCGAAGCCGATGGTCGTTTAAAACCGGGAGGCACCATTATAGAAGGGACCAGCGGGAATACCGGGATGGGACTCGCCCTGGCTGCCATTGTTAAAGGCTATAAGATGGTGTGTGTAATTAGCGATAAACAAAGTAAGGAGAAGATGGACATACTGCGTGCAGTAGGCAGTGAAGTAATCGTGTGTCCTACCGATGTAGAACCCGATGATCCACGTTCTTATTATTCAACTTCCAAACGTCTGGCCGAAGAAACACCTAATAGTTGGTATGTAAATCAGTACGACAACCTAAGCAATACCAAGGCACATTACGAAAGTACCGGACCGGAGATCTGGAAACAAACCGATGGTAAAGTAACACACTTCGTAGTAGGTGTAGGAACCGGAGGAACGATAAGTGGAGTGGGGAAATACCTTAAAGAAAAGAACCCGGATATTAAGGTATGGGGAATAGATACCTATGGCAGTGTGTTTAAAAAATACCACGAAACAGGAATCTTCGATGAAAAAGAGATCTATCCGTATGTAACCGAAGGTATTGGCGAAGACATTCTTCCCAAGAACGTGAACTTCGATATTATCGACGGATTTACAAAAGTAACCGATAAGGAAGCGGCAATTTACACCCAGAAACTGGCAAAGGAAGAAGGGATGTTTCTTGGAAATTCAGCAGGAGCAGCCATGAAAGGCCTGCTTCAGTTAAAAGAACACTTTAACGAAGATGACGTGATTGTAGTGCTCTTCCACGATCATGGAAGTCGCTATGTTGGGAAGATGTTCAACAACGAATGGATGGAGAATATGGGCTACATCGAGTCGTAAAATCCTTCCGAAGAAAATTTATAATCCCGCTTCATTGTATATGGAACGGGATTTTTTTATTTTTAGAGTGTAATGAAATCGAAAGCCAAACAACTTTTTAGGTTTTTGCGAACCAAACCCGTTCCGGTCAATACCCGAGAGATACTGGCATTAGAACGAACAAAATTAGCGAACGAACGCACCTTGTTGGCCTATATACGCGCGTCATTGTACCTGCTGTTGGGTGGATTGGCATTGCTGCAATTACAAGAATTTAAACAAATACAATGGTTGGGGTATGTGGCCTTGGTCATTTGCGTGTGCTTTCTTGCCATCGGCATCTCGAGGTTTATCTTGCTGAAACGTAGACTGTACAAATGGAACAAGATATTGTTCGTAGATACCCTATCAGATCCAACGACCGAGAACGAGTCGGTCGATTCCAAAGAAAACGAATAACGATACTTCCTTCTTTCTTCAACTCCCCACTTGAGTTACATTTATGAAAGAAGATTTTTTGCACTACATATGGAAGTTTCAAAAATTTGAAACCCAAAAGCTTCGATCCGTTTGCGGGCAATCCATCTCAATTGTTGAGGTAGGACAGCATAATTTTGATTCCGGTCCTGACTTTTTTAATGCCAAATTGATCATAGATGGACAGTTATGGGCTGGCAATATTGAGATACATGTGGAAGCCTCCCAATGGTATTCCCACAATCATGATATAGATGTTGCCTACGACACCGTAATATTGCACCTCGTTTGGGAACACGATACCGATGTATTTCGTAGTGATAGTTCAAAGATCCCGGTGCTTGCCCTAAAAGAACGCGTAGCCACACATACGCTTCGATCCTATCGCAACTTGTTTGAAAGCACTAAAGATTGGATCAACTGTGAAGGGTCTTTCGATAAGGTGCCGTCCTTTGTGGTTGAAAACTGGTTAGAACGTTTGTATCTAGAACGTCTGGAACAAAAAATGAACGAAATTCTACAGGCGCTAACGGCTTCAAAAAATCATTGGGAAGCTTTGATGTTCCGATTGTTGTGTAAGAATTTTGGATTAAAAGTGAATGGCGCTCAATTCTATGGTATGGCGCAATGGCTGCCATTTTCCATAGTTCAAAAATGTCGTAACAATGTGTTGGATCTAGAGGCGCTTTTATTTGGCGTGTCCGGTTTGCTCTCAAAACCACAGGAAGATGCGTATTTTAAAGAGTTACTCAAGCGATATCGTTATCTGTGTACGAAATTTAACCTGCGACCACCCTTGATCTTACCGCCTAAATTCTTTCGATTACGACCGGCCAATTTTCCAACGATCCGTTTGTCGCAATTGGCAGTCTTATACAGCAGCAAACAGCATATATTCGCAACGAGCAACGCGATGAAAAGCATAGACGCGTATTATGACTTTTTTACTGTAGCTGCTTCCACCTATTGGGATACGCATTATAACTTCGGAACGACTTCAAAACAACGTAAGAAACGAGTCACTAAGAAGTTTATCGACCTGCTTTTAATCAACACCCTATTACCAATTCGGTTTTGTTATGCGAAACAAAGAAACACCGATGTTTCCGAAGAAATAGTCGCCCTGGCGACAACCATCGCAGCCGAGCATAATACGATCGTAAAAAAATTCAATGCACTGCAACCGGTTGCAGAAAATGCATTACAATCGCAAGGACTTATTCAGCTAAAGAATGAATACTGCAATCAGTTGCGTTGTTTGCATTGTGCCATAGGAAATAGTGTTTTACAATCTGCTGATCACGACATTCGATTTCGATAAAAAATAGTAATTTGCAAGCATGTTGCAATTCGTTTATAAGATTCGTCACTATCTCGAGAAGCATGGGTTTTATGTGAGTTCTCGTTTGGCAGACCGCTTAGGGATGCGAGCAAAAAGTGTACGATTATTTTTTATTTATGTCTCATTCGCCACCTTAGGCGTGGGCTTTGCAATTTATTTGACCTTAGCATTTTGGTTAAAACTAAAGGATCTGGTCTACACCAAACGCACATCGGTTTTTGATCTATGAAAAGAATATTTCAATCTAAAATATGGGGGGCGTTATTTCTACTGCTTGTAGTCTTTATGGCAGGCGTTTTAGGCTATCGTTTCTTTTCAGAATATACCTGGATAGATGCCTTCTATATGACCGTGATCACCATTACTACAGTGGGGTATGGAGCCGTACAGCCTTTAGAACCTATGGAGAAGGTGTTTACGTCGATCTTAATTATATCGAGCATCTTTATTGTAGGATATGCGATCTCTGTAATTACCGAATACATTTTAAGCAATAATAACATTGGTAACTTACGCCAAAAGCGGGTGCGAAAAATTATTAAGAATATGAAAGATCATGTGATAGTTTGCGGATTTGGCCGTAACGGAAAACAAGCTGTGCAAAAACTGCAGGCGTACAAACAACCCTTTATCGTTGTTGAAAAAAGTGAAGAAATGGTATCGCGTTTCGAAGACGATAACATGCTGTTTGTAAAAGGCAATGCCATAGAGGATGAGGTGCTTATTGAGGCGGGCATTGAGAAAGCCGCTACCTTGATCTGTGCCTTGCCCAGCGATGCCGATAATTTGTTCATCGTGCTGTCGGCAAGACAGATGAATAAGAACTTAAAGATTATTAGTCGTGCTACCGAAGAAACCAGCTACCATAAATTAAAATTGGCAGGAGCAGATAATGTGATCATGCCCGATAAGATAGGAGGTGATCATATGGCTTCGTTGGTAGTGACCCCGGATCTGGTCGAATTCTTAGATAACTTGTCGGTGTCCGGCGAGGAAGACAGTATGAATGTTGAGCAAATATCGTTCGATGCTATTTGTCCCGATGGTGATGAAAAAGCCATAAAAGAGTTGGATGTACGTAAAAAAACGGGTTGTTCCATTATTGGATACAAATCCCCCGAAGGAGAGTATATCGTAAACCCGGAACCAACGTTGATCGTAAAAAAAGAATCCATGCTTATAATGATAGGACGTCCCAATCAGATTGATCGCTTAAAAAAGTTCTACGGTGTTTAAGAAATCGTTAACAATTTAACGGGATACAATTTGAATTCGCTTATTTTTTTTGCATCTTGTCGCCTTAATTTTCAAAAAATCTAATAACTAACGTACAGTTACAATGAAGCGAATACTTCTTTCCCTATTAACAATTATTACACCATTAGTAACATTTGCACAAGAACAAAGTACCTCAGAGGCTATAGACGAAACCTTCCGTAATTATACGGGATGGTTTGTAGAGGCTATTTTCTATGAGATCCCTTTTACCGAAACCTTTCAAATACCTTGGGTACTTATCGTTTTAATTGGCGGTGCGTTGTACTTTACCGTTTACTTTAAACTTATCAATTTTACAGGCTTTTGGACCGCAATTAAAGTGGTACGTGGCCAATATGAAGATATTGAAAAACACGGAGCCGATACCTTATACGGCGATCCTACCGATAACGAAGGTGAAAACATTATAGAAACCATTCGCGATGATAGTGCCGATGGTGAAGTGTCGCACTTTCAAGCCTTGACCGCTGCACTTTCGGCAACGGTTGGATTAGGAAATATTGCAGGAGTAGCGGTGGCACTTTCTATTGGTGGCCCCGGAGCTACATTCTGGATGATATTAGCAGGATTGTTAGGTATGGCATCCAAATTTGCCGAATGTACCTTAGGTGTAAAATACCGTGATGTAGGTGAGGATGGAACCGTATATGGTGGTCCCATGTATTACTTAAGCAAAGGACTAAAAGAAAAAGGCGCAGGAGGTATTGGTAAGGTATTGGCCGTATTGTTTGCGATCTTTGTTATTGGAGGTTCGTTTGGTGGTGGAAATATGTTCCAGGCCAATCAAGCAGCAGCACAGTTTGTAAAATTATTCGATTTTCAAAATGACAATGCCGGGATGTTCTTCGGAATTGGAATGGCAGTATTGGTAGCGATCGTGATCATAGGTGGTATTAAGCGTATCGCTTCTGTTACCGAAAAGATCGTTCCGTTTATGGCAGGGATCTATGTTTTGGCAGCCTTGATCATCTTAGGCGCCAATTTCCCATTGATCGACGATGCCTTCGCATTGATCTATGAAGGAGCCTTCTCCGGATTAGGAATTGCAGGCGGACTTATTGGAGTTATGATTCAAGGTATTAGACGTGGTGCATTCTCGAACGAAGCAGGGGTTGGTTCTGCGGCCATTGCACACTCGGCAGTACGTACAAAATATCCGGCCAGTGAAGGAATTGTTGCATTGCTAGAACCTTTCGTAGATACTGTTGTAATTTGTACAATGACCGCCCTAGTGATCATTATCACGAACTTCGATGGTAGTTTTATGGAATACGGTACACCAATCGCAGAAGGAGTTGAATTAACAGCCACAGCCTTTGACAGTGTGATTCCACACTTTTCTATTATATTAACGATTGCTGTTATTCTATTTGCTTTTTCTACTATGATCTCATGGTCGTACTACGGAATGCAAGGTTGGAAGTATCTCTTCGGAAGAGGAAAAGTAACCGACATGGTTTATAAATTCTTGTTCCTAATGTTCGTAATCATTGGTGCATCCATTAGTTTGGGCGCAGTGATCGATTTCTCAGATGCTATGATCTTCGCGATGGTTGTTCCTAACATCATAGGGGTGATTTTACTTACACCTGTGGTGCGAAAAGAGCTAAAAAAATATATGGACGCGATAAAAACTAAAAAGTCGGCACTCGAAGAAGGTGCAGAAGATATTAACAAGCAGCTGTAACACGCTAATTTTTTATATCTTTATACAAACTTCAACTCCTCGCAATAGCTAAGGAGTTATGAGTTCACTAAAATCCCATTTCATGTTCAACAGGCAACAGCGAAATGGGATTTTACTTTTGGTAGTGCTCAATCTTGCCGTATTATATATATACTGTTTTGTAGATTTTTCCGAAGAACCACTACTCGATATAAGTTCGCCTACTATAATCGCAATGCAGCAGGAGCTCGACTCCTTGCGACTGGAAAAAGGAAAGGCGCGTCGGCCTAAGGTCTACCCCTTCAACCCTAATTTCCTGACGGAATATAGAGCGTATACCTTGGGAATTCCTTCCGAAGCAATAGAAAAGCTCAATGCCTTTAGGGCGAAAGACCAGTGGGTAAATTCGGCAACCGACTTTCAAAAGGTTACAGGTATTTCCGACTCGCTTCTGAAAGTTGTGAGTCCGTACTTTAAGTTTCCCGAATGGGTGAACCGTTCTAACTACAAACCGAAGTCGTATACAAAACCGAGCAAGGCCTTGGCATTTTCTGAAAAAACCGACCTAAATAGTGCTACGGAAGCCGGTTTGCAAGAGATCTATGGTATTGGTCCTGCATTGAGTAAACGTATTGTGTCCTATCGAGAATCAATAGGTGGGTTTTCTAACGATGTTCAATTATATGCTGTGTATGGTTTGAGCGATTCGGTGATTGCAAGAATTCGAAATCGGTTTACAGTGAAAAGCCCAAAATCATTGGTTACTTATTCGGTGCACACGGCCTCTGCTTCAGACATTGCTACCATCCCTGGGATTTCATTTGAACTGGCAAAAGAGATTTGGGAGTTCATAAAATTAAGAGATGGAAACTTCGACTTTTCAGAATTGACTAAAATTGAGGGAGTCACTCGAGGGAAATTACAGCTAATTCAACTATATTTGTCTGTCGAATAATAATTGCTTCCGCAATCCCCAAACCCAATTAAAAATAGTGTATATGAGTAGTATGTATTTTACAGAAGAACATGATTTTTTTAGAAAAAGCTTTCAAGATTTCTTGCAAAAAGAAGTGGTACCCCATATAGAGAAGTGGGAAGAGACCGGGCATATTGAGCGATTTATCTGGGAAAAGATGGGAGAGATGGGATATTTTGGGTTAAACTATCCAGAGAAGTACGGCGGACTAGACCTGGATCTATTTTATACTGTGATCTTCTTAGAAGAACTACAAAAGATAAATAGTGGCGGTTTTGCGGCTGCTATGTGGGCACACGCCTACTTGGCCATGACCCATTTGGACAAAGAAGGAAATGAGGCTCAAAAAGAAAAATACCTAGCACCTAGTATTAGTGGTGAAAAAATAGGCTGTTTGTGTATCACCGAACCTTTTGGTGGAAGTGATGTTAGTGGAATGCGAAGTACTGCCGTTAAAAAAGGCGACACGTATATTTTGAATGGATCTAAGACCTTTATTACTAATGGTGTCTATAGCGATTACCTAATTGTGGCAGCGAAAACAGCGCCAGAACTAGGTAACAAAGGGATAAGCATTTTTGTGGTCGATCGTGAAGCTTCAGGAATATCGGCTACCAAGCTAGATAAATTGGGTTGGCGCGCAAGTGATACCGGTGAGATCGCATTCGATAATGTTGAGGTGCCGGCCGAAAATTTAATGGGGGAAGAGAATATGGGCTTTCCGTATATCATGCAGCATTTTGCGTTAGAACGTCTAATTATGGGTATTAATTCGCATGCAAGAAGTGAGTGGGCACTCGATTATACGATTCAATACATGAAAGACCGAGTTGCCTTTGGCAAATCGATTTCAAAATTTCAAGCCTTGCGTCATAAGGTTGCTCAAATGGCATCGGAGATCGAGGTGTGTAAAACGTTTAATTACGTTACTGCCAAGCGACTTAACGATGGGGAATATGTGGTAAAAGAAGCGACCATGTCTAAACTTATTTCTACTAAAGTGGCTGACGAGGTAGCTTACGATTGCTTGCAAATGCTAGGTGGATATGGTTATATGGAAGAGTATCCTTTAGCTCGAAATTTGCGTGATAGTCGATTAGGCCCTATAGGCGGTGGAACCAGTGAGATTCTTAGAGAGATCATTGCGAAAATGGTAATGGACGGTAAAACCTATAAGCCCGCTACCTGATTCTAAATTCTTTTCAGTAAATTACATCCCATGAATTGGAATGCCCTAAAACGTTTACTTGCAATTGCAATACTGCTGTTTGGTGCTACTACCATCGCCCAAACAGAGCTCGAAGGAAAGGTGGCCGACTTTCTTACCTTCGCTCCCATTGAAAGTGCGAGTGTGTATGTTCAAAATTCTACGATAGGAACCATCACCAACTCCGATGGGAATTTTAGTTTGGTCGTTCCGCAACGGTATGTAAACGATACCTTAGTGATTTCTTCTATTGGCTATAAAAGTTTTAAAACTCCGGTAAATGAGTTCGATCCATCGATCGATATCTTCTTGGAAGAGGATATTGCCTCTTTGGATGAAGTATTGATCGTCGCAGACCCAAGACCAACTACCGGGAACGGAATTGTGACAAGAGCAATTGAACGCTTGCCTCGAAATTTACCCGAAACTCCCTATTTGCAAAAAGGGTTTTTGCGCCACAAGGAACGTAACAAAAAACAATACAAATGGCTTATAGAAGCAGCGATCACTGTCTACGACTCCAGTTATGCATCAGGAGCAGAAGACAATCTAAAGATCAATGTGGACGAGATTAGAAAAAGTTATGATCTACGCGATGTAGACAGTCTGTTTTCGTACAGTGCTTATTTAAAGAATACCGCAGGCTATACCAATGTTAGGTCCAAGTCGTTGAACCGAGATACCATACGCACCAGCTCATTGATTAAAGCGATAAAGTGGAACGATAGACGAATCAACGGACTCGACAATCTATTTAAAGGACGATTGAATCTTGTGCGTAACGTGAATGACACTCGTGCCTTATTTGGCGAAGATATACTAGATAAACATCAGTTTCAGTTAGATACGGTTTTGGTCGAGAATGGCAGAAAGCTCTATAAGATCAAGATCATGGAAAGTGAGGATTTTATTGGACTTGGAACCCAAGGCGTCTATAATGAAGGCTATCAAGCCGAAGGGTGGCTGTACATTTACTGGGACACCTATGCGTTTAAAAAGATCGAGTATAATCTGGTTGCAGCTTCCGCAGCACAGAAAAGCCGAAGTAAAAGCTTATTCGATACACAAGTAAATCATAAATTAGTGATCGATTATAGGGAGTTCGACGGTAAAATGTACCCCAGTTATTTTTATTACGAAACCCCAAAATTAGTGAATATTGGAGATCGATCTTCCGATAAGACCACAGAAGAGGCGATGGCCGATAAGGACGAACAATTTTACTACACCATTCAAGAGATTTTGTTTACCGAAGTGATTCAAGATTCCGAAGCGATAGAAAATGCGTTGCAAGAGGATTGGTCTGCCGATCTGTTTTCACCGCAACCATACAATGCAGCCTTTTGGAAAAACTACAATGTGCTACTCGAAAGTAAAGAGGAAGAAAAACTGATACAAGATCTAAGTAGAAGAGCTTCTTTATTTGAACAATGATTTTTTAACTTTCATTCCCGGTAATTAAAAATTTAGTTTTATCTTTGCCGTCCCAAAAGAGAGGAGGTGATGACACTATGTTAATAATACCAGTAAAAGACGGAGAAAATATCGATAGAGCCCTTAAGCGTTTCAAGCGTAAGTTTGATCGTACGGGTACAATGCGTCAACTTCGTGCAAGACAAGCTTTCACAAAGCCTTCAGTAAAAAGAAGAAAAGAAATTCAGAAAGCAGAGTACATCCAGAATCTACGTGATCAAGAAGAGATCTAGACACGATGTACTATATACATATATAAAATCCGTTGAGCTTTCAACGGATTTTTTTTATGCTTCGATTGACGAAATTACGTATCTTTAAAACCTATCGTTTCGTTGCCCAATAAAATCACCTACATGCCGTTTGCCAAATTTATCGACTACCTCACTCTCGAAAAAAAATATGCGGCACATACAATTACGGCTTACACCACCGATCTAGAAAGTTTCTTGCAATTCGCTTCGGAAGAATTTGACTACAAAGATATAAAGTCGGTAAACTATAGCATCATTAGAAGTTGGATCGTGGCTTTGGTCGATGCCAATGTTTCTAACCGAAGTATTAATAGAAAGATCTCATCCTTACGTTCCTATTATAAGTTCCTTTTAAAGACAAAGCAGATCGAAGTAAGTCCCTTGGCGAAGCATAAGGCATTAAAGACCTCTAAGAAGATTCAAGTTCCTTTTTCAGAAAAAGAAATAGAACAAGTACTTACCTTGCTGGAAGAGGCCGATGGGTTCGAGGGCATCCGTAATAAACTTATCGTAGAGTTGTTTTACAGTACCGGAATGCGACGCGCAGAATTAGTTAATCTTAAGGTAGATGCTGTTTCTATAGCGCAGCGCACGATAAAGGTATTAGGGAAACGGAATAAGGAGCGTATAATTCCATTGTTACCAATGGTAACTACCACCATTCAATCGTATTTAAAGCAACGAGAGGCTTTAGAAGCATTGCAAGATCCCGATTATTTATTACTCACGAAGAAGGGCGTTAAAATTTATGAAACCCTTGTCTATAGAATTATAAATTCTTACTTTAGTAAGGCATCCGAGAAGGTAAAGAAAAGCCCACATATTTTAAGGCATTCCTTTGCTACGCATCTGTTGAATGAGGGTGCAGATTTAAATGCGGTCAAAGAACTGCTAGGGCATTCGAGTTTGGCATCGACGCAGGTCTATACCCATAATAGTATAGCTACATTAAAGCAGGTATATCAAAACTCACATCCCCGAAATTCAAACGAATAATAACTTGATGTTCTTGATGCGAGAAAACTTCCTTCTAGTGCCTTTTTCAAGTTGCAAATAATTACTTCGGAAGGGATTGAAAAAAACGCAAGAGCATAAAACCGAAATGACCTATGAAAGTAAATGTGCAAGCTCCCAATTTTACAGCTAAAGATGAATTGTTGCTCTTTGTAGAAAAACGACTTTCTAAATTAGAACAATTCTACGATAAGATTATCTTTGCAGATGTATTTCTGAAAGTACAGAAAACCAGTGAGAAAGAGAATAAGAATGTTGAAATATTATTAAGCATTCCTAAGGGCGATCTCATTGTAAAAAAGGAAGGGAAATCTTTTGAAGAAGCAACCGATGTATGCGTCCAATCCTTAGAGCGACAATTAAAAAAACGAAAACAAAAACAACGTGCATATTTATAGTAGAATTTTTTAAAAAAAGTTTTGTAGAAAAAATAAATTCTCTACATTTGCAGTCCGTTAGAAATAGCGGACTTTTTTATGGCTAAAAAGTTACATAAAAAGCCGATGTAGCTCAGCTGGCTAGAGCAGCTGATTTGTAATCAGCAGGTCGTGGGTTCGAGTCCCTCCATCGGCTCTTTAAAAAAGTAAAAAAGTTGTTCATATACATATGGTTTGGGGAGATACTCAAGCGGCCAACGAGGGCAGACTGTAAATCTGCTGACCTAGTCTTCGCAGGTTCGAATCCTGCTCTCCCCACAAAGAATTTAAGCAACAGGTGTCAAAAGCTCGCTTTTGTAAGGCTGCGAATTAAATTCTTTGTTTAGGGTCTCCCTAAACGGATCACCGAGCGGATGCGAGGTAATCGAGGGTCTCCCTAAACGGATCACCGAGCGGATGCGAGGTAGTCTTATAAAGGATCACGAGCGTAGCGAGTAACCTAAGGGTTTCTCTAAGCAGATCATCAATAAAACTTGAATCACAATAAAGGTTGTGACAACGCTAAAGAGGTGATCTAATTTTGAAATATTGAAAGTTTGAATTCATTAATACGAATTCGTAAAAAGCGGGAGTAGCTCAGTTGGTAGAGCGTCAGCCTTCCAAGCTGAATGTCGCCGGTTCGAACCCGGTCTCCCGCTCTAATTTTCCTGCAGTCGTCTGCGCCAAAGCAATAGCAGGAGTGCAAGGCAGGAATCTCTTCCTTTTTGTAAGGAGAAGATAGAATACTTTACGCCGGTGTAGCTCAGGGGTAGAGCGTTTCCTTGGTAAGGAAGAGGTCATGAGTTCAAATCTCATCATTGGCTCAACTAAGAAATACAATTGAACACTATTATATAACTAAGATTAAATTAATACAACATGGCAAAAGCAACATATGATCGTTCGAAGCCCCACTTAAATGTAGGTACAATCGGACACGTAGATCACGGTAAAACAACGTTAACAGCTGCTATTACTAAAGTAATGGCAGATGCTGGTTTTTCAGAAGCTCGTTCTTTCGATCAAATCGATAACGCGCCTGAAGAAAAAGAAAGAGGTATTACTATCAACTCTTCACACGTAGAGTATCAAACTGCAAATCGTCACTATGCACACGTTGACTGTCCAGGTCACGCCGATTACGTAAAGAACATGGTAACTGGTGCTGCACAAATGGACGGAGCTATCTTGGTGGTAGCTGCTACAGATGGTCCAATGCCGCAAACACGTGAGCACATCCTTTTAGGACGTCAGGTAGGTATTCCTCGTATCGTTGTATTCATGAACAAAGTGGATATGGTAGATGATGATGAATTGTTAGAATTGGTTGAAATGGAAATTAGAGACCTTCTTTCTTTCTACGAGTATGACGGTGATAATGGTCCTGTGATCGCTGGTTCTGCACTTGGTGCATTGAACGGTGAGCAAAAATGGGTAGATACGGTAATGGAATTGATGGAAGCTGTTGATAACTGGATCGAAGAGCCACAACGTGAGATCGATAAGCCATTCCTTATGCCTATCGAAGATGTATTCTCTATTACTGGTCGTGGTACTGTAGCAACCGGACGTATCGAAACAGGTGTTGCAAACACTGGAGATCCTGTAGAGATCATTGGTATGGGAGCTGAAAAATTAACGTCTACTATTACTGGTATCGAAATGTTCCGTCAAATCCTTGATAGAGGTGAGGCAGGAGATAACGCAGGTATTCTTTTAAGAGGTATTGAGAAAACTCAAATCTCTAGAGGTATGGTAATCTGTAAGCCAGGATCGGTAACTCCTCACGCTAAGTTTAAAGCAGAGGTTTACGTTCTTAAAAAAGAAGAAGGTGGTCGTCACACACCATTCCACAACAACTACCGTCCACAGTTCTACGTTCGTACAACAGACGTAACTGGGAACATCAACCTTCCTGATGGAGTTGAAATGGTAATGCCAGGTGATAACCTTACAATTACTGTAGACCTTATCCAGCCTATCGCATTAAATGTTGGTCTTCGTTTTGCTATCCGTGAAGGTGGTAGAACAGTAGGTGCTGGTCAGGTAACTGAGATTTTAGACTAATTTAAGTCAAAAGATAGTAAGTCAAAGGTGTTCCGATTTTTCGGAACGCCTTGACTTTTATAACGGGTTTAGCTTGACCTAGACATTTTCAGGTCGTAAGAGCTGATCAAGTTAATCGGGTTTACCTGCCTGCCGGCAGGCAGGGCTCAGAACTGAGCTGAAGTATATAGGTGAACCAAGATAGTGAAGTATTTGAGGCAATAGTTGGAGAGTACTATCATTATAATACGGGTTTAGCTCAGTTGGTAGAGCACTGGTCTCCAAAACCAGGTGTCGGGAGTTCGAGTCTCTCAACCCGTGCAGATTGAAGTTTTGATGGCTTCAGAAAGAATTAAACACCAAGTAACAATGGTAAACTATATTAAAGAATCGTATAACGAACTAAAAAACCACGTGACCTGGACGCCATGGCCGGAGGCTCAGCGACTAACTGTTATCGTGGCAGTATTCTCTATTGTACTAGCGTTGGCTGTATGGGGAGTAGATACTGTATTTAGTGGTGTTATCGAAGCTTATTTTAATTGGATCAAGTCGTAAACATGACTGAAACTAAAAGTACAAAAAAGTGGTATGTGGTCCGTTCGGTTAGTGGACAGGAAAACAAGATTAAATCGTATATCGAATCTGAGATTACGCGATTAAATCTTGAAGATTATATTGAAAAAGTTCTTGTACCGACCGAAAAGGTGATTCAAATTCGCAATGGAAAGAAAATTAACAAAGAGCGTGTTTACTTTCCGGGATACATTATGATCCAAGCGAGTTTGGCCGGAGAAATACCGCATATTATTAAATCGATCAACGGAGTGATTGGCTTTTTAGGAGAAACCAAAGGAGGTGATCCTGTGCCATTACGACAGTCTGAAGTAAACAGAATGTTAGGTAAGGTTGATGAATTATCGGTGAAAGATGATAACGTCAATATACCTTACGTTATTGGTGAAACCGTAAAAGTGATCGACGGGCCGTTCAACGGATTTAACGGAACGGTAGAAAAGATTAATGAAGAAAAACGCAAGCTTGAAGTGATGGTTAAGATCTTCGGAAGAAAGACACCATTAGAATTAAGCTATATGCAAGTAGAGAAAATTTAATTGTTACACGCTATATAATAGGTTGTTTCTTAGGCTTCCACTCAAGAAAAACCGCATTAAAATTAAACAAATGGCAAAAGAAGTAGGTAAAGTAGTAAAGTTGCAAGTTCGTGGAGGAGCCGCTAATCCGTCTCCACCAGTTGGACCCGCTTTAGGTGCTGCCGGTGTGAACATTATGGAGTTCTGTAAGCAATTTAATGCTAGAACTCAAGACAAGCAAGGAAAAGTATTGCCAGTGCAGATTACAGTGTATAAAGACAAGTCGTTCGACTTTGTTATTAAAACACCTCCTGCCGCTGTACAGATCCTTGAAGCTGCCAAGACCAAGAAAGGGTCTGGGGAGCCACATGTTAAAAAGGTAGCATCCATTTCATGGGACCAAGTAAGAGCAATTGCAGAAGACAAAATGCCCGATCTTAATGCATTTACCGTAGAGTCTGCTATGAAAATGGTAGCAGGTACTGCACGATCAATGGGAGTGAAAGTAAAAGGTACTGCACCTTTTTAATCAAGAAAAAGAATCTATAAAATGGCACGATTAACTAAAAAGCAAAAAGAAGCCTTGCTAAAAGTAGAGGATAAAACCTATACTGTAGCCGAAGCTTCAGCTTTAATAAAAGAAATCACCAACGTAAATTTTGATGCCTCTGTAGACCTGGCGGTTCGTCTTAACGTGGATCCACGTAAAGCAAACCAAATGGTAAGAGGGGTTGTTACCTTACCACACGGTACTGGTAAAGATGTAAAGGTGTTGGCATTGGTAACTCCCGATAAGGAGGCCGAAGCCAAAGAAGCCGGAGCAGATTACGTTGGATTGGACGAGTACCTCGATAAAATTAAAGGAGGTTGGACAGATGTTGACGTGATTGTAACTATGCCAAGCGTAATGGGTAAATTAGGACCATTAGGACGTGTTTTAGGTCCTCGTGGATTAATGCCTAACCCAAAGACTGGTACAGTGACGATGGACGTTGCTAAAGCTGTTTCTGATGTAAAAGCCGGTAAGATCGACTTTAAAGTTGATAAAACAGGTATCGTACATGCTGCGATCGGAAAAGCATCTTTCGATGCAGAGAAGATTGCCGGAAACGCAAGAGAATTATTAACTACACTAGTAAAACTGAAGCCTCAAGCGGCTAAAGGTATCTATATTAAAAGCATTTATATGTCTAGCACCATGAGTCCTAGCGTAGAAATCGATACCAAACGTTTCACTGAGCAGTAATCATTAGAAATTATGACAAGAGAAGAAAAATCACAAGTAATTGAAACTCTAACTGCACAGTTGTCCGATACATCTATTATTTATTTAGCAGATATTTCAGGGCTTGATGCAGGTAGTACAACTAACTTACGTCGTGCTTGTTTTAAAGCCGGTGTAAAGTTGGCCGTAGTTAAAAACACCTTGCTCTCGAAAGCAATGGAAAGCTCAGATAAGGAATTCGGTGAATTGACCGACGTTCTTAAAGGCAACACTTCTTTGATGTTCTCAGAAACCGGAAACGCTCCGGCCAAAGTGATCAAAGAATTCAGAAAAAAATCTGATAAGCCTTTATTAAAAGGAGCTTTTATCGAAGAAGCCATCTACATTGGTGACGATCAATTGGATAAATTGGTTGAGATCAAATCTAAGGAAGAATTACTTGGAGAGATTGTTGGCTTACTTCAATCACCTGCTAAAAATGTTATCTCTGCTCTTAAGAGTGGTGGAGGAACCATTGCAGGTATTGTTAAAACGCTTTCTGAAAGAGAAGGATAATAACTTAGCACTAATTAAATTATATAAATACAAATTATTTTAAAACGATAGAAAATGGCAGATTTAAAAGATTTCGCAGAACAATTAG
>NZ_QOLC01000107.1 GCF_003333325.1 Candidatus Ulvibacter alkanivorans | reverse complement strand
ATGCCAAATAGAAGTGATTTTTTCATAATTAATAGTGTTTCATAAAATCTTCCTCTAAGACCGTATTCATTCTAAAGATAAGTTCTTTTGCGTTCTCTTCACTAAAAATCATAGGAGGTTTAATTTTTAGAACATTATAATCAGGTCCGTCTGTGCTCATCAGGATTCCCAGTTCTCGCATTCTGTCAGCTAAATATGAGGCGTGGTCGGCCAACGGTTGCTTAGTCGCGTTGGTAAGTTCAATTCCTAAGAACAAACCTTCACCCCTCACGTCACCAATAATTGGAAACTCTGCCTGAAGCGACTGTAATTCTTTTTTTAAGTAAGCACCAATTCTTAAAGCATTTTGCTGTAATTTTTCTGTTTCAATCACCTCCAAGACCGTGCGTCCAATTGCACAAGACACAGGATTTCCTCCAAACGTATTAAAAAATTCCATGCCGGTGTTAAAGGCTTCAGCAACTTCCTTCGTACAGGCTACTATTGCTAAGGGATGCCCGTTTCCGGCAGGCTTGCCCATGGTCACTATATCGGGGAGCACATCGTATAGCTCAAAGGCCCAAAAAGTCTTGCCTACTCGGCCAAATCCGGTTTGTACTTCATCGGCAATGCACAGCCCGCCAGCCTCTCGAACATGTTGGTACACTTCTTTAAAGTAATTCTTAGGAGGCGTAATTTGGCCACCGCAACTAATAAGGGTTTCGCCTATAAAGGCCGCCACACCTCGGTTTTTCTTATTGAGGTTCTCAATGATCGTTTTTGTATGAGCGGCGTAGTCACTCCCGCAGTTTGAATTGGATGCATATATGCCTCTAAACGGGTCGGGGAGGGGTAATATATGTGTTGTGTTTGGTTTACCGGCACCCCCTTTTCCATCAAACTTATATGAGCTCACCTCCATAACGGCATTGGTGTTTCCGTGATATCCAACTTCGATGGCGATCGTATCGCTTTGCCCGGTTACCGTTTTTGCCATGCGCAAGGCCAATTCGTTGGCTTCACTACCCGAGTTTACAAAATGAAGCACGCAAAGTTCAGGAGGTAATTTTTTTAGTAAAGCATTAGAATATGCCACCAATTCTTGGTGCAAGTAACGCGTATTGGTATTTAGAACGGCCATTTGTGCTTGGCCGGCAGCCACGACAGCAGGATGTTGATGTCCAACATGATTAACATTATTCACGGTATCGAGGTATTTCCTTCCTTCAATATCAAGTAGATGCACGCCTTGACCGCGAACAATATGAAGGGGTTTACTGTACGATACGCTAAGGCCTTTGCCAAGGTGTCTCTCTCTAAAATCGAGAAGTTCTTTTTCGGTTTTAGTTGCTTCGGAAGGCGTAAGCGATTCTTTGAACATTCGATTCGGATCGGGACAAATACTGCTCCAAACAGGAATTTCCGAAGGCAATGCCACACCATTAAAATTTTCATTGTTATCTAATAGATCCAAGATGATCTGAAAATGCAAATGTGGTGCCCAATTCCCATTCTCATGCGGAGCTCCAATATAACCGATACAAGTTCCTGCCGAAATTTGTTGCCCTGCTTTCAGAAGCGATAAAGATGATAAGGTTAAATGCCCGTAGAGTGTGTAAAAGAGGAAATCCTCGGCTTGATGTTCTAGGATCACCATTGGACCATAATCTTTATCGTAATCGTTATGATGCACGATCTTTACTTTTCCATCATACGGACTATGCACGGGTGTTTCGGCCGGCACCCAAAAATCGGTACCTAAGTGCACGGTTCGGTATTGGGGTCCATTGTTGCCCTCACTTTTGAAAGCAGCAGTGGTATAAAAAGGCCTAATCTCCAAATAACCATTAGCCAATAGCGTGTTTGGTATTTTTTTCTGAAACTGTGCAAGCTTGTAAGCCGCTATCTCCGGATCACTGTATTCTCCCAGATTTCCTAAAATAGTGCTGCCAACACTCATGTCGAGGAGGTGGGTGGTTTCAATAGGAATTGTTGGAAATAGTACGTTCAAGCTTATTTGATTGGTATCTGCCCAGGCTAAGAATCTTTCTTCATTAGGATGCGCGCTCAATCCACACGCCTCCCGAAAACAGTAATATGCGAAATGCTCGTTCACCTCACACCATTTTTTTAAAAGTTCCCACGCAGGTTGCTCACTAATCGTCCAATAGCGGTTAGTTGGATCTTCGGCCTTACGCAATGCAGCTTTAGTGACAGTTGTAACAAGTCGCATACCTACCAGTGTATAAAGGCATTGCAATTCTTCTTCGGAAATGGAATATTCTTTATGGTATCCGCGAATTACATCCACTGCGGCTGCGAGCGGGTCGGGGAGTTCCATGATCGCATATGCCAATACAATTGCGAGATCGTTAATGGTTTGCGAATACACTGTATCACCAAAATCGATGATACCGGTTACCTCGGGATCTTTTAGATGAGTTGAAACTACAATGTTGTTATCGTTTACATCATTGTGAATAACACTTTTAGGTAACTTGTTATAGATACCTTTTAATGTATCAAACTTGTTCTGAAAATAGGTTATTAGCTCCTTCTTTGTACCGGTAAAAAGCGCAATATGATCCTTTGTCCAAGAGGCATCGGCCAAATTCCAGTCGAACTTGCGATTGGCGGCCGGATGTGAAAAACCGATTAAATTTTTGGTAATTGACCCTGCCGATACACCCAGACTGTTTCGTAAAGTTGATTTCTTGGGAGTTACCGTAGCCCACAGTCTTCCCGCTACCCAATTAAAAACCGTGACAAGTCGGTGATCGCCATTATCTAATTTTACGGTGGTTATAGGGTCTCCTACCGAATTGTGAACAACGGTCGGTACCGTAATTGCGATGTCTTTTTCTGAAAGGTATTTCAGGATCTCGAGTTGTAGATCGATGATCGCTTCAGAAGCATCTGCGTGCCAAATTTTTAGAAGATAAGACGCATCATGTGCAGTAACTAGCTTAAAATTAGCATCGCAATCGCCCGGTAATACGGAAGCTTCCGAAGTAATCCCGTAAAAATGCGCAGCTATTTCTGAAGCGTTTATTGTCGCAATTTGTTGAATCATTTAAGTATACCTTATACCAACAATATTACTTAAAAAATCATCGTGATTCATGAATTTTTAGCGGCTTCGCTATTCCGTTTATAAGAAGATGTATATAGTTATAAAACACGTTGTTGTTTTTTATAGAAAGCATCTGCTTGTAATTGCATGAGTTCTCGTGCTTTTTTGCGCTTGTAGTCATACAGTTCTTGTTCTTCGGCGATATCGGCGTACACTCGGTTATTGATGTCTCTGTCGGTAGTAACCAGTTCGTCTCGTTGCGCCTGTTGTTGTACCACCCATGATTTGAGTGCGCCTTCTTGTTCTTCTAATTTTAGGTCGTAAGCACCTTTAGGAGACAATAATTTAGCGATAATAGGGGAGGTCTCTATCGCGAGGAACAATAAGAAAATAAAGAAGGAAGGGATCCAAGGAAGTTTACCTAGTGCGTTTACACGCGCCATTAATCCGTCGAACCCGTCGATTACCGGTTGGGTGGTTGCTACTTTGTTTTGATATTCGGTATCAAGCACAGCGATTTGAGCTTCTGCGGCCTCTATTTTTTCGGCATTTGCAGTACGTAACTCTTGTAAGGCAGCAAGTTCGGCGTCGTGTTTTTCACGTTTTTCTTTGTATACCGGTCCTTTGCCAATTAGTTCAGTGCCTTTTCGGCCTTCGGCTTCGGCAATATAGGTTTCGTAAAGTGCATTCACTTCGTTCTCCTTAGTCGAGACTTCTTGCTTAAGGTTTTCAATTTGTGCATTAAGTGCTTCTACACTTGGAGTGTATTGCATCGCGAGTTGATCTTTATTCGCTAAGGTGAGGTCATTTTTTTCTTCCAATAAAACCTGATCGATCTCTTTTTCGAAAATTTTAAGTTCGAGTGGTTTTGAGATTACAATGGCAATAATGATCGCTAACAGGATTCGTGGTGAGGCTTGGATCAACTCATCGAAAAAACTATCGCGTTTCTTGATGGTAGAAACAATGAATCGGTCGAGATTAAAAATAAGGAGTCCCCAAATTATTCCGAAGAAAACCGCAGTAAATATAGTGTCGAATACGGTATAGAGGGCATAAGACCCTGCGATCGCAGCCATAACTGCTGTAAAGAACACCGTGGCGCCTATCCCGGCATACTTGGTACGTTCCCCGGCCGAACATTCGTCCAATATATCGACATCGGCCCCGGAGCAGAAAATAAAAAATCGTTGTAGCATAATTAGTTGGTTTTTTAATTGATGAATTCTTACAACGTTAAAACCACCTCGAATGTTGCGTATACGGGTATGATAATAGTGCTACTGAAGTTTTTTAAGTGCTGAAGGATAATAGTTTATGTGATAGGTGACACCTTGTTTTTGTATGGATTCAAAAGTTTAGTGCGCTACGCAGGTGCTACAACTTCTTTTAAAAATTACTTGTAATTCTTAAAATTTTGTTAAGATGTGTTATCTTGCGCAAAAAATTTTTGCAATGAATTCTAGAAATGTCTTAGTGCTAGTTTTGCTAGCATGTATTACTACACTGGGTAATGCCCAGGTTGGAATTGGAACAACAACCTTAGTAGATGGAGCATCTTTACAAATTGAAGGTGACGACGCCGGAGTTTTGATCAACCGCGTGGCCTTAACGGGTGCTGATGATACTGCGACTATTGCCTCAATAGGAGCATCCCAAGAAGGTTTGTTGGTTTATAACACGAGTACAACCAGTAATGCAGACCCGGAAAACGATGTAAAACCCGGTTTCTATGTATGGGATGGAAGTCGGTGGGTGAGTACCAAGGAGACCGGAAGAAGAAAACGTGGCTGGGTGGCCTTAACCGATGCAAATTCTAGTTTTACCCTTCCCTTTGTAAATTCTCCGGATTTGAACACTTTTTCTAACTTTACGAATATCGATCTCGATTTTGAGGACGACCCATCCGATTCTTTTATTAGTTCGTATGCACCGGACGGTTATACAGCATCCGATTTTTATGACAGTACTAATGGTGTTTTAACGCCAATTGAAATTGGGGATGTAATATTGGTTCGATTGCAGTTTGAAGCAGTTCCGAATAACAACAATGGTGTAATCGAGTTACAAATTGATATCGACAGCAACCCCGGAAACCCCGGTATTATTATTTATCAGAAGTCAATACCATTGCTTAGAGGGAACGGATATAGTACACGGGTAAGTGAAACCATTCTACTTTATCAATTAGGTACCTTCGATCTTAATGGAGGTAAGATTAGGATGGCGTATACACGAGCGAACAATACTTCGGGTTCAAATTGTGTGGTTTCTAATTTTAATTTGGTAGTAAGTAGAATTGTTCGTTAACATTTACGTGCAATTGGAACAAATAAAAGCCCCTAACAAGTTGTTAGGGGCTTTTTATGATCAGTTATTTTTTGTTGTTAGACGAAATTTTAACGATATGGGTGCCATTGTTAGAATTGGTTGAGATATTTATATTCTGGTCTTTCTTCACTATAGCTATCGCTTCGTCACTGGTGATCTGTTTGTTATTATAGTAAAACACGGCTCCATCTTTAGCCATTTCGATGATATGATCTAATGGTACCGGTGGCGGCGGAGGTGGAGGAGGGCTCATTACCTCATTCGGCTCCGGCGCAGGAGGTGGAGGAGGTGGAGGTGGTGGAATATTGCTTCGTTCGCCTTTTTTTACTTTGGGTGCATCGGGAGCGGGTGGTGGCGGTGGAAATGCAGGAAAGGGTTCTGCGTTCTCCCGTTGTGCAACGGTCATTATACCATACAAATATGATATTCTTGTAAATTCCTTACCGTTCACTCGCATGCGCTCTGTAGAAATTGCGTTGTATTTTTTGGCCAGTTTATTGTATTCAGCCACTTGTTGCGGGGTCGCTTTTTCTTGATGGGTTTTCGACTTTTCATCTATACGCGCAGCGTTTTGGATCATTTTTTGGGTTGCTACTGGTTCTTCTGTAACTCGCACGACTGTTTCTTTGTTGCTAAAGCCAACCATGAGTATTGTCAATACCGGTAATAATAGCAGCATTTTGAGCCATCCGGCTCTCTTTGATGTGTGTGTTCTCATAACTGTAAATCGTTTTTTGATGAATGAATAATTGATTGAATTCGCCAATATTGGCGCTGACTGTTTGGACGAAAATTTTAATAGGGTATGTTGGTAGGTCACCGTATCGATGCCATGGTTCAATACGTCCTTATCTGCTAAAAATTCGTGATTAAGTTTCATAGTATGCTTAAGCAGATATACGACCGGATTAAACCAAAAGATTATTTGAATTAGTTCCATAAAGAGTATATCGATACTGTGTCTTTGACGCGCATGTGCTTGTTCGTGTAGGATCACTTCGGAAGGGATCTCTTGCAATTCATATTCTTGCTTATTCATGAAAATATAGTTGAAAAACGTATGTGGAGCGATGCACTCCCGAATAAGCACCAGAAGAAATCCGTTGGAAGGAACTTTTATGTTTTTTCTAATTCGCGTATAGAGCTTTGAAAGGTTACGTATAAATCGAATTCCGAAAAAAGCTACACCCAATCCGTAAATAGTCCATACTACAAACCATAAAGAAGTTATGCCGGTTGCTTCGGGCAACGGCTGTGTCGTAGTCATAGATGCGGTCAGTTCATTTGTAGAGGCCGTGTGTGCGGTGACGTAGGAAGTAAATGTTATAGCGGGTATAAGTAATGCGGCTATTAGACTTCCCAACAAATAGAATCTTTTTGTGTAATGCAGGCTGGTTGCTTCTAAAAACGCCTTATAAAAAAGGTAGAAGATCAATAAACAAGCGGTCGATTTTAAAAGATATATCTCCATGCTTATTTCTTTTTAATTTGTTGATCTATGATGTTCTTAAGGTCTTCCAATTCGGCTTTAGAAAGATTTGCTTCTTGTGTAAAGAACGACGCAAATTGGGTGGCACTGTCGTTAAAAAAATCTTTGATGAGACCATTAACGTGTTTCGCGAAATAATCTTTTTTATTTACTAAGGGATAGTATTCTCGAGCTCGACCTTGTTGTGTATAATGCACATATCCTTTGTCCTGCATCCGTTTTAATAAAGTGGCCACTGTCGTACTTGCCGGTTTTGGTTCGGGATAAGCGTCTATCAGCTCTTTCATAACAGCACGCTTTTGTTTCCATAAAAATTGCATGAGTTGTTCTTCGGAATTTGATAGCGACATAGCGTGTGATTTTAGTTTTGTTCTACAAACATAGAATAAAAATTTGTATTCTACAAGTGTAGAGGAAATAAATGTACAAGTGGATCTCTATAAGACTGATTCCGGCCTTATAATAATAGACTATCTTTGAAAAAAATTAACGATGTCCATAGAACGAGATGTAACCAAACGAGCAGAGAATCGTTGTGAACTTTGCAAAAGTGAAGAACCATTAGCATTGTACGAAGTGCCAAATTCCCCAACTGAAGGAGTAGAGGCAACCTTGCTCGTATGTCAAAGGTGTTCTTCACAATTTGATTCGGAAGAAAGAGACATCAACCATTGGCGATGTTTGAATGACAGCATGTGGAGTACAGTTCCTGCCGTTCAAGTGATGGCTTGGCGTATGTTACACCGAATAAAAGCGGCGGGTTGGCCACAGGATTTGCTGGATATGATCTATATGGACGAGGAGTTATTGCGGTGGGCAGCGGCGGCAGGCGATGCTCAAGACACCAGCAATACTATTGTTCATCGCGATGTAAACGGGGCTATATTGGAAGCCGGAGATAGTGTAGTACTTATTAAAGACTTAAAGGTTAAGGGAAGCAGTATGGTAGCCAAGCAAGGCACCGCAGTACGTCGTATTTCTTTAGATCAGGACAATGAAAAGTATATTGAAGGAAAAGTTGATGGTCAACAAATCGTACTTGTTACCGACTACGTTAAAAAAATGTAACGATAGGGTTCTTTCTTATTAAAACAGCCTTGAAAAAATGATAAGGTTTTGTGAAGTAGTATTTATTCTTTACTACTATTTCGTATTTTGTTTGCTATGAGCAAAAAACGAGAAAAATGGGCCCGATTCGGAATGTTTTCTAAGGGCTTCGTCTACGCCATAATTGGCGCACTAACGGCATTGGCCGCTTTTAACTTAGGTGGTTCGAGGTCGGGTAATAACTCGGTTTTAGAATTTTTAGCCGATCAACCGTTTGGTAAGGTCTTATTGGCAGCCATGGCGGTTGGACTTTTTGGATATACTTTTTATCGACTGTACCAATCGTTTTATGGTGATGAAGAAGCTTGGTCTGAAGGCAAAGGATTTGTAAAACGAAGTGCTTATATAATAAGTGCTATTTTCTACGCACTACTTGGTGTTGCTGCTATTCGTGTTATCTGGAAAGGTTCCTTGGGTTCGGGTGGTGAGTCTATTGTTCAAATACTAATGTCTAAATCGTATGGTCCCTATCTTCTTGGAGTCGTTGCACTTGGCTTGCTAGGCAAGGGTGTGTTCCAGTTCTATAAAGCCATTTCCGGAAAATTTAGAGAAAACGTTCAAGAAAGTGGTTTGAAGTCGACCGAGAAAAAGCTGTTGATCCGAGCAGGCTATGTTGGTTTTATTGCACGCGGAATCATATCATCCTTACTGGCATACTTGTTATTTAAAGTATGTTTAGGAAGTAGGAATAATGTGGATGGTAAGACAGCTGCTTTCGATTTTTTACAAAACAATTTTGGAGCTGCCATAATGGGCATCGTCGCCTTAGGACTTTTGGCCTACGGTGTTTTTATGTTCCTGCATGCCAAACATGCCACGCTAAAAATGTAGTTTTTATTATGGGTTAGCGATTGCAGCGGCATCCTTTTATTGATGCACTAATTGCGAAGCTTTAATTGTTAGCTCCAACCAATAAAAGATACAGCGTAAAGCGTGACCTGCCGTAGGCGGGGAACCCCCAACTTATTTTCCTTCTTTTATGGCCGTAAATTCATGATAGAATTGTGGGATGGTTTCTATGCCTTTTAGGTAGTTCCATATGCCAAAGTGTTCGTTGGGCGAGTGAATGGCGTCGCTGTCGAGACCAAAGCCCATTAGGATCGTTTTGCTTTTCAATTCTTTTTCGAACAGGGAGACGATCGGGATACTTCCGCCACTTCGTTGTGGAATGGGTGTTTTCCCAAATGTAGTTTTGTAGGCTTTCTCGGCGGCCCGATATCCGTCACTATCGATAGGGGTTACATACGCCTGTCCGCCGTGATGTGGTTTTACGGTTACGCGTACGCCGTTAGGAGCGCTATTTTCGAAATGCGTTTTAAACAGTTGGGTGATCTTTTCCCAATTTTGATCCGGTACCAGACGCATACTGATCTTCGCATAGGCTTTGCTTGGGATCACTGTTTTGGCGCCTTCACCTGTGTACCCACCCCATATACCATTGACGTCTAAGGTAGGTCGTATGGAATTTCGTTCGTTGGTGGTATAACCGGCTTCTCCATAAACATCGTCAATGTCCAATGCTTTTTTATACGCTTCTTTATTAAAGGGTGCTTCGGCCATTTTCGAGCGTTCTTCTTCGGAAAGTTCCTCCACATCATCATAAAATCCGGGAATAGTAATGTGTTTATTTTCATCGTGTAAAGAGGCGATCATTTTTGTTAGAACATTGATTGGATTGGCGACCGCTCCACCGTAGAGTCCGCTATGCAGATCGCGATTGGGGCCGGTAACTTCCACCTCGACATAACTAAGTCCACGTAATCCCGTAGTGATAGAAGGCACATCGTTAGCGATCATACCGGTATCGCTAATAAGAATGACATCGTTGGCCAGTTTTTCGCGATTGCGACTTACAAACCAGCCCAGGCTTTCGCTTCCAACCTCTTCTTCACCTTCGATCATGAATTTTACGTTACACGGCAGTTGATTGGTGGCTGTCATATACTCTAATGCCTTAACGTGCATGTACATTTGTCCTTTGTCGTCACAGCTTCCTCTTGCGAATATGGCGCCCTCGGGATGGAGTTCGGTTTTTTTGATCACCGGATCGAATGGCGGGTTGTGCCAAAGGTCTAAGGGATCGGGTGGTTGCACATCGTAATGACCGTACACTAAGATGGTAGGCAGTTTTGGGTCGATGGTTCTTTCTCCGTAGACGATTGGATAGCCCGGGGTTTCACAAATTTCGACAGTATCACATCCTGCTTTGGCTAGTTGATCTCTAACGGCTTCTGCAGTGGCGATCACGTCCTTTTTATAGGCAGAATCGGCGCTGATGCTCGGTATTTTTAACAGATCGATTAGTTCGTTAATAAAGCGTTGTTTGTGTTCTTCTATATAGGGTTTTGCACTTTTCATTGGTTGTGTTATGTATTTTCACGAAGGTACAAAAAGTGATATTTTTAAAAGAAAGATTGCTTGTAAATAAAAATTGTTGATTATATTTGCCTCCCGTTGTAAAAATGGGACCAAGCGGGCGTGGTGGAATTGGTAGACCTCCCTACGCTAATGCTTCGGAAGGCAGGCACGCTAGACATTTGTTCTGGTGCCTTAAAAGGAACATAGGTTTACAAACATGCGGGCGTGGTGGAATTGGTAGACACGCTAGACTTAGGATTTAACCTAAGAAAAAGTGTTAAAATATTTAAAATGCGGATGTGGTGGAACTGGTAGACACGTCAGACTTAGGATCTGATGCCGCGAGGTGTGCAGGTTCGATTCCTGTCATCCGCACAAAAGCCGAAGAGAAATCTTCGGCTTTTTCATTTTAAAAAAAGGGATTTTCTTCACGATTTTTGACCTTGGGTACAACATAGGTACAACATTTTACCTTTTTTCAGAACTGAATTGGCTTTAGTACTATATCCATTCATTTGATAACAAATCCTATTTTCTGTATTGAGGATTAATAAATTTTAGGTTATCTCAACCTCTGTTCTTCGTTTGAGGGGTTTATTATCATACAATATACACGCAAGGTAAACTCGTAAAATACTTCCATCAAAAGACTACGGCATAAAGCCAACGCTTCTTCCACTACTCATTTATTCCGTTTCCTTTTGAGCCAAGATTTTATCTTCCGTTTGGTTTCTGCTCAAATATTGTTTAATCAAAAATTTGAGTATTATGACAACAAAAGCGAGTACCACAAAGAAGCGCAGTAGAGCGAAATCTACTGCCAAGAAAGAAGTAAATGGAAATAAATCCAAAGCACTTCAAATTCAGAACTTACCATTGGGTAAAATCAAGCCTGACCTTGAACAGCCCAGAAAAACTTTTAATGATGATGCCTTGCAGCAGCTTTCTGAGAGTATCGAAAAGCACGGTGTGTTGCAGCCAATCACGGTAAGGCAACTAAATGGCCATTATATCATCGTGATGGGCGAACGCCGATATCGTGCGAGCAAGCTTGCAGGAAAAAAGACCGTACCCTGTATCGTAAGAACTTATGAGAATAATGATGTTCTGGAAGTTCAAATCATCGAGAACCTGCAAAGACAGGATGTTGAACCGACCGAAGAAGCCGATGCGATTGCTTACCTAAGTGAGAAATATTCACCTACCGAAATTGCGAAGCGATTGGGTAGAACGGATAACTTCATCAGACAGCGTTTGAAACTGGCCGGATTAATTGATGGTTTCAAGCATTTTGTACGCAATGGCGAAATGACCATTTCCTTGGGCGTAGGCGTGGCACTTTTTGAACCGGAAGAGCAACAGATGATGTTGGAAACGATGGGCGAGGATTTTAATGCACATCAGATAAACAGGATGATTAAAGACCAGACATACTATTTGGAAAAAGCATCTTTTGATGTAGCCGATAAAAAATTGGTCCCAAAAGCTGGGTCTTGTGTTGAATGTCCTTTCAATGCCGCAAATCAAGGCAATCTGTTCGGCGAAGGAAAGATGGTCTGTACGAAAGCAGCCTGTTTTGAAACGAAGAAAAGCAAATCGCTCTTGAACCTGATTGAAAAATCCAAGAAAGAGAATATCCTTCTAATTCCTGAAATACGACAATACTGGGCAGATGACGAAAACAATCAGCTCATTATATCGCAATTGGAAAAAAACGGATTGAAAGTCTATTTACTGGACGATGTTGAAATTATAGAGAATCCGATTGAGCCAACAATCGAGGGCATTAAGATAGAATATCAACATTACGAATATTCTGAAGATGAATTAAAGGCAGAATTGGATGAAGCAATGCAGAATCACAATGAAGCCTTGGAAGAATACAATTCAGCGAAAGAAAATGGATTCGTCAATGGCATTTTGTTCCATCCTGAAACTTATAGAAATAAAGAGGTTTTTGTAAAGATTATTGAAAAATCGAAAGAAAAATCAACAGGTTATTCGGCACCATTGGCCAACAGGAAAATGGCAGACTGTACGCCTGAAGAACAAATCGTAAAAATCAACGAAAGGGAAATCCGTAAGAAGCAAATTGAGAACAACAAGCAGTTTGAAGATGTTGTGCAGATGATTCGTGAGACCAAATACATCGATACGAAGAAAACACTTTCAACAGATGAAATAGTGGCATTCTCGATATCGCTATTTGAAAATAATGTGGACTTTATGAGCCAACAGAAGTATTTCTCAAAGTTCTTGGGCGACACTTCAAAGATGACCAAAGTTGAATTGGTCGAGAATTTTAAGAAGAAGTTCAAAAAGGAAATCTTCCACAAGTTGATAAGGTATATGCTCACAAAGCAAGTGCATTTTGGCGAAAGCAATCACGTCAATAATCTGACGAACATTTCATTCTACAACGCAATACAGGGATTTTACAAATCCAAGATTGCCGGCATTGAAAAAGAATATGCCGAGAAGAGAGACAAGCGTGAAGCACGTTTGAAAGAGCGCATCACGGTTCTTGAAAAGCAAATTCAGGAACTCAACGATTAGCTTTTGTTGTTTGAAGAAGGGTCAGCATTCGTGCTGGCTCTTTTTCTTTTTTATGACAGTACAATCAAAAGTAGGTTCACAAGGAAGGGGTTATCAATCAATAGTTAGCGCAAAGGTAAACTCGTAAAATACACCCATCAAAAGACTACGGCATAAAGCCATTCCTTATGCCATCGCTAATTTATTCCGTTTCCTTTTGAGCTGAGATTTTAGCTTCCGTTTGGGTACTGCTCAAATATTGTTTAACTAAAATTCAAAAGCTATGTATTTACAAAATTTACAACAGGATGAAATCTTTGTTCCATCAGAAATGAAATCCTTAAAAAGTCTGACACAGATGGAATCCCGAAGAGGGCTTGAAAATGCCATTATCTCAAATGGCAAAATTGTCAACGTGGTATCGAACAGCTATGGCCACATTCCGAACCAACTGTTCTTCAAGAAAGCTGAAGAAATGCTGACCGATGCACAGCTGAACTTCCACAAACGCACCATCAACAAAAATGATAGGTCGTTCATTACCGACTTTATCATCGACGACAAAAGCCAGTTTACGGTCAAAAATGATAAAGATTTGATACTGCCGATGCTTCGGTTCAAAAATTCCTATGACGGTAGTGAAAAGACCTCTGGTCACTTTGGATTTTATAGAGAAGTGTGTTCAAATGGTCTGCACGTTTCTCAAGCAGAAATCGAGTTTTCCATAAAGCACAGTAAGAACAATACGCACTTAATTATGCCGAGGTTGAACAATCTTTTCGATAAATTTCTGGACAACGAATTCTACACCATTACCAAGAAATTCGACAAGATGAAGGAATTTAAAATCATCGACACACAAGAATTTGTGAAAGCGATTCTTGACAGAACGAAATTGTTCAGATATGAATGTAGCGACAAGAATAGCGACCCTTCAAAAAAGTCTCGTGAGGTCATAGAAATCTTGAACTACGAAGCCTTGCTACTGAATGAAGAACCAAATCTGTGGTTAGGTTACAATGCATTCAATTCAGTACTTCATAACGTTTTGAAGAAAAGCTTCGGCCAACAAGAACGGTTAGATAAAAAGCTGTTTGATGAAGTCTATGCTATGGCATAAAGTTAATATAGGTTTGTCCAGTACCTCAAACTGGATTTAATGCCTTACAAGCAATCAACCTCATTTAATTTAAGGATACTTCTACTATGATATGAGCTAAATAGAAATGTATCACAATATCGTCATCTTATTTAAATTATTACAACTACATTTTCAAGTTTGAGTTCATTACACATTCATATCAAAGTGTTGGCATTCTTCTTTGCACAACCTGTGCATCGATTAATTTGTATCTTTGTAAAACTTTATGAAAATATTCTTTTCTATATCAATGTCTATTTTACTCTTTTTTCAAGGAATCAGCGTAGATATGGACTTATGTGGACCAATTAAAGAAATTTCAAACTTAATTTCCCATTATCAAGACCATAAAGTTTATGGCGACTCTTTCTTTGAATATATAGTAGAAGATTACATCGCAAACGATGCAAAAAGCGAAGGGCATCATAATAATTCAGATAAGGATAACGTACCTGTCCATTCTCATCATCAATGTTGTCATCCTGTAGTTTTTATAGCAAACACCGCAACACCTCTTATCAATCGATTTAAGTTTGAAGATAAAGAGCAGTTTAATTTATATACAGTCAACTTCAATTCCAGATATCTGGAATCTCTTTTTCAACCCCCTCAAGTATAATTCAGTTTTTTTTAAGGATAGCTATATCCTAACGTGATGCTTCTCAAGATAGGCATTGCTATATAAATGCGTTGCACCTATTCGCAACGTAAGTTTTAAACTGAATTAATACATTTTCTATGATTAACAAAATCATTTCATTTTCCATTAATAATAAATTTATTATTGGCTTATTTATAGTGACATTGGTTGGTACCGGCATTTGGTCTATGGCCACTATAAACTTGGGTTCTGTACCCGACATAACAAACAATCAAGTACAGGTAATAACAGTAGCCCCAAACTTGGGGACCGAAGATATAGAGCAATTTGTTACCTATCCCGTAGAATTGGCAATGGCCAATCTTCCTGACGTTATCGAACTGCGTTCAGTATCCCGTTTTGGGCTGTCCGTAGTTACAATTGTCTTTAAGGATGAGGCAGGCACTTATCTTCCCCGGCAATTGGTACAAGAGAAATTAACCGAAGTTGCTGGAGAAATCCCCGAAGGCTTCGGCACGCCATTTATGGCACCCATAACAACAGGTCTGGGCGAAATCTACCAATACACCTTAAAATTAAAAGAGGGCTACGAAGATAAATACGATGCTATGGAGCTTCGTACCATTCAGGATTGGATTGTAAAACGTCAAATGGCATTAGTACCTGGAGTCGTTGAGGTAAATGCTTTTGGTGGTTATGTAAAGCAGTATGAAGTTGCCATAAACCCTAATAAGCTGAAAAGTTTCGGTATTACAATGAATCAGGTCTTTGAAGCCCTTAAAGCAAACAATGCCAATACTGGTGGTGCTTATATTGAAAAAAACCACCAAGCAAATTTCATTCGTGGAGAAGGTTTGGCACGAAGTATCGAGGATTTGGAAAACACAGTTGTGACGACTCAAAATGGAAGTCCTGTTTTAATCCGGGATGTCGCCGAAAAAGTAGGCTTTGGTAATCAGGTGCGTTATGGTGCGTTTACCCAAGATGGACACGAAACTGTTGGTGGACAAATTTTAATGCTGAAAGGCGAAAGCCCAGGCAACGTAGTCGAAAATGTGGAGAAGCGCATTGTAGAAATACAAAAATCCCTACCCGAAGGCGTTTACATAGATACATTTTTAAGCCGAAGTGAATTGATAGGAAGAACCACAAGCACCGTTGAAAAAAACCTCATAGAAGGTTCCCTCATTGTGATTTTTGTTTTGGTCTTGCTTTTGGGAAGTTTCCGTGGCGGATTAATTACAGCTTCGGTTATTCCATTATCATTGCTCTTCGCATTTATTTTGATGAAACAATTCGGTGTATGGGCAAACTTAATGTCATTGGGTGCAATCGACTTTGGAATCATCGTAGATGGTGCAGTAATCATTGTAGAAGGAATGGTGTTTCACATTCATCAACGGATGAAAAAATCAACAAAGGTCATTGAGCAGGCTGAAATGGACGAAATTGCTTATGAATCTGCCAGTACGATGATGAATTCGGCGTTTTTCGGACAACTTATTATCCTTATTGTATTTACACCAATTCTATTTTTGACGGGTGTAGAAGGAAAAATGTTCCGTCCAATGGCATTTACTTTTGGATTTGCCGTTTTAGGAGCAATTATCCTTTGTCTTACTTACGTCCCAATGATTTCTGCAATGTTCCTTAAACCTACTAAAAATCAGAATAGTTGGTTTGCAAAATTTGAAAACAAGATAGATAGGTTCAGTGATAAAATAATGGCGGGCCTAAATCGAGCTTACCTTCCTTTGCTCAATTTCGCACTGCGCTTTCGAGCTGGTGTCGTGATTGGCGCAGTTGCTCTATTACTAATTGCAGGGTTTATTTTCAGCAATATGGGTGGCGAATTCATACCTAAATTTGATGAGGGCGATATTGCGTTTCAGGCTTTGATAAAACCGGGGAGCAGTCTTACCGAATCCATTGAGGCTTCAAAAAAACTTCAAAATTTAATCAATGAATTTCCGGAAGTAAAAACGGTAGTTTCAAGGATTGGTGTTGCTGAAATACCAACAGACCCAATGCCAATGGACATTGCCGATAGTTACATTATTCTTGAAAAAGATAAGAGCAAATGGACTTCTGCAGATAGTAAGGAAGAACTCATAGAAAAAATCCAAGAAAAAATTTCAGTAGTTCCCGGCGTAAATTTCGTGTTTACCCAACCCGTGGAACTTCGTTTTAATGAATTGCTTACAGGTGTCCGTGAGGACGTAGCAATCAAACTGTACGGAGAAGATTTGGGCGTGTTGGCAGACAAGGTACAGGAAATCGCAGCAGTCATCAGAACGGTTCCTGGAGCTGCTGACCTTAATGTCGAGGCTACAAGTGGTTTGCCACAAATGACAGTGGTGTATAACCGCGCAAAAATGGCACAATACGGTGTAACCGTTGACAAGCTGAACGATTATGTGAGTGCGTCATTTGCTGGAGAACAGGCAAGTGTCATTTTTGAGGGCGAAAAACGGTTCGATGTGGTCATTCGTTTGGCAAAGGAATTTAGACAGGACATCAACAGCCTTAAAAATCTTTATATCGATTTGCCAAACGGAGCGCAAGTGCCTTTAAAGGAAGTGGCAGATATCAGCTATAAGCCCGGGCCAATGCAGATTTCAAGGGACAATACCTCTCGTCGTATTTCGGTAGGGGTCAATGTTCGTGGGCGCGATGTAAAATCGATGGTCGAGGAAATTCAGCAAAAATTGGAAACGGACGTGAAATTGCCACCTGGTTATTTTGTAACCTATGGAGGTTCGTTCGAAAACCTTCAACGAGCTTCAGACCGATTAATGATTGTAGTGCCTATTGCACTTTTCCTAATATTCATATTGCTCTATTTTGCCTTGAGTTCGTTCTCGCAGTCCTTAATGATTTATATGGCAGTGCCATTGGCGGCCATTGGTGGCGTGTTTGCACTTTGGATAAGGGGAATGCCATTTAGTATTTCTGCGGGAGTAGGTTTTATTGTGCTCTTTGGAGTTGCGGTTTTAAACGGATTGGTACTGATAAACAAATTCAATGAACTAAAAGAAAGTGGAATGACAGACTTAAAAAAACGAATATACGAGGCAACCCACGAGCGTTTACGCCCAATTTTACTGACGGCTACCGCAGCCATTATGGGCTTTATACCAATGGCGGTTTCTACCTCTGGTGGTGCGGAAGTACAACGTCCTTTGGCGACAGTAGTAATCGGTGGACTTATAACGGCTACCTTCTTGACACTGGTCATTGTTCCTGTCCTGTATTATTGGCTGGAATCACGAAAAGAAAAGAAAAATAATGGTGGTGACGCAAGTTACGTCAAGAAAAGTGCAACCGTGGTTGTGGTATTATTGAGTTTAGGAGGTTTCTTATCCCCAACTTCCGCAAGTGCACAGGACGGCCAGATGAGCCAAGTGCTCACTTTGCAAGAAGCCATCGCTCTGGCCAAGGAAAATTATCCTTCCCTTAAAGAGAGCCAAGCCTTTATTGAACGTGAACAGGCGATGAAGGGTACCAGCTTCGATTTGGGAAATACACAGGTATTTACAGGAAAGGAAGAGTTTGGCAATGACCTTCCCGGTGTACAAACTACCATAGGTGTACAGCAAGGAAATATTGATTTACTTTCAGGTTTTTCAAAATCCAAGTTCTATAAGGCACGTGTTAAACTGGGCGAAACGTTCTACGCTGTCAACGAGCAGCAATTGATTCGCAATGTGATGCAGGCTTATGACCGCATCAATTACAACAAGGCGCAATTGCGTTTTGCGGAACAGTTGGACAGTGTTTATGCTAACTTTAGGACCGCTGCAGAATTGCGTTACGATACAGGAGAAACGGGCAAATTGGAATTTATTGCTGCCTCTTCCGAATATCAGCAGATTCAGGTTTTACGACAGCAAGCCTATGATGACATTGAAATTGCAAAAAGGGCATTGAAGCAGTATTTGGGCATTGACCAAGAAATAGAAACGGTTGGTCAGCTCTATGAACCGATGGATTTTTTGGCCAATTTGGATTCGGCTTCCGCAGCCAATAATCCTTTGCTTCAATATGCTATGCAAAATGCGGAAGTAAGCAAAGCCAATATCGGTGTAGAAAAAGCACAGTTCCTACCCAAGTTCAACTTCACCTACGGCAGGCAGATTGTGGATGATGTGTCGGGTTTCAACACCTATCAGGCTGGTATTAGCATACCGCTTTGGTTCTTTCCGCAGAAATCAAGGGTAAAGGCCGCTAAAGCAGATGCATTGGTCGCCGAGAATCAATATCTCGAACAAAAGGCAATGACCGAAAGTAGAGTGTCACAGCTCATAAAATCGCTGGAAAAGACCCAAAAAACACTTAACTATTATCAGGAAGGTGCATTGCTTTTGGCCGAGGAACAAATTACTACGGCGGAACTGGCTTCTAAGGAAGGTGAAATTGATTATGTGAACTATATCACGATACTCAACAGCGCCATCAGGATAAAACAAAATCATATACAGTTTATAAATCAATATAACCAGCAGTTCATTGAGTTGCAATACCAACTGGGTAACCTATAATCTAAAAAAGAATAAGAAATGAAAAATATAGCAATAGTAAGTGTAGCATTAATGACCTTCTTTATGGTTGGTTGCAACGACAAGCCCGATTCAGAATTGGGACATAACGAAGAAAACACAACTACCGAAAAAATGGAAGGTGAAGGAGATGCACACGGTGAACATAATGAAGAAGAAGAAGAAGAAGAAGACGGTCATAATGAAGAAGAAGGCGAGGAAGGTGTGGTAATGCTTACCAACGACCAAATCGAAACCGTTGGTCTTGAGACCAAATTGTTGGAAAAACGTAATCTCGGTAACAATATCAAGGTTACAGGAAGACTCGAACTTTTCCCTCAAGACAAGGCCAATATTAGTCCATTTATGGGTGGTAATGTTAGGTCCATCAAGGTTATAGAAGGAGATAAAGTGCGCAAGGGTGAAGTGCTTGCATATCTTGAACATCCGGATATTATAAGTATGCAGCAGGAATATCAGGAAAAAAACGACGAACTCGTATTCCTAAAGCAGGATTTTGAGCGAAAAAAAATATTGTTCGACAAAGGTGTTTCCTCAGGCAAGGAATTCCAGATGGCACAATCAAAATTTCGTTCCACGACCTCAAGTGTAAACGGTTTAAGGTCAAAACTACGTTTATTGGGAATTAACGCATCCAAGGTAGAGCAAGGAGAAATCTACTCTGCAATACCTATAACTACGCCAATATCGGGCTATGTAGACGAGGTAATGGTAAGTCTTGGGGACTATGTGGCACCACAGTCCAAGATGTTCGCCGTGAGCGATAATTCTAAAATTCATTTAGACTTAAAAGTGTACGAAAAGGATATTCCAAAGGTAAAGGAAGGACAGAAAATAATCTTTACGGTAGCTTCTAAACCCAATGAATTGTTGACCGCAGAAGTACATTCCATCGGTAAAACTTTTGAGGAAGACCCTAAGGCCCTGCACGTGCACGCCGATATAGATAATAAAAATGGCGAATTACTTCCCGGTATGTATGTTGAAGGCAGGATTGCGGAAGGACAAAAATCAGGATATGCCGTTCCAGAGGAAGCCATTGTCAAGGAAGGCGAACAATCCTATATTTTCATTGTGGATGAGGATGAGGAAACCGAAGAAAACACGGTGAAATTCAGAAGAATCCCCGTAAGTACAGGTGTCAATGACCTTGGCTTTGTGGAAATCAATATTCCTTCAGAAATGGCAAAAAATATTATGGTTGTCACAGTTGGAGCCTACACCCTTTCTTCGGAAATGGTCAAGGGCGAACTGGAACACGGACATTAATTCAATAATAATCAAAGGTTTTGATTCCGGGTTTGTTTATCGTCTTAATTAGTTAGTTAAAATTAAAGAACAGGCTCGGTTCAAAATCGATAAAAATAAATAATTATGAAAGAAATAAAGGCATTTGTAAAACCGAACAGGATACAAAGAATTATAGAAGCTCTGACTGATAACGGATTTAAAAGTATGACCCTGTCACAAGCAGAAGGAACTGGAGCTTTCAAGGCAAAAGGAGCTAAACCTTCACTCGATTTTCACGTAACAAACAGCCCTGTGGTAAAATTGGAACTCGTTTGCCAGAACGAGGAAGCACAATCTGCAATAGACATCATTCTCAAAAATGGCAAAACCCCAGATCCTGGTGATGGCATCATTTATTTGTCTGAGATTGAAGATGCTTTTCAGATAAAAACAGAGGAATCCTTAAAACAATTCAAAATTTAATTGTTTCGTAATTAATGCGTTGAAGAAAAATAATTAGGCTTAAATAGATAGCAAAAAGATACAAAATAATAGAGCCATAAAAATATGGAAACAACAAGAAAAAACAATTTAAAACAGGCCAGAACACTTCAAATTTGGAACGTCATTTATGACGTTATAGAGGTGGTCGTCTCGCTTATTGCTGGAATAACAGCAAATAGTTCCGCACTCGTAGGTTGGGCACTGGATAGCACGATAGAAGTGATAAGTGCTGCAACACTTGGATGGCGACTGCACGGCGAGCTCAAAGGCATCGATGAAGAAAAGGTAAAACGAAGACAAAAAATTACCTTGAACGTGATTGCAGTTTCATTTACGCTCATCTGTATTTTCATTTCCTATGATTCCATTACCAAGCTCATCAATAAAGAAACCGCAAGCTGGAGCACGTTGGGACTGGTCATATTATTGGTCTCGCTCGTTGTCAATCCTATCTTGATATATTTTAAAAGAAAATATGGGAAAAAACTGGAAAGTCCAGCTCTACTGGCTGATGCAAAAGACACCTTTATTTGTCTTTACCAGACAGTGGTCGTATTGACAGGATTGCTATTGGTCAACTGGTTGGAGTGGTGGTGGGCAGATCCTGTAGCGGCCTTGCTCATCGTTCCATACGCTGCAAAAGAAGGTTGGGAAGCATTTAACAAAGCAAAAAATATCAACTACAATATCACATAAATATGCAAGAAGTTGAAAAATTTTTAGAAAGCAAAGGCATCCGCCCTACGGCAATGCGCCTGATGACCTATAAGCGGTTGGCGCAACTAAAAGTGGCCATTAGCCTGGGCGAGCTCGAAAAAGATTTTGAACGCTCAGAACGGAGCACACTTTACCGTACTATGAAAACATTTGAGGAAAAAGGAATCGTGCACCAAATTGAGGATGGCACCGGCATTGTTAAATATGCCCTGTGCGAGGAAAATTGTGAATGTGAGGTCGGCAACGACCTTCACTTACACTTTCATTGCAATAGTTGCGGTGAAACGGTGTGCCTGACCGAGCATAAAATTCCGACAATAAACCTGCCCGAAGGCTATGTGGCAGAAGATATCAACCTTGTGGCAAAGGGAGTCTGTGAGAAGTGCAGCAATGACTTGGATTAAATATTTTGATTTAAAAAATTGGAACAATGATGACGATTTATAAAAATGAATGTAAGGTATATATGGTAGCTCAAAATAGATTAGATGCTACAGATTATGAAAATATGAAATCACAATTAAAAGACCATATACAAGAACATAATAAAGTGTACTGGTATATCGAGATGGAAAATTTTGAGGGTTGGTCCTCAAGTGCATATTGGAAAGGTATTGAACTCAAACTTCCAAAGGAGGAAAGATTAAAACGAGTCGCATTGGTAGGAAACTTAGAATGGCAAGAACAATTTACGGAAGTTTTGATACCATTTACAAGGGCACATATTAAATTCTTTGGTCCAGATGAAAAAAAATTGGCCAAAGAATGGATAGAGAAAGAAATTAATTAAAACAGCTAAATTAATTAAAACGAAAGAACTATTATTTACTATTAAAATCTGGGGAATGCAATTTACACTGGAAGCAGTGGATAATCCTCAGCCCAAATCCCCAAATGTAATAGTGCTCAATGGAAATCCTGAAGGACGTTTTGCAAGGGGTAAAATAAGTGAGGAGGATTTTAAAAAATGTAAAAATTGTTACGAGAAAAAAAATTGCGTTGCATTTAACCAAACGCTAAGAAAATTAGAAATAAAAAATATGAATACCAAGTTTATTAAAGTCTTTTTGCGATTAGCAATTTCAATCGGTTTTTTATCGGCGGTCGCCGATAGATTTGGAATTTGGAGCAAAGAAGTTTCTGTTTGGGGAAATTGGGACAGTTTCTTGAGTTATACCCAAATGATCAATCCTTGGATTCCGAATTCATTAATACCAACAATCGGACTTTTGGTAACCATAGCCGAAATTGTTTTTGCGATTTTCTTGATAATAGGGTTTAAAACGGAACTGTTTGCAAAATTAAGCGGGTTTCTACTGTTACTATTTGCTGTTTCAATGACTTTTTCAACTGGAGTAAAAGGAGCGCTTGACTTTTCTGTTTTTAGTGCTTCTGCCGGAGCTTTTGCTTTGAGTCTTATGAAAGAAAAATATTTGGAATTGGACAATCTGATTTCTAAACCTATAAATAGCTGAAAATGAAACTGGCTAATGGCATACATAATCAAAAAAGAGGGGCGCTGAACAGGCGAGGTCTTCTTATTGCTATTGTATTAGGGTTTGCGGTTGGTATAATCATCATACAGCCTTTGGGCATTTCCCTATTCCAGTATGACCAGAGCGGTGATACGGGCAATTGGTGGTATTTGTTCAAAAACGCAGTTGGGCAAGCTCTTGGATTTGGAGATGTGGACCAAATCCTAAAAAATATCCTGTTTGGTATTATGGGAAGCAGTCTCGCCTTAATGTTCTATACAAGAAAAACAATATTTCAACTAAATAGGGAGAAAGTCGGAATAACCTTGATAAGGGAATTATTGAACAAAGGTGAAAACCACGAGGTAGAATTCAAAAGCACCTTGAGGTGGGACCTTCGACAAGGTAAGGTTAACAAAGCTTTGGAAATGGTGGTGGCGAAGACCATTGCAGGATATATGAATACCGAAGGAGGCCACTTGATTATTGGGGTAGATGATGAAGGCCGTATTCTGGGGCTCGAACAAGATTACGGTACTTTAAAGAAACCAGACAAGGACGGGTTTGAACAGTATGTAATGCAGTTGGTGTCCGTCAAGTTAGGCACCCATTTTTGCCCTTTGGCAAAAGTGGCCTTTTATGAATTTAAAGAAAAGGATATCTGTTATGTAAGGGTCTACAAATCGCAAAAACCCGTGTATTTGAACCTGGGCGACCGTTCTCATTTCTTTATCAGAACTGGGAACGGTACCCGGGAGTTGGATATGCCCGAAGCATTGGATTATATGGAAATTCACTTAAACTAATATAAATCCAATAAAAATTGAAAAATGATACAGATTATAAACATAGAAAAGGAAAACTTAATCGCTGCCAAAATCAACGGTAGAGTCACAAAGAAGGATGTTGAAAAAATTCATCCGCTCATTCACAATATCATCGAAAAAGGCCATAAAGTGGATTTTTATTTTGAACTGGAAGATTTTCACGGCTACGACCTACAAGGGTTTTGGGCAGATTTAAAGGTAGATGCTGCACACCTATCAGATTATGGTAAAATGGCATTTGTAGGCGAAAAAAAGTGGCAGAAATGGGCAGCCAAGGCTACCGATTTCTTTACCGGTTCAGAAGTCAAATATTTTGACCTTCAGGATAAGGAACAAGCAAAAAAATGGATAAAAAACAACTAAGGATATGAAAAAACTAAAAATCAAAATTCCCGTAATCCTTCCACAGGTACCGGACGAAAAAGATGCCTGCATCAATAGGCTCATCGACAAGTTAAGTGGTCGTGAAGGTATTGACAGTGTGCACATATCCGATGAAAAAGCGGACGGTGTACCGCAACTCTGTTTTCATTACGACCCCGATATCATTTCACTTGATAGAGTACAGTCCTTGGCAGAAACCACGGGAGCCCAGATCACGGATAAATTTGGACATAAGTTGGTAGAAGTGGAAGGGATACGCCACACCCGTCACGCCCGAACCATCGAGAAAGCAGTCAAAGAGGTCGATGGAGTTCTCGAAGTTTCCGCATCCGCTTCAGGAATGATACGTGTGGAATTTGATAAGGGCATTACAGGATTTGGGGCGATTAAAAAGAAAATAGAAAAACAAGGGCTTACTATTATTGAACCTTCCGTTGATACAGAAACACATTTACAAAAAATAGAAGTTTCCAACGGTGAAGAAAAATCTGAAGATACTCAAGACAAGGAGGAAAATCAACACGTTGGCGAGAGCGAAGGCCACGTTCATAA
This sequence comes from Candidatus Ulvibacter alkanivorans, assembly GCF_003333325.1. Taxonomy (GTDB): domain Bacteria; phylum Bacteroidota; class Bacteroidia; order Flavobacteriales; family Flavobacteriaceae; genus Ulvibacter_A; species Ulvibacter_A alkanivorans. The sequence goes on along the minus strand of NZ_QOLC01000107.1, from coordinate 11,395 downwards.
AGACGGCGAAGAACACGACCACAACGAGGATGAAGGCGAGGCACACGCCCACGGCGGTATTTTCGGAAAGAACACCGAACTTATTTTTGCCATCATTTGCGGTGCCCTTCTTGGAATAGGTTTCGGATTGTCCTACGTGGACTCGATACCGGATTGGGTCAGCTTGTCCCTCTACATAGGCGCCTACTTTTTTGGAGGTTATTTTACCGCGAAAGAGGCCATACAGACAGTGGCCAAAGGTGGTTTTGAAATCGACTTTTTAATGTTGGTCGCCGCCATCGGTGCCGCTGCTTTGGGCGCTTGGGCGGAAGGGGCCTTGTTACTTTTCCTGTTCAGCCTCGGGCACGCTCTTGAACATTATGCGATGGAGAAAGCCCGAAAATCTATTGCGGCACTGGCAGATTTAGCACCGAAAACGGCCTTGCTAAAAAAAGATGGAAAGACCAAAGAAGTTGGTATTGAAAAGTTGAATAAAGGCGATATTATTGTAGTTAAGCCAAACAGTAAAATATCTGCCGATGGCGTTGTTGTTGATGGTAAAAGTAGTGTCAACCAAGCCCCCATTACCGGGGAAAGTGTACCAGTAGATAAAGTTCCTGTGGAAGATTCCGCCAAGGACTATTCAGAGGATGATGATATAAAGGACGAAAACCGAGTTTTCGCCGGGACTATTAACGGCAACAATACGCTTGAAATTAAGGTAATCAAAGAGGCAAAGGATTCAACACTGTCCCGATTGGTAAAATTGGTGAACGAAGCCCAGACCCAAAAATCCCCCACCCAGTTGCTTACCGATAAATTTGAAAGATATTTTGTTCCTTCCGTACTGGTATTGGTAGTGCTGTTGCTCTTTGCTTTTTTGGTCGTCGATGAACCGTTTAGTGCCAGCTTTTATAGGGCTATGGCCGTATTGGTAGCTGCCAGTCCCTGTGCCCTTGCGATTTCGACCCCGAGTGCGGTATTGAGCGGTGTTGCACGAGCGGCCCGTGGCGGGGTACTTATCAAAGGGGGTCGTCCTTTGGAAGACTTGGGGGTTATTACCGCGCTCGCCTTTGACAAGACGGGTACCCTGACCGAAGGAAAACCCAAGCTTACCGAAGTGGTCCCGCTTGGCGATATTTCTGAAAACGAACTTTTAAAAATAGCTGTAGCCGTAGAGAATCTAAGTGATCATCCTCTGGCAAAGGCAGTGGTTCGAGATGGCAAGGAACGTTTGAAAGGCGAGGAAATACCTGATGCAACCGATTTGGAAGCCGTGCTTGGCAAAGGTATAAAAGCGTCATTGGGCAATGACAAAATCTATGTCGGTAACCTCGACCTGTACGAAGGGCTTGATGAGAGCACCCCTTCCGAAGAGATAATAACGAAAGTCCGTGACCTCGAAGGTGGGGGAAATACTACGATGCTTATTCGGAAAAACCAAGAATATATAGGTGTTATTGCCCTAATGGATACCCCTCGCGAAGCTGCCAAGGAAACCCTCAAAAAATTAAAGGAAATCGGTATCAAACGAATGATTATGCTTACTGGTGACAACCAAAAGGTTGCCGATGCCGTGGCGAAAGAAATAGGATTGACCGATGCTTGGGGGAGCTTGTTACCAGAGGAAAAAGTGGATGCCATAAAAGAGTTAAAGGAAAAGGAATCCAAGGTGGCAATGGTAGGCGATGGTGTAAACGATGCACCCGCAATGGCGAACAGTACCGTGGGCATAGCAATGGGAGCGGCTGGAAGCGATGTGGCCTTGGAAACGGCGGATGTTGCCCTAATGGCCGACAAGTTGGAAACCCTGCCTTTTGCTATTGGCTTGAGTAGAAAGGCAAAAGCTATTATCAAGCAGAACCTTTGGGTAAGCCTTGGTGTTGTGGCACTGCTCATACCAGCCACCATTTTGAGCTGGGCAAACATAGGAATAGCCGTGGCATTTCACGAGGGGTCTACCTTGGTAGTAGTGGCCAATGCGCTGCGCCTTTTGGCTTATAAAAAAGATTAGAAAAATTGGGACTTAGAAGAATCCAGTTTTTTGAAAGAATATTAAATGACAAACACGGAAAAAATATTATTTACCAAAGGGATACGCCCTACTGAAATGAGGTTGAAAATTTACAAATACCTCAAGAGGAAGACCTATGCCGTAACATTAAAGGAAATGCAAAAAGTCTTTATCGCCAAAAGTGAAAAAAACAAAACGGCAAACAGAACCACCTTTTATCGCAATCTCAAGACTTTTGAGGATAAAGGGTTGATTCATCAGATTAATGATGGGACCAGAGTGGCAAAATTTGCGATTTCCGATGAAAATGCCAAAGGTAAATACGGTACAGATTTACATATGCACTTTTATTGTACCAAGTGTGGAAAAACAAGCTGTTTGCCGAATAAAATATCGGAAGAAAGCTTACCAAACGATTATCAAGTGAGCGATGTGAACCTGGTGTTAAAAGGAATATGTGAAAGTTGTAGAAAAAAATAATAAGGATGAAGAAGCTTCAGCAATTGACCAAGGAAATTAACGAATTGACATTGAGAATTGAGCAGGACTACCCCGAACTATACCAATATCTTGATGAAAATCCTATTACAATCCCTGATTGCGAAACACCCGAGATTTCCGTCAGCTCGTTCGTGGAATATTTGGATAGCTTAAAGTCAATCTTGGAAAGATATATAGAATCGAATAAACATATGAAGCACTAAAGGACAATTAATTCAGTAGTATATAAATGAATAAAAGCACTTTTAAAATCAGTAAAATGGACTGCCCTTCAGAAGAGCAGATGATTCGGATGAAGTTGGAGGCTTACACTCAAGTAAAATATCTGGATTTTGATATTCCCAACAGAAAATTGGAAGTATATCACGTGAACGGTATCAAGGCCATACAAACGTCTATAGCCAGCTTAAAACTTGGGGATTCCTTAGAGGGAACCACAGAAGCCGAACCACCTGTAATAGAAGACCAATCCAAACAAAAAAAGATTCTCTGGTGGGTCTTGGGTATCAACTTCGGTTTTTTCGTTATCGAAATGACCACGGGTTGGATATCTGGCTCAATGGGACTTATTGCAGATTCACTTGATATGCTGGCAGATTCCATCGTGTATGCACTTAGTCTATTTGCAGTTGGCGGCGCTATTTCCAGAAAAAAGAAAGTGGCTAAATTCAGCGGCTACTTTCAGATGGCATTGGCAACGCTTGGGTTTGCAGAGGTCTTACGAAGGTTTTTCAGCAATACCGAAACACCCTTGTTCCAATGGATGATAATTGTTTCAATTTTCGCATTGGTAGGTAATCTGATTTCGCTCTGGCTTATCAACAAAACCAAGAGCAAAGAGGCCCATATGCAGGCGAGTGCCATTTTTACATCCAATGATATCATTGTAAATGGTGGGGTTATACTGGCAGGGATACTCGTCTATTTTCTGAATAGTAAATGGCCCGATTTGGTAATTGGGGGCATCGTTTTCTCATTTGTGATGCGCGGTGCCTTAAGAATATTAAAACTGTCGAAATAGCTTTAGGAAAGCCTTGAAATAGAAAAGTAATGAATAAACAAGAATAGTTGGCTTTGGGTAGTAGTGTTGGGATTAGCAGCTTGGACGGCACATTGGAGTGAGGACAAATTATTCAAAGATTACCAAAATAGGCTCAATGTATTGAATGAAGACATTAATTCAAAACCTAAAACTTTATAAGTAAAATTAATTTTCATTAGTTTTGTATTTGATGCAAAAACCAAATAAAATAGCGGCATTCTTCTTTTTAGGCTTATTTAGTCTAATGATGCTGCATCTGGTTTTTCCACATTTGCATCATCAGCACGAGGAAACGCATTCCCATTCAGATATTGCACATACTGGCGAACACCATCATCACGATGACAGTTCTCACGAGAAAGAAGAATCCCCATACGGTTTCTTTGGATTCTTTATGGATATGCACGTTCATTCAACGGTTTCCAGCGATATTGTTGTACTTAAAAGGAATACTTTTGAGCAACAGACTATCGTAGATGACAATGTTGTAAAACCTACTTCTGATTTTCAAGAATTTTATGTCGTTGATAAAAGGCAAAACGCTAAGCCCCCAATTTATCAGCCACCCAGTTATTATTTCAATCCTTACCTCTCATCCCTCGATTTACGGGGCCCACCATCTTTAGGTTAATCATTTAGGAATACCTACCGCTACGGAAGGAATCCTCTTATACATTAAGATTAAACCTAAAATTTCAAACAATGAATAAATACATCGTGTCCGCGATTTGCGGATGCCTGTTCTTTGCTAATGGTTTCTCACAGGATAAAAACATTGGGGAACTGCTTAACGAAATAGAACAGAACAACACAGAGTTAAAAGGCTATCAATCGTTCATTGAAAGCCAACAACTCGAAAACAAGAGCACCAATAATTTACCCGACCCACAGCTTTCAGGCTATTATTTGCCTTTTGGCGATAATGCAACGGGAAATTACACCGAATATGAAATATCGCAATCCTTCGAGTTTCCGACGGTTTATGGTTCCCGCAGTAAATGGAACGACTTAAAGTCGATACAACTGCAAACGTCCTATGATAAAAAACGACAGGAAGTTTTGCTGGAAGCAAAATCGGTATTGGTTGAACTCGTTTTCCTTCAAAAGCAGAAAGTCATTGAAACCGAAAGACGAACCCAAAGCAAACAGGTTTTTGACCAGATTCAAGAGCTTTATGATAAAGAGCAAGTGGGTCTTTTGGATTTGAACAAGGCAAAAATCGCTTGGATTCAAGAGCAATTCGTTGTTCAACAGATTGAAAGCGAAATCCAAATTGTACTGTCCAAACTCAGAACATTGAACGGCGGGAATGCCATTGATGGTTTTACGGCGGGTATCGATTTGCCTATCGAAGTTGCTGCGGTCGAAACGCTTTGGCAAGAAAAATTGGCAAACGATCCTTCTTTACAAAGTTTAAAGGCTGCTGAAACAGCTTCGCTTCAAAAAGTAAAACTGGAAAAAAACAAGGTCTTGCCAAATGTGGCATTCGGTTACAATTATCAGGGTGTTAGTGGTAGCAATTATTCAGGTTTTTACGGTGGCCTTTCTATTCCGTTGTGGAACAGCAAGAACAAGGTAAAAGCGGCCGAGGCCGATTATGAATATCAGCAATCGAATACTCAAGTCATTACCGCTTCGCTGTATGCCCAATTTCAAGAAACATACAATCGATACGAATTGATGCTCGAAAAATACAATGAGTATCTAACCACAATGGGCAACTTAAACAGCGAACAACTGCTTTTTAAGGCCTATATGTTGGGCGAATATTCGTTTATGGATTACTATGTAGAGCTTCAGTTTTACCGAAATGCATCAGACAGAATGTTGCAGATGGAAAAGGAAATCCAACTACTACAGGCAGAATTATTAAAACATACTTTATAAACCTCAAAAACAAAGATTATGAACATTTCAAAAACAATATTCGCAATAGCAATCGCCTCAACTTTTTTGGTAACCTCTTGTAGGGAAACAAAAAAAGAGAGCACAGATGACCACGGTCACGAACACAATGAAGACGGAAGCCATATGCACGAGGAAGACATAGAACAGGAAGAATTTGAAATAGGAAAAGATGCTATGGAACAAAAGGCGAAAGACCACGGTCACGACCACGATTCGGACGGTAACCATTCAGATGACGGTTCTGACACCCACAAACACGATGATGGGTCAGAACACCACGACCATTAAAAATCAAAAACATACGAAAGATGAAATATATAATAATTGTGCTCGCCTTTTTGGCAATGTCCTGTAATAACAAGGCAGAAGATGCACACTCACATAATGCAGATGGTAGTCACGTGGGCGAAGAAATTCCACGATTGAGCCATACTATCTGGACGGATAAAACAGAACTCTTTGTTGAGTTTCCTGCGCTTATAGTAGGTAACGGAAGCAAATTCGCAGCCCACTTTACGGTTTTGTATAATCACCAGCCCGTTCGTGAAGGTTCTGTAACGGTCAGTTTAATAAAAGATGGTAAAGGAATCAGAAATAAGGCAGATGCACCGTCATCACCAGGTATTTTTTCGCCTGCTATACAACCAAAAGAAGCTGGGAACTATCAATTGGTTTTTGAATTGACGACACCAGAGTATTCAGATAAAATTTCCATTGATGATGTAATGGTATATGCCACTACGGATGAGGCCATAAAAGCTTTGGGTAAGGAAGAAGACGATGGAAGTATTTCGTTCTTAAAGGAGCAGGCTTGGAAAATCGATTTTCAGACCGCACCTGTTGTTTCTGGTAAAATCTACGATGTCATCAACACATCAGGTGTTTGGATGCCATCGCCAGGTTCAACAAAGTCCTTGGCGGCAAAATCCAATGGTGTGGTGGATTTTAAAATGGATAACCTTACAGAAGGTACAGCGGTAAAACAAGGCCAGCTGTTAATGAGCTTGAACAGTCAAGGTTTAGCTTCGAACAATTTGAGTACGGATATCGCTTCCGCGAAAGCGAAATTCCAACAAGCCAAATCGGAATATGAACGGAAGAAAGAGCTATACGAGTCTAAAATTGTCCCAAAATCTGAATTTGAGAAAGTGGAAAGCAGTTTTGAGATAGCCAGAGCTAACTATCAATCCTTGGTATCCGGTGTTTCGGGCGGAAGCAAACAAATCCGCGCCCCTTTTGATGGGTTTATCAAATCCATAACCGTTTCAAATGGCGATTATGTAGCACAAGGCGTTGCGCTGGTAAGTGTTGGAACACATCAATCCAAGGTTTTAAAAACCCAATTGGCACCCGACTACGGACTTACGATGGACAATGCACAGGGCATTTGGTATCAGGATAATGACGGCCAATGGAAGGACGTAACCGATGCAGAGGGCAAAATCCTTTCTATTGGTAAAGACGTAGAACGTGAAAACCCATTGATTTCTGTTTTCGCACAAGTAAACGCAGAGGTCGAAATGCCAGAAGGTAGCTTAACGCCCGTACAGATTGCGATGGGAAATGCTACCCAAAACACAATGATTCCCGTGAATGCTCTTTTGGAGGACTATGGCAGCTATTCCGTTATCGTTCAGCTTTCGGGCGAAAGTTTTGAAAGACGACCTGTAAAGATTGGAAAACGCAATGGCGAAAATGTAGAGATACTGGAAGGTCTGCAAGTGGGCGAAGTGGTCGTGACAACGGGAGCGTATCAAGTTAAAATGGCTTCAATGTCCGGTTCTACACCGGCACACGGTCACGAACATTAAAAACGAAGAGAAATGTTAAATAAAATATTATCAATTTCACTTCAAAACAGATTGCTCATTCTATTGGGAGCGGTTGCATTGAGCGTGTTGGGCATCTATTATGCCCGTACGATGAACGTGGATGTATTCCCAGACCTAACGGCACCTACGGTAACCATTCTTACCGAAGCGCACGGAATGGAATCTGAAGAAGTCGAAAAATTAGTAACCTATCAATTGGAAACTGCCTTGAACGGTTCGCCCAACGTGAGACGAATCCGTTCGTCATCGGCAGCAGGTATTTCTATTGTTTGGGTAGAATTTGAATGGGGAACCGATATTTACCGTGCACGCCAAATTGTAAGCGAACGCATCCCAATGGTACGAGAGAACCTACCCGAAGGAATCGGTGCGCCTACAATGGCACCTATATCTTCCATTATGGGCGAAATAATGCTCTTGGGCGTGACATCGGATAGTCTTTCGCCAATGGAATTGCGAACCTTGTCCGACTGGACCATCAGGCCTCGTATAAAAGCCATTGGCGGTATTGCAAATGTGGTGGTCATTGGTGGAGATTACAAGCAGTACCAAGTATTTGCCAATCCCGAAAAGATGAAGTATTACGACGTAAGCCTATCAGAATTGGTAGAACACGTTAGGGAGGCTAACGAAAATGCCCCTGGCGGTATTATAAACCAATATGGCAATCAATACATCATTAAAGGAAGCGGTAGAGCCTATGTGCTGGAAGACTTGCAGGAAGCGGTTCTAAAGCAAGTAAACGGCCAGACCATAAAGATTAAGGATGTGGCCACGGTACAAGTAGGAGCTGCCGATAAAATTGGCGATGGCTCGTTAAACGCAAATCCCGCTGTGATTCTGACCATTTCTAAACAGCCCGATGTAAACACCTTGGAGCTGACAGACCGCTTGGATGAAGCGATTGCTGATTTAGAATCCTCATTGCCAAACGGGGTCAACATCAAAAGTCAAATCTTTAGACAATCCGATTTTATTGATGCTTCTATTAGTAATCTAAATATGACCCTTTTAGAAGGTGCATTTTTTGTAATGATTATCCTTTTCATCTTTCTGATGAACTGGAGAACTACCGTTATTTCCTTGCTGGCTATTCCTATTTCATTATTGGTTTCCATCATCATATTAAAATGGTTGGGTTACACCATAAATACAATGAGTTTGGGTGGTATGGCCATTGCTATAGGTGCGCTGGTAGATGATGCCATCATCGATGTGGAAAATGTGTATAAACGCTTGCGCGAAAATATCAGAAAACCGAAAACAGAGCGGGAATCGACCATAAAAGTAGTACGTGATGCTTCGGTAGAGATACGAAGTTCCATTATCATCGCTACCTTAATTATTATTGTATCATTTGTGCCCTTGTTCTTTTTAAGTGGAATGGAAGGTCGCTTGTTGCAACCGCTGGGAATAGCCTTTGTAACATCAGTATTGACCTCATTGGTAGTTGCCGTGACGGTCACGCCTATTCTGTGTTCCTATTTATTGAACAATGAAAAGCTTTTGAACAAGCAGGCTGAAGGTACACGCGTGGAGCGATGGCTACAAAGACGGTATGGAGCTCTTTTGGAACGTGTAACCAGAATACCCAAAACCATTATAGGCGTAACCGTGATTGCCTTTCTGTTAAGTCTGTTGGTTGTCACACAATTAGGGCGGAGTTTTCTTCCTGAATTCAACGAAGGCTCTTTGGTAATTAGTGTTGTCGGTCCCCCGGGAATGTCTTTGGAAGAAAGCAACAAGACAGGTAAATTAATCGAGACTATACTATTGGATATGCCCGAAGTAGAGGTCGTTACCCGAAGACAAGGCCGTGCCGAACTGGACGAACACGCGCAAGGTGTCAATGCTTCTGAAATTGATGTGCCTTTTGTCCTTGAGGACAAAACAAAAGAAGAGTTCTTTGAGGAAGTCCGAAACAAATTGAGCGTTGCACCAGGTGTCAATATTACCTTGGGACAACCCATCGCCCACCGTATTGACCATATGCTTTCCGGAACACGCGCCAATATTGCCATCAAGATATTTGGTTCAGATTTACAACAACTATTTGAAGTAGGCAAAAGCGTGGAACAGAACATCAAGGACATTGATGGATTGGCAGATGTTGCGGTTGACCAACAAATTGAAGTACCGCAAATACGCATCAAACCCAAACGCCAGATTTTGTCGGCTTATGGAATGACGGTGGGTAATCTTATGGAACAAGTGGATATCGCTTTTGCGGGAGAAGAAGCGGGCGAGATTTATGAAGGACAGCAATATTTTGATTTGGTGGTCCGTTACGAAAAACCGTTTCGCGACAATATTGAGAACATCAATAAGACCTTGATCAGTTTACCGAATAGAGGACAGACCACGTTAGGCGAATTGGCTACGGTACAATCCGTGAGTAGTCCAAATACCATCAATCGGGAAGATGTGCAACGAAAGATTGTGGTAGCCGCCAATGTACAGGGCAGGGATTTGCGTGGTGCGGTAAACGAAATAAAGGAAGTTGTGGCCAATAACGTGAATATGCCAGAAGGCTACCGTGTGCAATATGGTGGACAGTTTGAAAGTGAATCCAAAGCATCACAGCTTCTCTTGATAACGGCCATCATCGCCATAGCTGTCATTTTCTTGTTATTGTATTATGAATTCAAGGACGTAAAACTGGCGTTCGTAGTGTTGATTAATTTACCTCTGGCATTAATTGGCGGCATCTTAATTGTCTATTTCACATCAGGCATCATCAGCATAGCTGCGACCATTGGATTTATTAGTCTTTTTGGGATAGCAACACGTAACGGTATTTTATTGGTTTCTCGTTATGAAGATTTGCGAAAAGAAGGAATCCAAGGATTTCAATTGATAAAAAAAGGTGCATTGGATAGATTGAATCCCATATTAATGACTGCCTTTACCACAGGTCTGGCTTTGATACCATTGGCCTTAAAAGGTGGCGAACCTGGTAGTGAGATACAAAGTCCTATGGGAGTTGTTATTTTAGGAGGATTGTTATCGGCTACTATTTTGAACTTGGTGGTAATTCCTTGTGTATATCAGTTGGTTCTGAAAAGGGAAAAATAGCAAACGAATTACAATTAAAAACCTTCTTACTATGGTAGGAAGGTTTTTTTATGCATTAATTTTATAATCCCACTCAGCACATTCCCCTACATTCCGTGAAAAGAGCTTCATTACAAAGGTCTTGGACACAATCCCCAATTTCAGTTTTCCATTCCGTTAACCCTTCCCGTCCCGAAACTTCGGGACTGGGAAGGAACACTACATTTCCGTACCAAAATCGTGAATTAATTTCGCTTGAAACCCGTCTTATTTTTCACAAAGTCTATTTGTTTTTTAATTCAGTTATATTGTGTGAAAATTTAGCTTAAATGGAAAAACTAACGGAAAATAAAACCATTGAATTACTGATGCCTCATTTGGTTCAACAAGGCTATGAGATAGAGAGTTATTGCTTGGGCCAAACGAGAGGATATGATATTGTAGCTGTTAAGAATGACAAAAAATTATTAATTGAGGTAAAAGGTGCAAAAGCACATAAGGATTCGCCAACAAAGCGACGAGATTATTTCAACTCTGGACAGATTAAAACTCATTTTGGTAAAGCAATTATTAAATGCTTGGAAACCAAAGTTGCGTTCCCAAATGCAAAAATTGCCATTGCGCATCCCGAAGACGAACAAATAAGAAAAGCAATAGCCAGTATTATTCCAGAGCTCAATAAGATAGGTATACAACATTATTGGGTTAATGCTAAGGGAACGGTAACCCTTGAAAAATAGTTGATTTTGAATACAACAATGAATTCCAAATTATCTTCTTTATTGCATTTCTTGAATGAGAACAGATATTATAATAAAAGGGTTCAGTCAAATTCTTATAACCGGTTTTTAGCGCCGTTCGATTCACTCGAAGATAAATTGTATTCAATTCTTCATCACGTAGCGAATACACAAAGCCAACCTAAAATTGACTTACTTGCACCTTTTTTTCAGAAAGTATATTCGAATAAATTACAGCTTCATAGTTTTAAGACATTCATCGATTTTCTAACAGATAAAGAAAATGATGCCTATAATTATGAATCTATTTACTATGGTATGTTGA
>NZ_QOLC01000018.1 GCF_003333325.1 Candidatus Ulvibacter alkanivorans | reverse complement strand
GATAATGCAACTATAAAGAATGAATAGCGCCCTCTCCCGCGCAAAAGCTTAGACTCATGTTCAAGCCACGCTTTATAGAGAAGTGCTATAAACGACCTTTTAGTATAAATACATAAGTAACTAATAAAAATAGCTTACCATGAACAGAACAACCAACCGTTGGAATAAACGTGAATTACAAACGTATATTCTCTTGTTGTGCGCCAATGCAGATTCCGAAGAGACCACAGAAGAACTTGATCTAATAAAAACAAAAGTGGATGACAGTACGTTCCAAAAAATGCATCAGGAGATCAAGAAGGATTCCGAAGAAATAAGTTTAGAAAAAATCGAAGACAATCTTGAATATCATGAATATTCGGGAAAAGAATTGGCACAACTTCGTAGGGAAATGCGCGCCATTTATTTCACCGATAAGAATTTTGATCGCATGGAGCGAAATCTGGATCGTATCCTAGATAATATTCTGTATTAAGACATTGCCGTTGATTTACTTCGGAAAGTTGTTTTCAATCTTTCAACTATTTCAGTACTTTTAGTAGCATCAACGTAGGGAACCCTGTGTATTACAAACAACTAATCAATTCATTATGCATCCGGAACAAGTAAAGATCTCACGTATAGTCAACCCAATCACCAAAGGTGGCAATGAGGAATACTACACAGTGTGTCATCTGCGGTCTGGAGTAAAGACCATTGAAATTGATGGAAAAATTTACGATGATGTTTCGAATACTATTTTCTTTTTGCATTCCAGACATCGGTGGAAGATCACTAAAACCGAGCAGGCACAGTCGGCCGGATACATATTAAAGCTCTCTAGAGCGATCTTGGACCATCCCTTGTTAAGCAATTTGCATATTAACGAAGTACGATTTTTTGCAACAACAGAAATTCCCACACTAAACCTTGCTCCGGGTATCGAAAAAAGGACCCAATCTATTTTAGAAATGATAGATGAGTTGGTAGGCTCACACCTCAACAATAAAGATCAAGCTATCTTTTCGCTGCTAAATACTTTCTTTGTGTATTGTGACGGACAACGCAATATTAAATCGGTGGTAAGTGAAAACAATGCCAAAAAAGCGTTGGTCTTTAAGTATAAGAAACTGTTAGACAAGCGTTGTTGTGAGTTTCACGACGTAGAACAATATGCGAGCTTACTCAATGTTTCGGGAAAATATCTCAACCAATGTGTAAAAGAGGTACTGAACACCAATGCCAAAAGCCTTATCAACGAACAGCGCATCATGCGCGCGCGGCACGCACTAAAATTTAGTGACAAATCGGTAAAAGAGATCGGTTTCGAATTAGGGTTCTCCTCGCCCGAATATTTTAGCTCTTTCTTAAAGCAACATACGGGAATGAGTCCCTCGCTAATTAGAAACTAGCTCAATACTGAAAAAATCTAAGGGATCGCAGTGATTTTCACAAGTTTATCGTTTGTATACGATGTAACTTGCTACAAACTCGTAACCATGAATAGAAAAAATTTTATTAGAACGACCGGCATCGGACTCGGAGTTGCCTTGACCCCTGGATTGTTGAGAGCAGAAAACACAACAAGTTCCACTCCCGGCACCAACGAAAAACCCAAGATCATTAAAGATGAAGACGGGGAGGTGCTCAATGTTATTGGCGATATTCAAACTCATAAATTAATAGGCAGTGAAACCGGTAATCAAATTGTAGAGTGGGTGGATAACGTACCACCGGGAACCGGTATTCCTCCTCATGTACACACCAAAGAGGACGAGATCTTTAGAGTAATAAAAGGGCAAGTGGAAATTATGGTGGACGGGGAAGTCACTATTCTTAATCCCGGGGACATCGCATTTGCCCCTAAAAACGTTCCGCATGCTTGGACGGTAGTAGGTACCGAAGATGCTAAAATGATCACCAGTGCATTCCCGGCCGGGATCGAGCATATGTTCCGTGAACTTTCCAAATTACCTCCGGGTCCTCCCGATTTCGAAAAGGTGACAGCTATTTGCGGGAAACACGGTATTTCATTCGTTTAACGAAATAAAAAAAGGAGGCAGTCTAGCCTCCTTTTTTTATACATATCTAAGACGAGCTATACATCAAATCTGTCTAAATCCATCACTTTAGCCCAAGCTGTTACGAAGTCGTTTACAAACTTTTCTTCTGCATCGTTTGTTCCGTAGACTTCTGCTATAGCTCTTAGTTCAGAATTAGATCCGAAGATAAGATCAACACGTGTTCCGGTCCAGCGTACTTCACCTGTTTTACGGTCTTTACCTTCAAAGGTTTCTTCATCTTCCGAAGTTGCCTTCCAACCAATCCCTAGATCCAACAGATTCTTGAAAAAATCGTTCGTAAGCTTTCCGGGTCGCTTTGTAAACACCCCTAGATCAGATCCGTCGTAATTGGCTCCTAAAGCTCGCATCCCACCTACCAATACGGTCATTTCGGGTGCCGTAAGGGTAAGAAGTTGTGCCTTATCTACCAGCATTTCTTCTGCCGAAGTGTTGTAAGAATCTTTTAGGTAATTTCTAAAACCATCTGCTTTTGGTTCTAAGGGTTCAAAAGCCTCCACATCTGTATTTTCTTGGGACGCATCTGCACGGCCGGGTGTAAAAGGAACATTAATAGGATGTCCGGCATCTTTAGCAGCTTGTTCGATGGCTGCACATCCTCCCAATACAATTAGATCGGCTATAGAGACCTTTTTATCACCGGATTGATTGTTAAAATCGTTCTGTATTTTCTGCAAGGATTCGATCACCTTTCCTAATTGTGGTGGATTATTCACTTCCCATCCGTTTTGAGGGGCGAGACGAACGCGCGCTCCATTGGCTCCTCCTCGCTTATCTGAACCTCGGAAGGTCGATGCGGATGCCCAAGCTGTTGTAACCAATTCGGAAACAGATAGGTCGGTATTTAAAATGTTGTTTTTTAAGGTTGCTATATCTGTACCATCGATTGTTTTATAATCTACCTTAGGAATCGGGTCTTGCCAGATCAGCTCTTCACTTGGTACTTCCGGACCTAAATAGCGTTGTATAGGTCCCATATCTCTATGTGTTAACTTATACCATGCGCGCGCAAAGGCATCGGCAAATGCGTCCGGATTTTCATAGAAATGTTTTGATATCTTTTTATACTCAGGATCCATTTTTAACGACAAATCGGTAGTAAGCATAAAAGGAGCGTGTTTCTTATTTGGGTCATGGGCATCGGGGATCGTATTGGCCCCCTCGTTATTCTTAGGTTTCCATTGGTAGGCTCCCGCCGGACTTTTTGTTAGTTCCCATTCGTATCCAAACAAATTTTCAAAAAAGTTATTACTCCACTTCGTAGGTGTTTTTGTCCAGGTACCTTCAATTCCACTCGTGATGGTATTAGGACCGTGTCCGCTTCCGAAGGAATTTTTCCATCCCAGCCCTTGATCGGCTATCCCTGCTCCTGCAGGTTCTGCGCCTACATATTGTTCGGGATCGGCAGCACCGTGAGTTTTTCCAAAGGTATGCCCACCTGCAATTAGCGCCACCGTTTCTTCATCGTTCATAGCCATTCGCCCAAAGGTTTCTCGAATATCGTGAGCTGCCGCAATTGGATCAGGGTTTCCATTTGGCCCTTCAGGATTTACATAGATAAGCCCCATTTGTACGGCAGCCAATGGATTTTCAAGGTCGCGATCACCGGTATATCTTTTATCGCCCAGCCATTCACCTTCCGATCCCCAGTAAATATCTTCTTCCGGTTCCCATACATCCTCTCTTCCACCCGCAAATCCGAAGGTTTTAAAGTCCATAGACTCCAAGGCACAATTACCGGCCAGTATCATAAGGTCGGCCCAAGAGATTTTGCGTCCGTATTTCTGTTTAATAGGCCACAATAACAAGCGTGCCTTGTCTAGATTGGCATTATCCGGCCAACTGTTTAGTGGTGCAAAGCGTTGTGAACCCGAGCCTGCACCTCCCCTACCATCACCTATACGATACGTACCTGCACTGTGCCAGGCCATACGAATAAACAAAGGACCATAATGACCAAAATCGGCCGGCCACCAATCTTGAGAGTCTTCCATGAGGTCATACAGATCTTGCTTTACCGCCTTTAAATCCAGGCTTTTAAATGCCTCGGCATAATCGAAGTCGTCACCCATTGGACTTGACTTAGATGAATGTTGACGTAGAATACTTAGATTTAATTGGTTTGGCCACCAATCTCTGTTTGAGGTGCCTGTACCGGCCGTAAAGTTGACAGCGCCGCCCATAAATGGACATTTGCTGGATTCGTTTACCTCCCAGACTTTGTGATTATCGGAATGATTTGAATGTTTTTTATTCTCCATGGTGCAAATTTTATGTATTAGAATTTCAAGTTACAAAAAACTGAGTGATAATTTTTATCTATAATATTTATATCAAAATAGCTTTAATCTATTATTTGTCCAGCGTATTTCGA
>NZ_QOLC01000087.1 GCF_003333325.1 Candidatus Ulvibacter alkanivorans | reverse complement strand
AATGTATTCTTGCGTTGTTCTAATGCTATAATTACATACGGATTTTAATTTAGTTAAAGATACTAAATCCAATTTCAACAATCACTCTTTGGCTTCGGCAACCAAAGCGATCTGTTTTCCGTTGGGGCTCACGGTAATTCTCGTAATATTTTCGATCATATATTCTGAAAGATCTGCAACCTTTTCCCACGATTGCTTTCCGAAGGAATCATAAACAAATAAAGAAGCATTACTTCCAATGAGCAAGCGTGACTCGTCGATCCAGGCATAATCCTGAATACCAACCGGCAGTTCGCAAATAAAATAACTTTCCATATCCTTGAGATCGAGCTGAAAAACATCGAATTTATCTTCCTCGTTCTTAACTGTGTAACTCATGGCATTCGTGTTTGGGATCTTGTGGATAGATCGTCCTGCATTTATAAGCAGCGTATCAGTTTGTTGCTGCTTAACATCTATCATGGTTAGGTCAAGACGATCGTCTGAAAGTACTGTTGCTAATAGTTTGTTTTTGTCAACGAAGGCAAAATATGCCACTTGGATATCTGTAATAATTTCTGAAACAGCCCCATTTTCTTCATAGGCGTACAGGCGTTGAAGTCCGCTTGGGTCCAAGCGAACAGCAGCCACTTTTTTTGTGTTTGGTATCGACTGAGGGGAGTATTCTCCGCCTGGTGTGGCGGCGTATTTCCACTGTGATCTTAGGGTCTCTGTGTCTTGCACTACTATATCGGTCGCTCCCTTATTGGTCCTAGCGTACAGAATGGTTGAATTGTCGATAAAATACGGCTGATTGTCATAACCCGGATTTTGAGAAGCGTTACGGAAATTAGAAATAGGAAAGATCGAGTCGGTCGTCGAGACATTCATAATATAGATCTCAGATTCTCCTCCTTGCGCCATGCTAAGTAGGGAACTACAAAGCATAAGTAGTAATAAACTATTTTTCATAGGTGTTTTTCTTCGATTTAAAGGTAACAAACTTCGGTCCAGAATCCATAAAAAAAATCCGTACACACAAGGTGCACGGATTTCAACTAACTAACCAATATTTCAATTATGAAACTAACTGAAATTTTTTTAGAAGGGATAGGTGTTTTCAGCCGTTACCTTCTCTGCGATCGTATTTCGCAATTGTACGATGTTCGGGTAGTTCTGATATTTGGTAAATCGTTTCAGTCCCATTAGCATCATACGCTGTTCGTCTCCTTCGGCAAAAGAAATAATCCCTTCTTTTGCTTTCTGATTTATTTTGTCTACGGCATTGTATAAGTTCAATTTTGCCATAGCGACCTGTTCTTTTTGCGCTTCTTCACCAAAACGTTTGGCGTTCTTCTCAGCACGTAGAATAGCACTTTCTGCCATATAGATCTCGATAAGGATATCTGCTGAAGCCAATAAAAGCTGTTGGTGTTCTTCCAGATCTGGTCCAAATTTTTGAACCGCACCACCGGCTACCATGAGAAATACTTTTTTCAATTTAGCGATCATTTCTTTTTCTTCGGAAAGCAATTCAGAATAATCTGGTGTGTCGAACGATGGGATTCCGGTTAATTCGGAAGCCACATCTTGCGCTGGACCTAATAGGTCTACATGACCTTTCATCGCTTTCTTAACCAGCATTCCAACTGCCAGCATACGGTTAATTTCGTTGGTTCCTTCATAGATCCTAGAAATTCGCGCATCTCGCCATGCTGCTTCCATTGGAGTGTCGGCACTAAAGCCCATTCCTCCAAAGATCTGTATGCCTTCATCGGAGCAGTTTTGTATGTCTTCAGAAACAGAAACTTTCAGAATAGAACATTCAATAGCGTATTCTTCTACACCTTTTAATTCGGCTTCACTATGCGAACTGCCTTCTTTCATTCTAATAGCGATACGGTCTTCGATATTTTTCGCGGCGCGATAGCTGGCACTTTCACCTACATAAGCAGCCGTTGCCATTTCGGCCAGTTTAGATTTTATCGCCCCAAATTTTGCAATTGGAGTCTTGAACTGTACACGATCGTTGGCATATTTGACGGCTCCGTTTATGACACGACGTTGTGCATCTAAACAAGCTGCGGCCAATTTAATTCGACCTACATTTAATGCATTCATCGCGATCTTGAATCCGTTGCCACGCTCCGAAAGCATATTCTCAACAGGTACCTTGGTTTCATTGAAGAACACTTGACGAGTAGAGGAAGCGTGAATACCTAACTTTTGTTCCTCTTCGCCCATAGTGATCCCGTTGTCCGGATCATTTTCTACTATAAAACCGGTAATGTTCTTATCGTCTTCAATACGGGCAAAAACGATCATAAGGTCGCAAAAGCCGGCGTTGGAGATCCACATTTTCTGTCCGCTGATCTTATAATGTGTTCCGTCTTCCGATAGGACGGCTTTGGTCTTCCCGCTATTGGCATCACTTCCAGCTCCGGGTTCGGTTAAACAATAGGCACCAAACCACTCGCCGGTAGCTAATTTAGGGACATACTTCTTTTTCTGTTCCTCGTTACCATATAAGGTGATAGGCATGGTTCCGATCCCTGTATGAGCTCCAAATGCAGTTGCGATAGAGCCTGTCGCTCCAGATATATAGTCACACACTAACATGGTGGTTACGAACCCCATTCCTAGACCGCCGTATTCTTCAGGTACTGCCACACCCAAGAGTCCCATTTCTCCGGCCTTCCTCATGATTTCCTCGGTTAAGGCATAGTCTTTTTTCTCGAATCGTTCTTTCTTTGGCCAGATCTCGCGATCGACAAAATCTTTAACTGATTCTTTCATCATTTTTTGTTCTTCGGAAAAGTCTTCCGGAGTAAAAATATCTTCACAAGCGGATTCTTTTACTAAGAATTGTCCGCCACGAAGTAGTTCTTTATTGGTATCTTTTAGTGTGTCCATTGATTTTATATTATTTAGTCCTAGTCCTGAGGCAATTCAGCAAGCCTCTTGTACTTATTTTATTGAGTCTTACTTATTTTAGAAATTCGTATATGCCCGCAGCACCTTGTCCGGTTCCCACGCACATAGTAACCATCCCGTATTTGCCTTGCATGTTGCGCTTTCGCATCTCATCGAATAGTTGCACCGATAACTTGGCACCTGTACATCCTAATGGATGACCCAAAGCGATGGCCCCTCCATTAACATTTACGATATCTTTGTTTAAATCTAATTCACGGATCACTGCTAACGATTGGGAGGCAAACGCTTCATTCAATTCGATAAGGTCTATGTCTTCTTGTTTCATCCCAGCCTGTTTCAAGGCTTTCGGTATGGCTTTGATGGGGCCGATACCCATGATCTTTGGTGGTACTCCGGCAACACCAAAATTGACCATACGAGCTATGGGTTCTAAGTTTAATTCCTTGACCATTTCTTCGCTCATTACCATGACAAATGCCGCTCCATCACTCATTTGAGAGGAATTACCTGCGGTTACGCTACCGCCTTCAGCAAAGACAGGTCTAAGTTTGGCAAGTGCTTCTAAATTAGTTCCTTTTCTAGGCCCTTCATCTTTGGTTACTGTATAGGTTTTAGATTCTTTTTTACCATCCTCATTTACAAAAGTGTGCTCCACTTCAATAGGTACGATCTGATCTTGAAAGCGATCCTCTTCCTGTGCTTTTAACGCTTTCATATGCGAATTATACGCAAACTCATCTTGGTCTTCGCGTGAAACCTTGTATTGGTTTGCAACTGCCTCTGCGGTTAGTCCCATCCCCCAATAATAATCCTCATGACCATTTTGAGCCAATTCGTAATCGGGAGTAGGCTTATAACCACCCATAGGGATATAGCTCATGCTTTCGGAGCCACCTGCTATAATACAGTCGGCCATTCCACTTTGAATCTTAGCGGTTGCCATCGCAATGGTTTCAACCCCGGAGGCACAATATCTATTTACAGTGACTCCCGGAACATCTTCGATCTTTAGTCCCATAAGAGAAATCAATCGTGCCATATTTAACCCTTGTTCTGCTTCTGGCATGGCATTACCCACGATCACATCGTCGATTCGTTTTTTATCTAAGTTAGGTAACTCATTCATCATGTGCTGAATGGTTTCCGCAGCCAATTCGTCGGGTCTTTTAAAACGAAAAACCCCTCTAGGTGCTTTACCTACGGCTGTTCGATATGCTTTAACTATATATGCTGTTTTCATGTTTTGTGCTTTATTTTAATAGTAATGTGTTGGTACTATTTAATTTCTTAAAGGTTTTCCTTTTTGGATCATGTGTTGTAGGCGCTCCAAGGTCTTACGTTCACCTGTTAGGCTTAAGAATGCTTCACGTTCCAGATCTAATAAGTACTGTTCACTTACAAGGCTTGCTTCCGATAAATCGCCGCCCGCCATTACGTAAGCGAGCTTATTCGCAATTTTCTTGTCGTGCTCACTAATGTAGTTTCCGGCTTCCATTTGATCGGTCCCTACCAAGAACATACCTAATGCTTGTTTACCGAGCACTTTCACATCCTGTCTTGGAATTGGTTTGGTATACCCTTGATCGGCCATCATTCTGGCTACTTCCTTAGCTGCTGCGAGTTGTCTTTTTTCGTTGACAATTACAATATCCTTTCCTTTTTGAAGTATTCCGGTATCATAGGCTTCATAGGCCGAAGTGGAAACTTTTGCCATTCCAATGGCTAAGAAATATTCTCGCAATCTGTTTAGCTCTACATCATTTTCTCTAAAAGTGTCGCTTGCTCGCAAGGCCATTTCTTTCGAACCGCCTCCGCCGGGAATGACTCCTACACCAAATTCAACCAAACCTATGTAACTTTCGGCTGCTGCAACAACCCGATCTGCATGCAACGTTAATTCGCAACCACCGCCTAAGGTCATTGCGTGTGGTGCAACCACCGTGGGAATAGAAGAGTAGCGTAAACGCATACAAGTGTCTTGAAAATACTTTACTGCTGCGTTTAGTTCGTCGTATTCTTGTTCTACGGCCATCATAAAGATCATGCCCACATTAGCTCCTACACTAAAGTTCTTACCTTGATTGGCAATTACCAATCCGTCGTATTGGGCTTCTGCAATATCGATAGCTTTGTTAATTCCGGCTAAAACGTCGCCTCCAATGCTATTCATTTTACTTCTAAACTCAACATTTAGAATTCCATCTCCAAGATCTTCTACAACGACACCACTGTTTTTAAATACTTCGGAAGACTCACGAATATTGTCTAGGATAATAAATGCATCTTGACCGGGCACCTTGACATGTGTTTTTTCAGGGATACCGTAATAATAGGTATTTCCTTCTCGTACATCGTAAAAAGAATCGACTCCTGTTTCGAGCATCTCATTAACCCATTTAGCAGGTTTTTTGTCTACTGCTTTAATAAGCTCTATTCCTTTTTGAACACCAATGGCATCCCATATTTCGAAAGGACCGTGTTCCCAGCCAAATCCGGCTTTCATCGCCTCGTCTATCTTATAGAGTTCATCGGTAATCTCAGGAATGCGTTTAGACACATAAGCGAACATGGCTCCGAAATTCTTTCGATAGAATTCACCCGCTTTATCCTTACCGTTTATTAATACCTCAAAACGATCGGCTACGTTGGCTACCGATTTCGTTTGCTCCAGTGTTGCGAACGATGCCTTCTTCTTTTCTCGGTATTCCATAGAATCCAAGTCGAGTGAAAGAATGTTGCTATTGCCTTTTTCGTCTTTAACTTTTTTATAAAATCCTTGACCTGTTTTACTTCCAAGCCATTTGTTTTCCATCATGGTATCGATAAACTGTGGAAGTTTAAAGATGTCGTGCTCCTCGTCTTCAGGAACATTCTCGTAAATACCATTAGCTACGTGGACCAATGTGTCTAGACCTACAACGTCTACTGTACGAAAGGTTGCCGATTTTGGTCTACCGATGACCGGACCTGTTAGCTTATCGACCTCTTCTACCGTTAGTCCCATGTCTTTGACTAAATGGAACAGACTTTGAATTCCGAAGATACCAATACGATTTCCAATAAAAGCCGGAGTGTCCTTCGCCACTACAGCGCTTTTTCCTAAGAACTTTTCACCATACATGGTGAGAAAATCCAAGACATCTTGATCGGTGTCCGGGCCAGGAATGATCTCGAACAATTTTAAATAGCGTGGTGGATTAAAGAAGTGTGTTCCACAAAAATGCTTACGGAAATCTTCACTTCTGCCTTCATTCATAAATTTGATCGGAATCCCGGAAGTGTTGGAAGTTATTAAAGTACCGGGTTTTCTGTGTTTTTCCAGATTTTCAAATACCTGTTTTTTTATGTCTAAACGCTCAACGACCACCTCAATGATCCAGTCTGCATCTTTTACTTTAGCAATGTCGTCCTCGAGATTACCTGTGGTAATTCGATTGGCGAAATCCTTGTGATACAAAGGAGCCGGCTTTGATTTTATAGCAGATTGCAACGCTTCATTTACCAAGCGGTTACGTACTTGCTTATCTTCTAGCGTAAGTCCTTTCGATTTCTCTTTGTCGGTTAATTCTCGCGGAATAATATCGAGGAGTAATACTTCTACACCAATATTAGCGAAATGACAAGCGATACCACTTCCCATGATACCCGAGCCAATTACCGCGACCTTATTTATTCTTCTTTTTGACATATTATGCTGTGTTTTTTTCGGTGGTATATATTTTCTTTGAATTAATGAGTTCCAAAATCGTGTTGGCCACTCTTTTAAATGTCTGTAATTCTTCTTCGGAAACTGCTTCTTGTACAGCTTCATCAAATCGTAATACAACGCCTTTAGAAAACTCACGCATCTCTTTTCCGAAGGGGGTAAGGTGAATCAAGACACCACGTCCATCTAACGGATTCGGTTTGCGTTCTATCAAGCCTTTTTCTTCCATAGATTTTAATGTTCTAGAAAGACTGGTCGCTTCCATACCCATTTTAGGTCCTAACGCAGTAGAAGGCGTTCCCTCTTCCGGATCTATGCTAATAAGGGCAAATCCGGTGGCCATGGTGCTGCCTTTTTTTCCTGCCTCTTCATTGTACATTTTCATTACGCCCATCCAAGTAGAGCGCAGTATATAATCGATGGTTTTTTCTTTCAAAAGGTGTGCTTTTCAAATTTGGAATACCAAAGATAGAAAAATTTATTATGCACGCATAGTAAATAGTTGAATTTTTTCGACCATCCTATCAACTTATTGCATAATGCATATCGAAGCGGCTAGGGAACTTGTCAAATGTTAGCCTCATAAAACAACAAAGAGCCTTGAAAGGCTCTTTGTAACATTAACTATTGTCGGTCGTAGATCTTTTCGTAGAGGTCTTTATACATTTCCTTTATTACCTTCCGTTTTGCTTTCATTGTTGGAGTTAATTGACCACCTTCAATGCTCCACACATCTGGAGTTAGTTCGAAGCGTTTTACTTTCTCCCACTTTCCGAAGCGCTCATTATATTTATTTACTTCTTTCTGTATGCGTTCAACTAGCACCTCGCTTTTTACAGCTTCTTTAGGATCTTTAGGAATATCGATCCCTTTTTTCTTAGACCATGCTTCTATGAACTCCCATGAAGGTTGAATAAGGGCACCCGGCATTTTTTCTCCTTCACCAACCACTAGTATTTGTTCAATAAAACCAGACTGCTTCATGGCGTTCTCTATAAGTTGTGGAGCTACATATTTTCCACCACTTGTTTTAAACATCGATTTTTTACGATCGGTGATCTTTAAGAATCCTTCGTCGTCTATCTCTCCAATATCGCCTGTATGGAAATAGCCGCCTTTTAATACTTCATCGGTTTGTTCTGAATCTTTATAATAGCCTATCATTACTTGAGGACCTTTGATCAATATCTCACCATCGTCGGCTATTTTGACCTCTGTTTCCGGAAGCGGTTTACCAACGGTTCCAATTTTAAATCCGTGGTTTCTCATATCATTCACGGAGACCACCGGCGATGTTTCGGTGAGGCCATATCCTTCCATTACAGGACATCCCGCTGCATTAAAAACGCGTGCCAATCGAGGCTGTAAGGCAGCACTTCCTGAAGCGATCGCTTTTAAATTTCCGCCCAATGCTTCTTGCCATTTGCTAAAAATAAGCTTACGAGCCACTTTTAACTTGGTTTCGTACCACCATCCATTTTGACCATATGGCTCCCATTCCAGCCCTAACTCAACAGCCCAAAAGAAAAGCTTCTTCTTGGCGCCCGTTAGATCGTTTCCTTTCGCTATGATCTTATCGTATACTTTTTCGAGCAAACGAGGCACGGCTGTCATTACTTCGGGCTGCACTTCTTTTAGATTTTCACTTATGGTTTCGAGGCTTTCAGCAAAGTGAATGCTAACACCGCAATATTGGTACATATACAGTAGCATACGTTCATAGATATGACAAACAGGTAAAAAGCTCAAGGCTTTCGATTTTCCCATTTCGATTGGTAATCGCCCTTCACTGTGTTTTGCATTACTGGCAATGTTCTTATGGGTTAACATAACGCCTTTAGGTCTTCCGGTTGTTCCGGAAGTATAGATCAAAGTTGCTAGATCATCCTCTTTTACAGCTTCCATTCGTTTGTCTAATTCCGACTGCAAATCGTCATGCTTCATTCCCAGTTCAAGGACTTCACTATAATTTGGACAGCCGTCAATAGTATCGAAGCAATAGACCTCTTTTAAGGAAGGAACATTCTTTCTAATCTTATTGATCTTTTCTAATACCTCTTTACATGACACAAAGCAGTAGATAGATTCACTGTGATTTAATACATATTCGTAGTCGTCTTCGGAAACAGTTGGGTAAATAGGCACATCTTGTGCTCCCGTTTGTAAGATCCCAATATCACAAATATTCCATTCGGTACGATTGGTCATAGAAATTATCGCAATCTTATCGTTTGGCTGAACACCCATTTTAATAAGTCCGCGACTTAAAGCACTTGCTTTGTCTATATATTCTTGTGTTGAAATTCCTACCCATTTACCATCGTATTTGGTAACCAAGGAATGTTCTTGGGGATATTTATGAAGTTGATAATATGGAAAATCGAAGAGTCTTTTAGGATCGGTCATAATCTAATTGTTGAGAGGATGCAAAATAGTAAAATTTTTCAGAAGTATACTGAAATAAAAAAAGGAGTATCGTTGCTGCGATACTCCTCTTAAGATACTAATTTTTAGCCGAGCTCCTTATTGTTTTAGAATTTTAAACGTTTTTGAGGCTGTTTCCGAAGTAAGCTTCAGTAAATACATTCCCGCAGCGTACGCACTATAGTCGATCTCTTGTGAACCACTATTGTCTTTTGCGCTGTAAATTAACCGTCCTTGCAAGTTGTAAATATCCAGATCGTAGCTTTCTAAATTGGTAGTAACTTGTAAGATATCACGTACAGGGTTGGGATAAAGTATAACGCTGTTTTCTGAAATATCGTTGGTCGTTAGTACGGTATCTTCTACCACGTTTATTTTAAGGTCGTCAAAGTAAAAGCCATCGCCACGAACTCCACCATCTGAGCTCAAGCGAAAACGTACCAAAATATTCGATCCCAAATAATCACTAAGGTCTATCTCTTCCAATACCCAGTCGTTCTGTGTTCCGTCGTACAACGGCTCACCGGTTGGTTGTGCGTTGTTGGAACTTCCGGCATTTGTAAATTTTCCACACTGTGGAATCCAACTGCTTCCTCCATTGGTAGAAACTTCGAACTGAACGTAGTCAAAATTATTCTCGATCTCCCATTTTGCATAGAAGGAGGCTGTGGCACCGGTGGCTCCCGATAGATCGATCGCATTGCTCAAGGTAATTGTTTCGCTGCTGTTATTCGGGTAATTGCCTGAAGGCGAATCGGTAATTGATGAAGAAGGAGATACGAAAGTGCTTGAAGTGACGCCCCAACCATTATTGTTAAAGTTGGTGGTTACACTATTCCCCGGATCGGTAAATACGGCCGAAAGGCTTCCAAATTTTTTAGTAATTCGAGTGGCACTGTCATAACTTCCGTTGTTTACTACGATGTCGTAAATAATGTCATCACCCGCAGTCGTGCCACCAGCTAACGAATATGAAATAGACTCGCTAGTTGATTGCAACACCGAAAGATTAGTGATCTCTACAGGAGTTCCAACCGATGTGATGTTAGAAGAAACGGCTTCGATGCGTACGGTAAAATCGCCACTGCCCGAAACGCCCAATCGACGAACATCGAAGGTCGAGTTCACAGTTCCCTGATCTCCTACGTAAGTGGCAGAGGTTTCAGTTACGGAAGCATAATTATTAACCATCTTGGCGGCTGTAATGTTTAGATACATCATACTTTTACAAATTCCCTCGATCTGGTTCGACGGGGGCCAAAACGAAGGTCCTATTTCTGGGGTAAAGGCATAGATCTTATCATGGGTGTTTATGGTACCGTACATAAAATCATCGCTATCTCCAGCCGCCGGATACAGATCGGACGAAATGATATTATCGAAACCATTTCGTGAGACCAATTCGGCCGAAACTCCTTGAAAAAGATCATCTTCGGGTGTTGGTGCGTTGTCGGTGTAGCCGTAGGGGTAAAGCAACAGATCACCGGAGGTATGATTGTTGAATGCCATCACAAAATCGTGATTTTCAACAAACCATTTTATGGCTTGGGTCTCTACTTCGGAAAAAGGCGCGGGTCCATGATATACCTCGCTACCGGTATTGCTTGAGGTGCCTTCGCCACCCCATACATTGTTGTTTGGGTCCCCATTGATGTAGTAGTCATAGTTTCTATTGAGATCGGTCCCATAACCGTTCTTCCTGTTCTTTCGCCAAAATCCGCCACCATTAGGATCGGTCTTTTCATTGTAGAGATACCCATCCGGGTTAATTACGGGAACGAAATAAAGTTCTGTGTTGTCAACGATGCTTCGTATTTCAGGATCACTGTCGTAATTCTCTAATAGATACCACATGTAAAAGATGAGCTGTGACAAGCTCGCCGGCTCTCTCGCATGATGAATGGCAGTATATAGAATTTGAGGCTCTCCTTCGGAAGACGTATCGGGATTATCACTAATCTTAACCCACTTTATACCGTTTCCGCCAATAGATGGCGTAGTTGAATTATCGGGTTGTCCTTCCGTGAGAAAAGTTCCAATATTCGATTTAGCGGTGATAAGATCAGGATATAGCGCTTTCATCTGATCTAATTCGTCCAGCATTTCTTGGTAGGTAAGGTAACCGCCCATAGCGCCAAGTTCAAAATTTGCCGGAGTCTGGTAATTCGTGGTTTGTGAATCACAGGTCGGATTTTTATAAGGTGCCGTGTTAGCTCTGTTTTGCTGAAGAAAATATGCTTTAGAGTCATCGATCAGTATTTCAACCGAATATCCCGCATTGCGAGCCGTTTGTATTTCTGAAACCGAAAAATCTGAAATGATAAAATGTCCTTTCTTATGTGTGCCGTGTGTTACGGGAATACCCATATTTGCCAAACGAGCGAGGTCGTTAGAAGCGCTGAGCATTATTTTCGCACGCTGGTGTTTTTCTTGATATTCCTGTGAAAAGCCTGTAATCGTTACGCACAGTAATAAATAAAGGACAATCTTTTTCATAATACAGTTTTCTATTGAATGATTTCTATTAGCAGTCGGTAAATAACGCAACAACTAACAGCTAAATTTAGTTGTTTTCCAGCCATTTACGGGCGTTTACGAATGCCTCTAACCAAGGTGACACTTCGTCCTTACGATCACTAGGGTAGTGGCCCCAGTTCCATGGGAAAGTAGAGCGTTCTAGGTGTGGCATCATCACCAAGTGTCTTCCGGTTGGATCGGTCATCATTGCGGTATTGAAATCACTACCATTGGGGTTGGCCGGTAGTGTTTCATAGCCGTATTTCCCTACGATCTCGTATTGGTCTTCCGACTTCGGAAAACTGAATTTTCCTTCACCGTGTGCTGCCCAAATTCCCAAGGTACTTCCCTCAAAAGATGATAACATCACAGATTTGTTCTTCTGAATGGTCACCGAAGTAAAATTACATTCAAATTTACCTGTATCGTTATGTAGCATTTTCGGTTTTTCGTCGTGGTGGGGGGTAAGCAGCCCCAATTCTACAAACAATTGGCATCCGTTACATACGCCTAACGACAAGGTATCTTCTTTTGCAAAAAAGTTCTTTAAAGCTTTATTGGCTTTTTCGTTATATAATACGGCGCCGGCCCAGCCTTTTGCACTTCCTAATACATCACTATTCGAAAAACCACCAACAGCTGCAATAAACCGAATGTCTTCCAATGTTTCTCGACCTTCGATGAGGTCGGTCATATGAACGTCTTTCACATCAAATCCAGCCAAATGCATGGCATTGGCCATTTCACGCTCACTATTACTTCCTTTTTCCCGTATCACTGCTGCTTTTATACGGTTATTCCCAGGAGTAGCAGTTATGGGTAATTTTCCTGTAAATTGCTTCGGAAAGTTAAAACGCAATGGTTGATCCTTATAATTTTGGAATCTTTCTTTTGCCAAGGCTTCGCCACTTTGTCTTTGGTCTAACAAATAGGATGTCTTATACCAAAGGTCGCGCATTTCAGGAATGCTGAAACTAAAGTTAGTCGTGTTATGCTTCAGTTTAAGTTCTTCGGAATTGGTAGCTTGTCCCAGTTTTACAAAGTCAATGTTATTTTCCGAAAGTACATTCTCTACTGCGATATCTTCCGAAGCCTGTATTACAACACCACAATTTTCAGAAAATAATACTTTTATGCTGTCACTTTCGGGCATGGCCGAAAGATCGATGTTTGCGCCTAGTGAAACATCGGCAAAGCAGAGTTCGAGTAGGGTAGTGATTAAGCCTCCGGAAGCAACATCATGACCTGCAGCGATCTTCCCGTCTTTAATAAGCTGTTGCAAGGTATTAAAAACACGCACTACATAGTCTGCGTTTTGAACGGTTGGGGCTTCGTTACCTACTGCATTTAACAGTTGGCCAAATGAAGAACCTCCAAGTTTAAAATCGTCTTGTGAGATATTGATATAATAGATACTCTGCGCATTTTTTTGCAGCACAGGTTCTACCACATTTTTAATGTTATCGCAATGGGCGGCAGCAGAGATGATCACGGTACCGGGAGAGATAACTTCCTCGTCTTTGTACTTTTGCTTCATCGATAAGCTATCCTTTCCTGTAGGAACATTGATGCCTAGTGCAATTGCGAATTCACTTACGCCTTCTACAGCTTTATACAATCGGGCATCTTCCCCGGGATTGTTACAAGGCCACATCCAGTTTGCCGACAGTGAAATACTCTTTATCCCTTTTTCTAGAGGAGCCCAAACGATATTGGTCAAGGCTTCGGTTATTGCAGTTCTAGATCCGGCAACAGGATCGATCAAGGCTGCGATGGGTGCGTGACCAATACTGGTTGCGACGCCTTCTTTTCCGTGGTAATCCAGAGCCATTACGCCACAGTTGTTAAGTGGTAATTGTAGGGGTCCGGCACATTGTTGTTTAGCAACACGACCAGTAACACAGCGATCGGCCTTATTTGTAAGCCAATCTTTACAAGCAACTGCTTCGAGTTGCAGTACATCTTTTACATACGATTCAAGTTTATTTGTATCGTAAGATGGTTCTGAATAGTGTCTGTGAACGGTACGATCTTTCATTATGGTTTGCGGTGAACTGCCAAACATATCGGCAAGTTCAAAGTCCATTGGTTTAGCACCTGTCTTATTACTTTCGAAGGTAAAACGGTAGTCTCCCGTCACATCACCCACTTCGTACATGGGGGCGCGTTCTCTGGCGGCCACACGTTGTAATTTATCGATGTCGGAATCTCCAATTACGAGCCCCATGCGTTCTTGAGATTCGTTTCCAATAATTTCTTTCGCCGAGAGTGTAGGATCGCCTACCGGAAGTTTGTCCAAATCTATTTTTCCTCCTGTTTCCTCTACCAATTCACTTAAACAATTGAGGTGACCACCTGCTCCGTGATCGTGGATTGAAACGATGGGATTGTGTTCACTTTCAACCATGCCACGAATGGCATTCGCTGCACGTTTTTGCATTTCAGGATTCGAGCGTTGAATGGCGTTCAATTCGATACCACTAGAAAATTCACCGGTATCGGCCGATGAAACTGCTGCTCCACCCATTCCGATGCGATAGTTTTCTCCACCAAGGATCACCACTTTATCACCTTTTTCCGGACGATCTTTTATGGCTTGGTCTGCTTTTGCATATCCAATTCCGCCGGCAAGCATGATCACCTTATCAAACCCTAATTTTCGATCATCGATATTTGGTGTTTCAGCTTTATTTTCTTCATGTTCGAAGGTTAACACCGAACCGGCGATTAGCGGTTGACCAAATTTGTTTCCGAAGTCGGAAGCGCCATTACTTGCTTTAATAAGGATATCCAGTGGTGTTTGGTATAACCAATCACGTGCTTTCATCTTCTTTTCCCACGGGCGGTCTTCTAACAATCGAGAATAGGAAGTCATGTAGACTGCAGTTCCAGCAAGGGGTAATGATCCTTTTCCACCCGCCAATCGGTCGCGAATTTCACCACCGCTTCCTGTTGCTGCCCCGTTGAACGGTTCTACCGTAGTGGGAAAGTTATGGGTTTCTGCTTTTAGCGAGATAACACTGTTAAAAGGGATTTCTTGATAAAAATCAGGAGTATCGGCGTTTTTTGGAGCAAATTGAACAGCCTTGGGTCCTTTTATGAATGCTACATTATCCTTATAAGCCGATACGATCTCATTGGGGTGTGCTTCCGAAGTCTTCTTTATCATTTTAAACAAAGAAGAAGGCATTTCTTTTCCATCGATCTCAAAAACCCCGTTAAATATCTTGTGTCGACAGTGTTCACTGTTCACTTGACTAAATCCGAACACCTCACTATCGGTTAATTTTCGTCCAAGCTTTAAGGCTAGATTCTCGAGATACACAATCTCTTCTTTATTTAAAGCGAGGCCTTCTTGCTCGTTATAAGCAGCAATATCATCGATCTCTTTGATGGCTTCCGGTTCCATGTTAACGGTGAAGATATCTTGGTCTAACCCTTGTAGTTTTTGCGAAAGCATAGGATCGTAACTAGAAAAACCTTCAGCGACCTGTTTAAATTCTTCAATACGTGTAATCCCGGTGATGCCCATGTTTTGGGTGATCTCAACAGCATTGGTGCTCCAAGGCGTGATCATGGCTGTACGTGGTCCTACAAAAAAATCCGCAATTGCGGATTTATCTATTCTAGGTTGGTTGCCAAATAACCATTCTAATTTCTGGATGGATGCTTTTGAAAGTTCCTCGTGGGTTTGGACAGCAAAAACAGTGCTTTTTACGTCTCCAAAAAAATGAATCATTCTAGTTCGAATTTGAGTGAATTTTTAAAGTGCAAAGGTAACAATTTTTGTGGTACAATCTTTCTGAAAAATTCGTAACGAGGGGCAACTCATTCTCTCATTAAAAACTTATCGATCAATACTCACTTTTTTTAAAATTCGTGTTCCGGCTATTTCGAGTTCAAGTACATACAATCCATTGCTCAAATTTGAAACTTGAATTGGCTTTCGCAGTGATAAGCGATCACTTTTAATGATTCGGCCGTGAAGATCGTAGATCACGTAGCGCGCTGCTTGCTGTGCTGTTGTACTTTGTACCCAGATCGTTTCCGACGCCGGATTTGGAAAGACTACCAACGCTTCCGAAGCAATCGTAGGTGTATTTAACAAATCCCAACGATCTTCAGCTTGAGGTCCGCCCCAAATGATCGTGGCCAATGCCGGGTTGTCGATAAAAGGGTTGCGATTGCCGTACTCTGTTTCCAGATACGGATTGCGTTGGTCTTCAAATTCACTTACGGGATCTTCTGCGTTCCACTGTAAATAGATTTGCAGCATGTCTGTTGTTCCTTGCAAAGCACCGGAGCCATTAAGACTAGGCAAACAACGATCGCCATAGCGGGTGTACATGTACATCATCATTCGAGCGACATCGCCTTTCCATTCGTCACCAGGATACCAGTTGCCACTTCCCACATTGCCTGCATTTCCTGTGCCGGCTGCAAATTTTTTACTCCCACGGTTATTGTTCATTTGCTGGTCGGAAGGGCGCAAATTGTGTGGGTCGGCGCCAATACCTGTGGTATTATTGTTTACACTGCCCATACTGGGATTGGCATTAGATCGTGAGAACACATGTTCGCGATTGTATTCGCAGGTTCCGCCTCCAAAATCGTCCTTATCTCTACTGCGGTCTGTGGTGCAACTTCCATTGTCATCGTAGCCGTAAATAAGCAAAAGATTATTCGCGTTAGACGGATCTTCGTCGGTGATCTTAACGACATCTCTTACATCACCATAGGTAAAAGTATTGTTTGAAATATCGATCTTGGCTTGGAGCTCGTCGTATAAGTCTTGTCCCGTTAAGCTTAGGTCGACATCATCGTAATAAGGTTGCTGTGCTACGGCAAGTTGCAACATGAAGGCAATACAGATTAGGGCAATACAATTTTTCATTCTTATTTTTCTTTTTTCTGAAGCAATGCCATGTAAAATCCATCAAATCCGGAAGAGCTTGGCATTATTTTATCGTCTTTTATAAAATTGAATTCACTACCTGCTTCGGAAGCAATAAAGGTTTTTACTTGTTGTTCATTTTCCGAAGGAAGAATAGAACAAGTAGCATAGACCAAACTACCGCCAGGTCGTACCATTCGCGCGTACGAACTCAAGATCTCCTGTTGGGTTCTTTTAATATTCTCTAAGAACTCCGGTTGTAATTTCCATTTGGCATCCGGATTTCTTTTTAGCACACCTAAGCCGGAACAAGGAGCATCTATGAGCACTCTGTCAGCCTTTTCGATCAATTTTTTGATCGCTTTGGTCGAGTCGATCACTCGTGTCTCGATATTATGCGCACCATTTCTTTTCGCACGACGTTTAAGTTCTTTTAATTTGTTTTCGTAAAGGTCCATTGCAATGATCTGTCCTTTATTTTCCATTAGAGCAGCCAAGTGAAGACTTTTACCTCCGGCACCTGCACATGCATCAATTACACGCTCGCCGGGTTGTGGATCTAAGAATCTTGCTACTCTCTGTGACGAGGCATCCTGCACTTCGAACCAACCATTCTTGAATGCATCTGAAACAAACACGTTTGCGCGTTCTTTCAGCTTTAAGGCATCAGGATATTTTGATAGGGTTTCGGTTTCTATGTCAAGATCAGACAAGGCGTTCTGCACCTGTTTTTTGTCGGCCTTTAAGGTGTTTACACGAAGTACCACATCGGCTAACTGGTTTAAAGCTGCGATTTCGGCATCCCATTTCTTGCCTAATTCGTGTTGCCCTAAGGTGTCAAGCCAATCCGGAATAGATTCTCTATACTTCCTAATTTTAGAGAGCTCATCGAACTTTCCTTTAATTCGGCGTGTTGGTGTTTCTTCAAATTGCTTCCAATCAGGGATCTTGATACCATTTAGGGTTGCCCAAACTGCGAACATTCTAAATAGATTAGACCGATCAAAAGGTTCTTTTACTTCGGCTATTTCGGCATACAAACGCTTCCATCGCACGATGTCGTAGGTCGTTTCAGCGATAAAACTGCGGTCACGTGAACCCCAACGCTTATCTCTTTTTAAGGTGTTCTTCAACACTTTGTCGGCTTGCTTTTCCTCATTGAATATCAAGTGAAGCGAGTCGATGGTGGCGAACACTAAATTACGGTGTAATCTCATGAATTTTATAATTGAATAACATCTCAACCATTGTTTCGATGTTTGCAGCTGCAAAGGTATAATAGCTAAAAATACTTTTGATTACATTTGGCAAAAAATTCAACTATGCGATATTTTTTAGTCTGTGTACTAGTAATAGTACTTTCTTCTTGTTCCTCATTTCTTGGAAAGGAATTTACGAGTGTTTCTATCACTCCTATATTTGAAGATAGCTTGAGCATACGCGCTATTGCTCCTGTGAATGAAGATCGCCTTTGGTTTGCCGCCAACGCCGGAATCGTTGGATTGATAGATCATGGCACTCCGAAACTTGCTAGTATCAAGTATGGAGATTCGTTGCTACATTTTAGATCGGTCGCCGTGACCAATGAAGCCGCATTTGTATTGAGTATCGGCAACCCGGGTGTGTTGTATAAAATTTTATTCGATAATCGCGAGGCTACAAATATTACAACAGTGTATACCGAAGAAGGCGAAAAGGTCTTCTACGATGCCATGGCTTTTTGGAACGACAAAGAAGGCATTGCGATGGGTGATCCTACTTCTAACTGTCTATCTATCATAATTACGCGTGATGGTGGTACTACTTGGAAAAAGCTCCCGTGCGATATCTTACCGCCCACCGAACCGGGAGAAGCGGCTTTTGCGGCAAGTAACAGTAATATAGCATTATATGGCGATAAGGTGTGGATCGTGACCGGCGGTAAACGCGCTCGAGTTTTCCACTCTGCCGACAAAGGCAGGAGTTGGGAAGTTTATAGTACGCCCATCCTACAAGGTAAAGCAATGACGGGAATCTATACCGTCGATTTCTACGATGAGAACACCGGGGTGATTTTTGGAGGAGATTGGGAGCGAAAAGAATTTAATGAAGGCAACAAAGCTATCACCCGAGATGGAGGTAAAACATGGTCCTTGCTTAGTAATGGCAGTGGTCCGGGGTATCGCTCCTCGGTTCGATTTGTACCGGGAACCGAAGGCACTGCGATGGTCGCCGTGGGATCCCCGGGAATTTCTTACAGTAGAGATCAAGGTGAAAGTTGGATCGAACTTTCGAATCAAGGCTTTTATGCGATAGAGTTTGTTAACGATTCTACGGCTTTTGCGAGTGGCAGGAATAAGATCGCTAAACTTATATTTTCAGAATAAAAAAAGAGTCTAATACAGACTCTTTTTCTATGCTACCTATAGATAGCAGATAGCTAACCAAAAATCAAACAACTATTTTTTATCCTTTTTCCGTTTGCGATATTGCTTTAACAATTCGCGTTTAAAATCTTCTTCCGCTTTTCTAAGCTTAATGATCTTCTTAGAAGAGATCACTTTTCGCAAATTGGCAATAAGCTCTTCTCTATATTCTAATTCTTTTCTTTCGATTGCATGGGCCTTATCGATCAGCGCATTTGCTTCTGCTTCACTCATAGCGTCTACACCTTCTTCTTTTAGAACACTATAGATTTCTGAGCGTTCTTTTTTTCGCAAGGCATGCATTTTTTCGTCATACTCATTGTAGATTGGCCAAAATTTTTCAGCTTCCGAAGTAGTTAGCGCTAGTGCATCGGTAATATGTGCAGTTTTCAACGCTTTGATCTTTTCGTGTCTATCGCTTTGAGCAAAAAGACTCAAAGAGAGGAAGAACAGGCTTAGGGTGAGGATATTTTTCATGTTATTCTATTAAATAGGTTGGATCGTCGACGTTTTCAAATATATATTCTTCTATGGCTGCTTCGGAAAGGTAATTAGTCTCAAAGATCAAGCTGTCTACCTCTTCATCATTGAATAATGAAATTAATTCGTACGAATCGAAATTGAGGTTACCTTCATCTACATAGGCTTCTATAGAAGCACTTTCTACCGAGTTGAAATCAGTGTCACTCGACCCGGTAAATTGCCAAACTGAAAATATCGCAATAAAAATGGCCGCTACAGCCGCAATATATTTATAAGAACTTCTAGTAACAAGCGAAACCACTTTGGGCGCTTTTTCTTGCTGTTGTACACTAGTTAGTACCGATGTTTCTACCGAATCGAAATACCCCTTAGGAACTTTGAATCCTGTTTCCTTAGGTAGTTTTTCAACTTCGATCTGCTCATAAATACGAGCCTCTAACGTATCGAAATACCCCTTAGGAACTTTAAAGCCGTGTGTATGTTTTTTAGGATTCATGTGTTCTTTTGACTATTATAAAGTTAAAAGGTTTCATCTGACTTTAAAAATGCTGTTACTTTTTTAACGGCTATGTGATAGCTGCTTTTAAGTCCGCCGACCGAGGTATCTAAAATTTCAGAGAGCTCCTCGTAGGTATGATCTTCAAAATATTTCATATTAAAGATGAGTTGTTGCTTTTCCGGCAATTCTGCAATCGCTTTTTGCAATTGCAATTGTATTTGATCTCCTTCAAAGTATACATCAGCTTCCAGGTTAGCGAGCGCATTTTCTTTCACTTCTTCTAGGGTAGTATTGGCTCTACGTGCTTTTCGCTTTAAAAAGGTTAAGGATTCGTTAGTGGCAATACGATACATCCAAGTGTACAATTTGCTCTGACCTTTAAATGAGTCGATGTTCTTATAGACCTTTATAAAGGTATTTTGCAGCACATCATCTGCATCATCGTGGTCCAATACGATTTTTCGGATATGCCAATACAGGCGTTGCTTGTACTGAGATACCAGCGAACGGAAAGCAGCTTCTCTGTCGTCTTCCGATTGTAAGGCGTTTACTAAGACCTGTTCTTCGATCACGAATTGTTATTTATACGATTTGGACTCATATTTCTTCTGATGGTTTCAACAAGATACAGCGAATTTTTATTAAAGTACAAATATCATAATTCGATGAAACACTAAAAAATTCGATAAAAAGCATAAAAATTTTGTTTGTAGGAAAAATATTACTACTTTTATGGCATACTTCTTATGTATATGTTCTGCATTATTAGCCCCAACTGTAATGAGAACGCACTAAAACGGACCTAAGCGGGGGCTGGTCCGTTTTTTTTATGCCTTATAATGAGCTGTAATAAGTAAGAAAAACCTTAACATTCACATTTAAAAAATCCGATAAAATGCATAAAAACAAGATAAAGTGTAGATTTTATTTGGTGGATTCAAAAATATTCTTCATATTTGATCCATACTTATGTTAAAAGTGTTGCCGCGTGCCCCAAATGCGGTGACAAAAAGTTAAAAGAGCGATGCCCCAAATCGCTCTTTTTCTTTTTTAGGTAAGAGATTGCATTTCTACAAGGCTATAATAAACACCACGTTGGTCTAATAATTCTTGATGCTTACCTTGTTCGACTATCTTCCCTTTAGAAAGCACGACTATAGTGTTTGCATTTTGAATCGTCGATAAACGGTGGGCGATGACTACAGAAGTTCTATTCTTCATCATATTCTCCAAGGCATCTTGAACCAATCGTTCGCTTTCAGTATCGAGCGCAGATGTAGCTTCATCTAAGATCATGATAGGTGGGTTCTTAAGCACTGCACGAGCAATACTAAGACGTTGTTTTTGTCCGCCACTCAATTTATTACCACTATCGCCAATGTTCGTATGTATGCCTTCCGGCAGGCTCTTAACAAATTCCCATGCATTCGCGATCTTTAAGGCTTCTATGATCTCTTCTTCGGAAGCCTCTTCTGCAGCGACACGTAAATTGCCTGCAACCGTGTCGTTAAACAAAATTGAGTCTTGAGTAACGAGCCCTAATAGTTTCCGAAGTGAAGCTTGGGTCATATCCTTAATATCTACCCCATCGATAGCGATCTTCCCTTTATTAACATCGTAAAAACGAGTGATAAGATTTGCAATGGTGCTTTTTCCGCTTCCGCTTTGTCCTACCAGTGCCACTGTATGCCCTTTAGGAACCGTTAACGAAAAGTCTTGCAGTACATATTCATCTTCGTATTTAAACGAAATATTTTCTAGCCTAACTTCCTCGTTAAAGCCTTCTTTAACTACCGCATCAGGTTTATCCTGTATGGTTGATTCGGTCTCAAGAATTTCTAATACACGTTCGGCAGCAGCATTTCCCTTCTTTACGCCGTAACTGGCTTTACTAATTGCTTTGGCCGGCGTTAGGATATTATATGCCAATCCCATATACGCAATAAAAGCAGCAGGTTCTAACGTACCTTCTACCAAAACCATGCGTCCACCAAACCACAATAAAATTGCGATAACGACTATCCCTAAGAATTCACTAATTGGTGACGCTAGATTTTGTCTGTTTAACAAACTGTTCGAGTACTTGTAAAATCGAGAAGTAGAATTTTTGAATTTGTTATTGAAGAGATGCTCTGCGTTAAACCCTTTAATGATCTTAAGTCCGCCAAGTGTTTCCTCGAGAATGGACAGGAAAAAACCTTGTTCTTTTTGAACGCGATCCGACTTCTTTTTTAAATTTTTTCCAATTCGAGAAATGATAAATCCGGATACGGGAATAAAAATAAATACAAATAAGGTGAGCTTTACACTAATTGCCAACATAAAAATGATGGTGAAAAGGATCATTAAAGGCTCCCGTACGATCAATTCGAGTATCGATAAAAAGGAATGCTGAATCTCGAGCACATCGCTTGTAATACGTGCGATAGTATCACCTTTGCGTTTTTCAGAATAAAAAGAAACCGGCAGGGCTACCGTTTTCTTGTATAAGGCGTTGCGTAGATCTTTTAATACACCATTGCGTAAATAGGTAATAAAATACATCGCCAAGTAACCAAAAAAGTTCTTTAGAAGGAACGTACTTATTACTAATCCGATCATTAACATTAGGGTGTTCATCTCGCCATCGGTTGCGATCTTCTCGTTAATAAAGAGATTGAGTTGCCCTTCTAGATATTCGCCAATATTTACGATCCCCGTATAAGCAGGGGCTTCTACAATTTCCTTCTTGTCGTCGAACAGTACCTTTAGCATAGGTATAAGTGATACAAATGCTAAGCTTCCGAAGAGCGCATAAAAAATATTGGAAAATATATTTCCTACGGCATGTCGACGGTAGGGTTTGGCAAAAACAAGGATTTTTTTAAAGTAATTCACTACCTAATGTTTAAGTGACTAATGATGTTGTCTATTTTTTTCTGAAGTGTTTCCGAAGCCTGATCGTCCTTGGTGTTCACACTCATATAAAACTTTATCTTAGGCTCTGTACCACTGGGGCGAGCGGCGATCTTACTTCCGTCTTCGGTATAGTATATAAGCACATTCGATTTAGGGACATTTAATGTCTCTGAAGTTCCAGTATCCACATTCATTGCGGTTCCTATAAGATAGTCTTCGATACGAACTACCTTACTTCCTGCGATCGTATCAAACGGATTGTCACGCAACTCAACCATCATTTGCTTAATGGCTTGAGCGCCTTGCTTGCCTTTTTTCACCAATGAAACCAGATGTTCTTTGTAATGTCCGGTTTCAGCGTAAATTTCTTGTAAATAAGTATACATGCTGCTATTCGCTTCTTTTTTAAGCGCAGCGATCTCACAGGCGAGTAGGGTAGCGGTCACAGCATCTTTATCACGAACAAAATCACCCACCAGATATCCAAAACTTTCTTCACCACCACCAATGAATTCTTGCTCGGGATAATCGTTGATCATCTTTGCGATCCACTTAAAACCGGTAAGTCCTTCTTTGTAATCCACGTTGTATTTTTCTGCGATCTTTCGAACCATAGGCGTACTTACAATAGTAGATGCAACAAACTGCTTTCCGTTGAGCTTTCCTTGTTTTTTCCAGTGTTCGAGCAAGAAGTGGGTTTTAATGACCATGGCCTGGTTGCCGTTTAAGATCACCATTTTTCCATGATCATCTCGTACTGCGATCCCTAATCGGTCACAATCGGGATCTGTACCAATAACAATATCGGCATGTTTTTTTTCGGCCATTTCCAATGCCATTTTTAATGCTTCGGGTTCCTCGGGATTTGGGGAAGCTACCGTAGGAAAATCGCCATCGGGTGTCGCTTGTTCTTCCACAATAGTTACATTATTATACCCCGCCCGTTTTAGTACTTCCGGGATCATGGTTATAGATGTTCCGTGTAGCGAAGTAAACACGATCTTTAGATCATCTTTTGCCGATTGGGCAGTATTGAAACTTCCATGTTTAATGGCAGCTTCAGCAAAAGCGTTATCTATTTCGGTATCGATCGTGATAATATTTTCTGAAGGCGTATCGAATTTTATGTCTTCGTACGCTAATGAATTAATTTCAGCAATAATTTCAGCATCTTGAGGCGGTACCAATTGTCCGCCGTCTTGCCAATATACCTTATACCCATTATATTCTGGAGGGTTGTGCGAAGCAGTTAAAACAATACCGCTATGGCAATTTAAGTGTCGTACTGCAAAGGATAGCTCGGGAGTAGGTCTAAGGTCTGAGAACAAATAGACTTTGATCCCATTGGCGCCAAATACATTGGCAACTACTTGAGCCAGCTCTTCACTGTTATGGCGACAATCGAATGCAATGGCAACCTTTATGGTTTCATTGGGGAACTGTCGTTTTAAATAATTAGAAAGTCCTTGGGTGTTCTTTCCGAGGGTGTATTTATTAATGCGATTATCGCCAACTCCCATGATACCGCGCATACCGCCGGTACCAAATTCTAAACTCTTATAAAAGCTATCTTCCAATCCTTCCGGATCGTGGGCGATCATTTCTTTAATTGTATGCTGGGTGTTTTCATCAAAAAACGGAGTGAGCCATTTGTTAACTCGCTCTAGAATTTTTGGGTCTACGTAGATCATTCGTTGTAATTAATGTGTCTATTAAGAAGAATACGTGCAAAAATAACGAAAGTTAGCCGTTATTCTTTTAAGTTAAGCACTTCTTTAACGATGTAGTTGGGGCCTCCTTTTCTACTGCGCAGAAATAACTCGCCTAGGAAGCCGGCTAAGAATAGTTGAGTACCCAGAATCATGGCAGTAAGCGCTAGATAAAACTGTGGTCTTTCGGTAATTAGACGACCGGTTGGATCGATAAAAAGCTTATCGATACCTAAGTATAGCGCAAAGCAGAAGCCAATAAAGAGCATAATTGCTCCCCAAGCGCCAAATAGGTGCATGGGTCTTTTTCCGAAGCGAGAAAGAAATGAAATCGTGATCAAGTCTAAAAAGCCACGAACAAAACGTTCCATGCCAAATTTGGTGGTCCCATATTTTCGGGCTTGGTGTTTCACTACCTTTTCACCAATTTTATTGAAGCCGGCATTTTTTGCCAGGACCGGTATATACCGATGCATTTCTCCTGTAACTTCTATGGTCTTGATGACCTCTTTTTTATAGGCTTTTAATCCACAATTGAAGTCATGTAGCTTTACGCCTGAAGTCTTTCTTGCAGCAAAATTAAATAGCTTAGAAGGCATATTCTTGCTCACTACAGAGTCGTATCGTTTCTTTTTCCAGCCGGAGACAAGGTCGTATCCTTGATTGGTGATCATGGTGACCAATTCGGGGATCTCTTCCGGATTGTCCTGTAAATCGGCATCCATTGTAATAACCACATCGCCTTCAGCCATTCCAAATCCGGCGTGCAGTGCTTGGGACTTTCCAAAGTTCTTTAAAAACCGAATGCCTTTTACTTCGGAATGTTCTTGTGCTAAGGCTTCAATGTGCTTCCAAGAATCGTCGGTGCTGCCGTCATCGATAAGAATTAATTCGTATAAAAAACCATTGGACTGCATCACAGATGCAATCCAATGGTATAATTCGTTCAATGATTCTTCTTCGTTAAGAAGTGGAATAACGACAGATAATTTCATTTAATTCTATTGTAAATGTTCCGGCTTGTTGTTCTTCATGATCAAACCTGCGATCAACGAAATAATAAAACCGAAGAACAAGCTACCAATGATGGTAAATATAGACATCATCCACGGACTAGTAAACTTTTCGGTCATCGAAAGTCCCATTTCTGCTTGTTCCGAAGTAATATTCGGATTTTGTTCATACATCTGCCGTTCGGTTTCTTCGAGTATTTGCCCAACGAAGTCCGGTTCGATCACGGTAACAAAAACATAGGTGTATAGCGCACTAATTATTCCGGCGATAAGCGCAATGGTCAATCCGGTTTTAATGGCTTGTCCCAGTGACATAAAACCACTGTTACCACTTTTAAATGCTTTAAGCCCGTAGATAATAACGAGTAGCATGATTACAAAGCTAAGTACCGATGTCCACCATGGGCGTTCGATAGCGTAGCCTAATACCCAAATGATTACCGAAAAGGCAACCGAAATAAGTCCTAATATAAGTCCATAATTAAGACCTATCTTTTTGGTTGATGCAGTTTGTGTTTCCATTTTTTGTTTTTTTGGTTCGCGTAGTTAGTTGTCAAATATAACAAAACGTTACGGCATGTTTTCGCTTTTTATACGCCATAGAAAAAATAAGGAAATTTTATTGTGCATTTAACAATATTGATTAAATTTGCAAACTGAAATCCGAAGGGTCGGAATTAGTATATTAAAAGAATAAGGAAATGAAAAAAGGAATCCATCCTGAAAATTATAGATTAGTTGCTTTTAAGGATATGTCTAACGATGAGGTATTCATTACAAAGTCAACAGCACACACGAAAGAAACACTAGAAGTAGATGGTGTCGAGTATCCTTTGGTTAAGCTGGAGATCTCCAGAACTTCGCACCCTTTTTATACTGGTAAATCTAAGCTTATCGATACCGCTGGTCGTATCGACAAGTTCAAGAACAAGTATTCTAAATTTAAGAAACCTGCAAAAGCAGTTAAAGAAGAAGAATAGTATTGCTTCTTTTTACGATATAAGCCTTCGGTGTTCCGAAGGCTTTTTTTATGCCATAGTCTCAGCCAACAAAAGTTCTTAGTATCTTTACTCTTTTTTGACCAAACAAATTATGAATTATATTCTTTTCGACGGAAACGTTCGCGATCAACTACTACCATTCACATTTACAAGACCCGTAGCCGATATTAGAGTAGGAATACTTACCATTCGGGAAAAATGGGAGCTATTGCTCGGATTTACAACTACTACAGTGACGGAAGCCTATCTCACCGATAAATTTCCCATGGTGGAGTTAGAAAAGAATGTATTGATAAATGCCTCCTTTATTCCTTCGGAAAACTTAGCGAAAATTGTTAAAGGGCTGTCCGAAAATCAAGCTGTCTTTCTAGAGGATGAACCAATCGCTTTTTTTACTTCGGAAGGACAAGAAGTTGATTTCGATGCGTATGAGATCATCCAATATACCTATGATGATATCTTGCGCATAGAACACAGTTGGGATATTTTTTCAAAGAATCACGAGGCGATAGAACGAGATTTTGAGTTGCTTACCAAAGGAAGAAAATCACAACCATTAGCAGCTTCGGTCTTTGCTATTAATCCCGACCGGATCTTTGTCGAAGAAGGTGCTACCTTGCCCTTATGTTCGCTAAATGCTACCGATGGCCCCATTTACATAGGTAAAAATGCAGAGATCATGGAAGGATGTACCGTACGTGGTCCGTTTGCTTTGTGTGAGAACGCCACCTTAAAAATGGGAGCAAAGATTTATAGCGGTACCACGATCGGACCTCATTGTAAAGTAGGAGGGGAGGTCAACAATTCGGTGCTGTTTGGATACTCCAATAAAGGGCATGACGGGTTCTTGGGCAATTCGGTGC
Organism: Candidatus Ulvibacter alkanivorans; assembly: GCF_003333325.1. Lineage (GTDB taxonomy): Bacteria > Bacteroidota > Bacteroidia > Flavobacteriales > Flavobacteriaceae > Ulvibacter_A > Ulvibacter_A alkanivorans. The sequence goes on along the minus strand of NZ_QOLC01000087.1, from coordinate 13,805 downwards.
TGGGCGAATGGTGCAATATTGGGGCCGACAGCAATAATTCTAATTTGAAGAACAATTACGCCGAAGTGCGGCTGTGGGACTACGACACCGAAGGCTTTGCACGCACGGGCTTGCAGTTTTGTGGTCTAATGATGGGCGATCATAGTAAATGTGGGATCAATACCATGTTCAATACAGGAACCGTGGTGGGTGTAAGCGCTAATATCTTCGGAAGCGGTTTCCCGAGAAATTTTGTACCAAGCTTTAGCTGGGGAGGAAGCAAAGGAATGACGACCTACAAAACAAACAAGGCCTTTGAAGTGGCGAAAGTAGTGATGGCACGTAGAAATGTAGCGTTTTCAGAAATAGACGCTAAACTGCTGGAACACGTCTTTGAAATTACTGCCAAGTGGCGAAAAGGATAATGCTTTTTTATAGGCTTACCATTTTAGTCAACTGTCTACAGTTAAATAATAACTTATCCTTGCCTTACAGAATGGTATAGCGAATTTTCTCGGCTTGTGTTTACACTGCATGCTCAGATAGATATCATACCAATACTCTTTCTTTTGGTCAATAAGATCGAAGATCTATACTTGCCTTTTAAAATTGACTATAGAGGTCGAAGTAGAAATGCGTAACGAATACTACTATAGCCGGGACCTGAGATTAACCTTGAAAAGGGGATATACTTTTACTGCTTTATTCTATTTTTTTGAAAAAATTAAAAAAAATACTATACTGTCTCGTAATTTATTTTGAAACCTAAAATGTACACATGAACAACCTAGTTTCCTTTACTATCCCCATTCTTTTTCTCCTCATCAGCTTCGCTACGCTGGGACAACATAAACAAAACTATGATTTAAGGGTGGAACACTGGAATAAGTTCTCGGATGCGAACTATCAAGAAAAGTTTTTATGGGGCAACGAAGAAGAAGGTATTATTTTGCGTGAATATAGTCTCATGGACGAACAATCCTTGGTCTTTATTGAGGGCTTGTATGAAGGTAAACCCAAGGGAGTAACCCTTATGATGGAAAGAGATGGTGGCTCATGGAATCTGAAAATAATGGATATCAAGGCTCTACAAAAGGACAGTGTAAATTATGTGACTCGTGGCCATCACAATTTGATGATTATAGGTAGTAAAGCTATTGGCAAAAAGGAACATTCCCATATGAAATATTTAGAAGACAGCCCTTACAACCCCTTTAAATTAGGAAATGCCATCTATATAAACAATCAAAAAAAGAAGTTCTACCTTAAAAGTTGCTATGAGAGTCCGGAATCGAAAAAAGAATACTGCCACCCTAGAGCAGAATATATTGAGAAGGGTTCCTTTTCTGGAATAGTATGGGATGAAGAAGGCAACGGCGCTTATAGACCATTGATGGGGAGAAGCGTGAATGCAAAGGGAGAAGTTTTATACGGACTCTCCCATAATGATAACTCAGACTATCGAAAAAAACTAAATGTAACAAAGCAAAACGATGGCACCATTACTATTGGTATGACCGACGCGGACGGTTTGCCCTTTGACTCATACGTAGTTGTTAAAAATTCTGATAAAATTTTCTTTGCGCATGAATCTTATATAATGTTCCTTACAGATTACAATGAAGTGGAGATCAGTAAGTATATTAAGAAAACCTTCATCTGCGACATTTACTATTTAATACGATTGTTATGCGTGTTAAACTCAAATTCCTACGATGAATTTAGAAATTAATTGCTATTCGTCCTTATACACATTCTTTAACACAAGAAAATTCTGTGGGTTTACTCCGAGTCCGTGTACTTTCTTGTTCACGAATCGGATGGCCTTATCATAATACAATGGTACTACAGGGGCCTCTGCAACAATGATCGAATCCATTTTAGTATATAATTCCTTACGCTGTTCGATATCCGATATTTCTAATGATCGAGCGTAGAGACTGTCAAATACTTCGCTTTTGAAATGGGTGTAGTTTGGGCCATCGGGTGTAAAGTTCGGACTGTAAAAAAGGGATAGATAATTTTCTGCATCGGGATAATCGGCAATCCAACTAGCCCTAAAAATATCCAATTCGCCACTGCTCTTCATTTGTCGAAGGGTAGAGGGAGGAACCACATCGATGGTTACATCGATCCCCAATTTCTCCAATTCGCGCTGTATGTACTCACAAATATCCAAGTACTGACTATTAGTGCCAATCACGATCTGTGGCTCGTTATCTCCCGTTTCAGTTGTATACTGCTCGATCAATTGTTTCGCTTTTTCAGGATCGTATTCATAGCCTTCAATATTGTCAAAGCCGGGCAATCCTTTAGGGATTACTCCGTGAACAGCAGGAATCCCCATCCCATTGCGCAGATAGGTGACCATTTTCACTCGATCGAAACCATAGTTCACAGCTTGTCGCAAGGCTTTCGATTGGATTTCGGGTGTATTGGCTTCTAGAAAGAAACCGAGGTATTCGGTGTTTAAATAAGGAGCTGTGATCAATTTTACACGATCGCTATACGCTGCTTGTAGCTTGCCAGTAGTGGTTATGATCTCATCCTTATACGAATTGTCCAAACCGGAGACGAAATCTAGCTTTCCTTGTGCGAATTGTAAGAACTCACTTTGTTTGTCGGGCAGAAAAGTGATGGCAACTGCTTCCAGATACGGTAGCTGTTCGCCTTTTTGGTCGGTTTCAAAATACAGCGGATTTCGTCTTAGCACTAGTTTTACATTTTCTTCCCACATTTTGAATTGAAACGGACCTGTTCCTACAGGATTTCTTCGGAATTCAGTTCCGTATTTTTCAACCGCTTCTTTGGGTACTACGGAAAAATAACGCATGCCTAACATTCCCAAGAAAGGCGGAAAGGGTTTGTTTAGTACGATCTTAAATATAGAATCGTTCTCTGCTTGGAACATTTCTACGTTGTTCATTACCCAGCTTCCTGAAGATGCCACTTTTGGATCGATAAGGCGTGCGAAACTATATTCAAAATCGTGAGCGGTTACGGTACGGGTAGAGTCTTTTCCGAAGACTGCATTTTTATGAAAATACACATCGTCTCTTAAGGTAAAATAGAACGTACATGTACTATCGACCATGCGCCATGATTTCGCAATATCGGGTCGAATGGCGAGCGAATCATCCAATTGAACTAGCCCGTTGTACAGTTGATTGGTAGGCCAAATAATTTGCGGATTGCGAGCAAAAGCAGGATCCAGTGTGGGAATGTTGCTGTGTTCATTATAGCGAAATACAAGATGTTCTCGAGCTGTTTCGGTAGTTTCACCACACCCGTACAGCAGTGAAATTGCAAAGCAGCACAGCGCAAGACGAAGCGTTCTAAAACAGTGTTGCGTTCTTAATTGGAGACCAGATCTTGAGTTCAATTGCTATTTTTTGAGTTCATTATTAAAAAAGTGAGGTATTCGTTGTTTTTTTAAAATGATGAAAACTAAAGAAGTAACTTTCAATTGTTCAGCATTTATAGAACCAACAATACTTTGTACCTTTGCACCCTCATTTTGCCAAAAGTACGAGAATGAACGCTACAAAAAAAGTTGCTTTTTATACATTAGGCTGTAAATTGAATTTCAGTGAAACCGCAACCATCGCCAGAGACTTTACTGACGAAGGATTTGCGCGTGTTGATTTTTCTGAAAAAGCAGACATTTATGTAATAAATACGTGTAGCGTTACTGAAAATGCCGATAAGCGATTTAAATCGATCGTAAAACAGGCTCAAAAGGTAAATCCGGAGGCATTCGTCGCCGCGATTGGTTGTTATGCACAATTAAAACCACAGGAACTGGCCGATGTAGATGGCGTGGATCTTGTCTTGGGTGCTACAGAAAAATTCAAGATCAACGAGTATATTCATGAATTACTCGACAATCCGGAGCGCACGGGCAGTAGTGCCGAAGTGTATGCGAGTGAGATCGAGGATGCTAATTTTTACGTGAGTAGTTATTCTATAGGAGACCGAACAAGAGCGTTCCTAAAAGTACAAGACGGATGCGATTACAAATGTACCTATTGTACCATACCCTTGGCTCGCGGTATCTCTAGAAGTGACACCTTAGAGAATGTATTAGAAAACGCTGCGGCTATTAGTGCCAAAGGGATCAAAGAGATCGTTTTGACCGGTGTAAACATAGGTGATTACGGCAAGGGTGAATTTGGTAACAAGAAGCACGAACACACGTTCTTAGACCTTGTAAAAGCGCTGGATGCCGTGGCGGGAATAGAACGCTTGCGTATCTCCTCTATCGAGCCAAACTTACTTAAGAACGAAACCATTGAATTTGTTGCACAATCGGATACGTTCGTGCCTCACTTTCATATCCCACTGCAAAGTGGAAGCAATGATATACTTAAGTTGATGCGCCGAAGGTATCTGCGCGAATTGTATGTAGACCGAATTGCTAAAGTTCGTGAGGTCATGCCACATGCTTGTATAGGCGTTGATGTGATCGTTGGATTTCCGGGTGAGACAGACGAACACTTCTTAGAAACCTACGAATTTTTGAACGCATTAGACATCTCGTATTTACACGTATTTACGTATTCGGAACGTGATAATACCCCTGCAGCCAGTATGGAGGGTGTTGTGCCAATGAACGTACGAAAGAAACGAAGTAAAATGTTGCGCGGACTCTCGGCCAAGAAACGACGTGCTTTTTACGAGCAGCAATTAGGAACAACTCGTACTGTCTTATTTGAAGGGGAGAATAAAAAAGGCTACATACACGGATTTACAGAGAATTACGTAAAAGTGAAGGCGCCTTGGAATCCGGAGTTAGTAAATACCTTACACCAAGTAACACTGGAAAGGATAGACACAGACGGATTGGTACGCTTTGTTTTTGCGTCATCGCCTGTGTTGCGCTAGGGATAGAGCCGGCATCCTTTTTTGGATGCGTTGAACAGCAGTTTCTTCTGACAAAGCACAAGCCAAAAAAGATATAGGCGAAAGCACGACCTACTGAAGGTGGGGAGCGCCCTAAATACTAATACCTACAGGCAATAGATCGCGGTATTTTCTTCTGTTCTTACGCATAAATCCGGCGATCTCGGGACTGGTAGGAACCAAGCTAATGCCACGTTCGCGTACTTCCTCGAACACCGCTTTGATAAAGATCTCACGGAAACCTTGATCTTCCAGGTCTTCCGGCATTTCGTACTTGGTCAAGAAAATCTTTCGATCTTGAAGCGCATATTCGATACGGGCCATATTATCGCCTATTTCAAGTTCGAACTGTCTTAAAAATTCATTGTCGGTAATTTCTACATCGTCTATCATAGGGAGTTAATTTAAGTTCATGGGTACTTCGATAAGCAGTATTGTACTGTCTTTTTGGGCGGTTATCGCTATGGTATCGGTTTCCCAGACTCCAATGGCGTCTTTTTTATTAAGTGTCTCATTATCAACAACAACAGTGCCATTAATTACAAAGATATAGGCACCGTGCTCTTTTTGATTTAGGCTGTATTCAAGGGTAGTTTCTTTGGTGAACTCACCCATATTAAAATAGGCTTGTTGATGGATCCAAAGTTCTCCGTCCTTCGCCTCATTACGTGGTTTTACAACGGTACTTAAGGCGTTTTGTTTTAGTAATGGTTTTATTTTTTTTTGATCGTAACGCGGCGCAACCTCTTCTTTTTCTGGGATGATCCAAATTTGAAATAGTGTTACCGGCTCGGTGGTGCTGGCGTTCACTTCGCTGTGTTCGACTCCACTACCGGCGCTCATTACTTGTATTTCGCCGCTGTGTATCACTTCGGAATGGCCCATAGAGTCTTTGTGCTTTAAAGCTCCGGTTTGGGGAATGGTAACTATTTCCATATTGCGATGTGGGTGCTTTCCGAAGCCCATTGCAGGAGCTACATAATCATCGTTGAATACCCGAAGTACGCCAAAATTTGTGCGATTCGGGTCAAAGTAATTAGCAAAGCTAAAGGAGTAGTTGGCTTTGAGCCATCCGTAATTGGCACTGCCTCGCGTTGCTGCCGGATGTAAAATCTTATTCATTTGGTACGCCCCGTTGCCGTAGGATAATTATATCTTTGCACTGTAAATTTACGAATAATCTTTGTGCTTTACCATTTTTTTAAATTCTAATACGGGATGTCTTCTTCGAAAAAACATATTTATTTTGTGCCGGGCTTAGCTGCCGGCCAAGAAATATTTCGCAATATTTCCTTTCCCGGCGAACGGTATGAGATGCATATACTTGAGTGGTTAGTACCCGAGAAGAAAGAGTCTATACAATCGTATGCCCAGCGTATGGCAGCAAAGATCACTCATGATAATGTAGTGTTGATTGGAGTTTCTTTTGGAGGTGTGATGGTACAAGAGATGAGCCAATTTCTCGACCTAAAGCAACTAATCATCATAAGCAGCGTGAAATCAAGACAAGAATTTCCTCGACGTCTAAAGATCGCGAGAAAGACCTATGCGTATAAATTAGTGCCTACCAGTTTAGTGTTGAGCGCCGATGATCTTACCAAATTTGCTATTGGACCTAAAACGGAGAAACGTCTTAAGATCTATCAGGAATACTTGCATGTGCGCGACAAACAGTACCTCGATTGGGCCATTGAGCAAATGGTATGCTGGAAGCGTAAGGAGCCGTTAAAAGAAGTAATTCATATTCACGGTGATAAGGACGTGGTTTTTCCTATTAAGAATATCGATGATTGTATACGTTTAAAAGGCGGTACCCACATTATGATCATTAATAAAGGGGCGTGGCTTTCAAAGAAGATTTCCGAACTTATTGAAGGCAAAGATTAACGCTCTGTGCTGTGGCATCAATAGGATAATTCTATATCTTTAAAGAAAAATTTTAAAGTTATGAGTATCCTTTCAAAAATTGGTTTGGTAACTGTTTTATTTGGGGTGAGCAGTTTATGTGTTAATGCCGTACAAGAAACCCCGACAACCAATGAAAATTTGGAAAAGAAATTAGTGAACGACTATAATGTCTATGCACTTCCAATTCCCGAAACAATGGATTTTGCCGGGGAACCGGTGCCGCTAAACGAACCCGATATTCGTGAACGTATGGACCGCGAGTTATTGGTAAACACCTATTGGCAATCTAATGGGTTGTTGATCTTTAAACGAGCCAACAAATACTTTCCCATAATTGAGCCGTTGTTAGAAAAATACGGTTTGCCCGATGACTTTAAATACTTGGCGGTGGCAGAAAGCGGATTGGAGAACAACAGTTCACCGGCCGGTGCTGCAGGCTTTTGGCATTTCTTAAAGAGTACGGGAAGAGAATACGGACTAGAGATCAACGATTATGTAGACGAACGTTACAATCTCGAAAAAGCGACAGAGGTCGCTGCCGAATATTTGAAAAAATCGAAAGAGCGCTTTGGAAGTTGGACCTTAGCAGCCGCAGCCTATAATGCTGGAAATTATGGAGTAAGCAAACAAATCGATAGGCAAAAAGCTTCCAATAACTACTACGATATACTGTTGAATGATGAAACCAGCCGATACGTGTTTCGCATTCTAGCATTTAAAGAGATCTTGTCGAACCCTGAGAAGTACGGCTTTAACTTTAGAGAAAAGGACCTGTATCAACCTATTCCTACCTATACTGTAAAAGTAACTACTCCGGTAGATGACTTTGCCGATTTTGCCAAACAGCACGGCATTAATTATAAGATCTTGAAAATTCACAATCCGTGGTTGCGCGATACCTATCTTAAGAATGCCTCCGGAAAAGAATATTATATAGAAATTCCAGAGAAAGGATATTACTCAGCCGGGCAATAATTTTTTTATGAATATTACAGTTCTGCTTTCATTAGTGCTCATTGGCTTGCTAGCCGGTATTTTAAGCGGATTCATGGGTGTAGGAGGAGGCGTGGTGATGATCCCTTTAATGATCTTGATGTTGGGTTTTAACCAACATGAGGCGCAGGGCATGAGTTTAGCGGTCTTGGCCGTTCCTGTTACTTTTTTGGCCGCCTACACCTATCATACGTCCGGTCATCCCATTAAATGGAGCTATGCCATAGTTATAGCTATATGCTTTGTTATAGGTGGTTTGTTAGGGTCTAAATTTGCCGTGCGATTGGATCAACAGGTGTTAAAGAAGATATTTGCGATCATCTTATTGATCGCAGCAATTAAGTTGTTCTTCGGAAAGTAAGGTGTTATGGAAGCGGCTTGTCTTTGGTTACCAATCCGTCTGAAGCTTCCGGAAGATGCTTCAAGAGTGAAATTCCATTTAAGAAAGAGTTGTAGTTGAGTTCGAAAGAAATCTCGTAAGCTTCTTCATACGGATGTAACACACCACGGCGTACATCTACGATCTTCTTTTGTGCATCGATAAAGAAGGAGGTAGGAAAGCCCAGACTATGTTTCATGCTTTGTACCACATAGTTGTTTTTATTATCTCGCTCGTCAACATAGACTACATCTATATGCCGGCTGTATTCGCGAGCGACTTTTTTCACCTTGTCACGAGAATCCCAGAACAACACGATAAAATCGATGTCCTTATGGTATTTTTCAGCAATCTCATTTAGCGCAGGAATTTCGCCAACGCCGGGCGTACACCAAGATGCATAGGTCATTAAAAAGATCGGTTTTTCGTAATCGTAGAGTTCTACGGTACGACCCGATCGTTTCTTGAACTTAAAGTTGTCGATAAAACTTTCGTTTACCACATGATTTATCAAAGAATCGAATAAGAATTCTGCTCGTTCAAAATTGTTAGTTGCATAGGCTTTCTGTGATTCTAAGGTGTATTTCTTGATATTTTTTCCAATCATTTGAGAGAATAAGGATTCCTGCTCAATTTGTTGTGATTGTGCTATAAGAGAAACCGATAAGAATAGAAGAAGTAGAATTCTACTCATAGGCATGTGAGGTTGATTACAATGCAAAGGTAGAAAGCTAAGATTGGTTAGCATTGTTTTTTCGTTCTTCGGAATAAAATATTCGTTAAACGACCACTAAAAGTACGTAAATTCCTATAAACCAGGAGTTTTTGGAAGAAAAATCGTATTAACGTCTTCCGCCACGACCACCGCGTCCACCAAATTGTTGTCGGGGTTGGCCGGCGCGTTTCATTTGCTTTTTCATCATCTTGATCTGCTCGTCCAGCATATTGTGTTTATCGAGCTTTTTCGCTTCTGTAAGCAATAATTCTGCTTCTCTTTTTCGGTTTTTTGTCATCGCAATACCCGCGAGGTTCAATTTTGTCATCGCCATATCGGCATCCATATTTAGCCCTAAACTCACTGCTTTTTTAAAGTATTTTTCAGCTTCGTTCATATTGGTCTGTGAGATCATCAAACCGTTAAGGTAGTTGTAATATCCTTGTTGTTTGCGCACCAATGCTGTTTCCGGGTTTTTAATTCTGTCGAGCCACTTTTTGGCTCCCGGGAAGTCTTGCTTCCGAAGCCTTAAAAATGCCAGAAGAATGAGTTCATTCTTATAATAGAGGAAGATAAAAACGACCGACAATAGAACGAACATGATTCCATTTCCAATATTACCTTCTATGAACTGCCATACGGCGGCGGCAATACTTAGAACGGCAAGAATGAGTTTTATATTTTTATTGAACATAGCTTAAATTCTTTTAAAAGTTGAGGTTCCGACGAGACTGGTTGGTATCTCGGCGTTGTTTTGAGCGGGAATTATCGTGTTACCAGAGGCGTTTTGTGTTACTTCGATCGATTTCATAAATCCGGTGGAAGTTTCAATAATAGCAACGGTTTCTTGTGTTCCCGACAGTTTCATGATTAATCCTTCGGTAGTGGTGTCGAGGACCAAGGTAGAGGTACCCTGGAGCGTAAATGTTGAAGCTGAATACGCATCTAATTTCCAATTGTTTGTCAAGGTCACTTCACCTTCGTACCTATTTTGCCATTCGCCTCCTATTTTTACTTTTTTCTTCGGAAACATATACGTAATGGGTTGTAAGCTCTCTCGTAAACTTGTGTCGTTAAATTCGTCTTTCATCGCTTCCCGTATAAATGTCTTGGCGGCTTCATCTTCTATTCCTGCGTGAGCAAGCATTCCATCTACGAGCTTTTCACTTCCATTAAGTGAATCGATCTTACCGGTGGCTGATACATAAAGTTGAAATTTGACGTTTAAGAGTCCTTGAAAAATATTGGCTTCCATAGTGTCGGCTTCGGCTACGGCTTCGGTGTTAATGTCGCTTAACACCCCGTAAATCTCAGATTCGATCTTAAACCGGAAGCTATCAAATGAAACATCGAAAGCATAGGTATCGTTTATCACGTCGGCGACTTCAAACGTATAAACACCTCCAATGGTATTCTTCATCTTGTGTTCTACACCGTCCATGTCTTGTAAGATGTCTTGTTCAGAATGCTGTTCTATAGTAAAAACAGTGCCTTTTTCTAGATCGATCTCTAAACTGTGTTGCGCTTTAGAATTTGTCGCCAAAAGGACAAAACAACCAATTAGGGTAAGGAGGGATTTATTCATTTATTTTTTTAGCTTTTGTAGCGGACGGCAAAGGTATAAAAAACAAATAAAAATTTTTGCATTTTACATTTGGGAAAGAAAAAAATGATTGTATATTTGCACCCGCCTATGCAAAGCATAATAAATGAGTGTTTTGATACGCGAACCCGAATACATAAGTAGGGATTAAAAAAATAGTTTTTCAGAAGTTTTAACCCAATTTGCAATGAAAAGAACATTTCAGCCATCAAAGAGAAAGAGAAGAAACAAACACGGTTTTAGAGAGCGTATGGCGTCTGTAAACGGAAGAAAGGTATTAGCTGCCCGTCGTGCGAAAGGCAGAAAGAAACTTTCTGTGTCTTCTGAAACTCGTCACAAAAAATAATGTTGATAAGTTATAAATAAAAAGGTGTTGTTTAAAAGCAACACCTTTTTTTTATACCCTATCGAGTCGTAATTTTACCGCATCTTAAAAGTAGTTCAAAAATGCCAAAGAATCCCAAACTAAAATCCATCTTAATTATAGGTTCAGGTCCTATTATCATTGGTCAAGCGTGTGAATTCGATTATTCCGGATCGCAAGCACTTCGTTCACTTCGCGAAGACGGTATTGAAACCATCCTTATCAATTCGAATCCGGCCACCATCATGACCGACCCATCCATGGCCGATCATGTGTATCTTTTGCCGCTAACGACCAAATCGATCATCAAGATTTTAAAAGAACATCCGCAGATCGATGCTGTGTTGCCAACTATGGGAGGACAAACAGCACTTAACTTATGTATCGAAGCCGATGAGAAGGGGATTTGGAGCGATTTCGACGTAAAAATTATTGGTGTAGATATTAATGCCATAAACATAACCGAAGACCGCGAGCAATTTAGAACACTAATGGAAAAAATTGGTGTAAAAATGGCACCGCAGGCCACGGCAACTTCATACCTGAAAGGAAAGGAGATTGCCCAAGAATTTGGTTTTCCGCTGGTTATTCGTGCTTCCTACACCTTGGGGGGTGCAGGTGCTTCTATCGTGCACAAAGCCGAAGATTTCGACGAACTACTTACAAGAGGTTTGGAGATCTCTCCAATTCATGAGGTGATGATCGATAAGGCCATGATGGGATGGAAAGAATACGAACTCGAATTGCTACGTGATAGTAACGACAATGTCGTGATCATCTGTACCATCGAAAATATGGATCCTATGGGAATTCACACCGGGGACTCAATTACCGTAGCACCCGCAATGACATTAAGTGACAGAACTTTCCAAAAAATGCGAGATATGGCGATCCATATGATGCGCAGTATTGGTGATTTTGCCGGAGGATGTAACGTACAATTCGCAGTTAGTCCTGATGAGGAAGAAGAGATCATCGCTATTGAGATCAATCCGCGTGTATCGCGTTCATCGGCCTTAGCATCAAAAGCGACAGGTTATCCTATCGCAAAGATCGCAGCCAAATTAGCAATAGGGTATCACCTGAACGAATTACAAAATCAAATTACACAGTCGACCTCGGCCTTGTTCGAGCCAACGCTAGATTATGTAATCGTAAAAATACCACGTTGGAACTTCGACAAATTTGAAGGATCGGATCGTACACTCGGACTACAGATGAAGGCCGTTGGAGAAGTGATGGGAATTGGGCGATCGTTCCAAGAGGCGTTACACAAAGCAACACAATCGCTTGAGATAAAGCGCAACGGACTTGGTGCCGACGGGAAGAGCTATACCAATTACGAACAGATATTAGACAAACTCAAGAACGCTAGTTGGGACCGCGTATTTGTGATCTACGACGCAATTCAAATGGGAATACCGCTTAGTCGTATCCACGAGATCACCAAGATCGATATGTGGTTCTTAAAGCAATACGAGGAGCTGTATTTACTCGAGAAAGAAATTTCAGAATATACCTTAGATAATCTTCCTCGTGAACTCTTACTGGAAGCAAAGCAAAAGGGATATGGTGATCGACAGATCGCTCATATGCTAAAATGCCTAGAGAGCGAAGTGTATAAGAAACGTGAGGCGATGAACATTCAACGGGTGTATAAGTTGGTAGATACTTGTGCCGCCGAATTTAAAGCGGCAACCCCATATTATTACTCGACCTTCGAAAATGAAATGGAAACCGCAGCTGGTGATTCGTATGCCGAGAACGACAGTGAGGTGACCGATAAGAAGAAGATCATCGTATTAGGTTCAGGACCTAACCGAATTGGTCAAGGGATCGAATTCGATTATTGTTGTGTCCACGGGGTATTAGCGGCAGCCGAAGTAGGGTATGAGACCATCATGATAAATTGTAACCCTGAGACCGTTTCGACCGATTTCGATGTGGCCGATAAACTTTACTTCGAACCGGTGTTCTGGGAACACATCTACGACATCATACGTCACGAAAAACCGGAAGGCGTGATCGTGCAGTTGGGTGGTCAAACTGCCTTAAAACTGGCAGAGAAGCTAGATCGTTACGGAATTAAAGTGCTGGGAACTAGTTACCAATCCTTAGACCTTGCCGAAGATAGAGGTAGCTTTTCAAAATTGTTGAAAGAAAACGATATTCCTTATCCTGAGTTTGGTACTGCTGAAACCACAGAAGAAGCCTTAGTATTGGCAGATCAATTGGATTTTCCGTTGTTGATCAGACCTTCATACGTTCTAGGAGGACAGGGAATGAAGATCGTGATTAATAAGCAAGAGTTGGAGGACCATGTAGTAGATTTACTTCGGAAGATCCCGAACAACAAATTGCTGTTAGACCATTACTTAGACGGTGCGATTGAAGCCGAAGCCGATGCGATCTGCGATGGTGAGAACGTATACATTATAGGTATCATGGAACATATTGAACCTTGTGGTATTCACTCGGGAGACTCTAACGCCTTGTTACCACCTTTCAATTTAGGAGATCTGGTACTTCAGCAAATAAAAGACCATACGGTAAAGATCGCAAAAGCATTGAACACAGTTGGATTAATAAACATACAATTTGCGATCAAAGACGATAAGGTCTTTATTATTGAAGCCAATCCAAGAGCGTCAAGAACGGTTCCTTTTATCGCTAAAGCCTATGGCGAACCTTATGTTAACTATGCCACTAAGATCATGCTAGGACATAACAAGGTGACCGATTTCAAGTTCAATCCAAAACTAGAAGGATATGCCATCAAACAACCGGTGTTTAGTTTTAATAAATTCCCGAACGTGAACAAGCAGTTAGGTCCTGAAATGAAAAGTACAGGAGAAAGTATCTTGTTTATCGATAGTTTGAAAGATGATGCTTTCTACGATCTATATGCGCGTAGAAAAATGTACTTGAGTAAGTAAAGTCTTAAAATTACTCTAATTGCTAA
>NZ_QOLC01000070.1 GCF_003333325.1 Candidatus Ulvibacter alkanivorans | reverse complement strand
CATGAAAATTTACAAATTTGAAATAAATGGTAAAATATCCGGCACCTAAAAGTAATACGATTAGTACCCAAGGAATACCCGTGGTTTCGGTAAGTGGAATTTCAGCAAAAATGCCGTCGATGAACCAACTGGTCAAATTACTGAATTGTTGGTTTATACGTTCGTCTAATGATTGATTGATAGCTTGTAAAAGAATTGACATACTCGATTTTTAAGGCAAGTTGCCCCAAATCGAAGAGCTGACAAAGGTTACGCACTGTTCAATTTTTGCAACCGCTATGGTTAACCATAGAGTTACCTATCGTTCTTTACACGAGCATACTGAATAAAGTTATTCTCTTTGGCATAGTGAATAAGTTGCTCCTTACCGCCACTACCACTAATGTTCAGGATTTTTTTTATTTGATGGATATGCGTTTGAAATCCGTCCAAACTAATATTCATATGTTCCGCGATCTCAGGATACGATCGTTCGTTTCCGAAGTACCCCAAGGTACCAAGCACTTCTTTTTGACGATCGCTAAGCACTACTTTGGAAGCTTCTCGCAGTTGCTTCAATTCGATTTTCATGTTCTTGATCGTGTCTAAATGACTCTCGTTCGCCAATTCAATTTGTGAAAGTTGCTCCTTTAACACATCGTTTTCCGAAGCGTATTCATCGGCAAGTGATTGCTGTTGTTCCTTTTCAGAAAGGAATTTCCAACTGTAAAGCAAGATCGAGAACAATAAAATAAATAAGAACTTGAACGAGATGGCAGTAATACTCCCGGCAAGGGTCCAAAACTCTTGATCTATCACCAAGACCATTCGATCCTGCGGAATAATTCGATGTGTCACCGCGACCAAGATCAACACAAACAACGCAAATGTCGGCAAGTACATAAATTTCATTTGCCGACTCGTGAAAGCCTTGTTCAATTCATACAACAAAGAAATGGCCACCAAAATTGAAATAGGGATGTCGATCAACCAGATAAAGTTGTTACTTATCTGCGGATTGCTATAAGACGTAGCGATATAGACAAAAGCGATCATCCCCAACACCCCACTATACAATAAAATAAATTCTTTAGTGCTAAAGCGTTCGATCATGCGCACAACGATCCCACGACTTTTTTTATGTTCTATAGACGGTAAGGATAACAGTATAAAAAGGGAGTTGGCCAGTGATACCAACACACCCACATAGATCAGTATTTTATGGCCGCTACTCCAACCTAAGCCACTACTTAGGACCAGATTTATCGCGGCTCCCAAGCCCCATACAAATATGGCAAGACCAAACCATTTTATGCCTTCAATTGCTTTTACATCGCGACCGCGAGCACGTTCTTTTACAAAAATTCGTTGAATGACCACCGCACTAATTAAGCAGACGATGGCAGTGACGGTAAATTCGATGGTAGCAAGCACTAGGTGTTGTTTGTGCTAAGATATTGATTTTTTTCACTCAACTAAATACAACCAGCATCCTTTCTTCTTTTTGGGCGTTCCCCGCCTATGGCGCGTCGGGTCTTCGCTACTCGCTGCCGTCTTCACTACGCGAAACGGCGAGCTTAAACACACCGCTCAACCCCTAACGCAAATACCTTCGCATCTGCTTACCGATTCAATTAAAACTAAAAAGCTATCGATTTGGAAATAGTAGCATTTAGTAAACACCTATTTCACTACATATTTCTACGATACTGCCCTCCTACTTCAAACAACTTGGCAGTGATCTGCCCTAACGAACATACCTTAGTGGCTTCCATAAGTTGTTCGAACATGTTTTCATTATGAATCGCTGCATGTTGCACCTTTTCGATCGACTTCTCGGCTTTATCGCCAAAAGCTTTGTGTAGATTTTCTAAAGTGGTGATCTGTGCTTGTTTTTCTTCTTCGGTTGCTCTAATGACCTCCGCCGGCTGTATGGTGGGTGATCCCTTACTGCTCAAGAACGTATTTACACCAATAATAGGAAATTCTCCAGTATGCTTTAAGGTCTCATAATACAAGCTCTCTTCCTGAATCTTGCTGCGTTGGTACATAGTTTCCATAGCGCCTAGTACACCCCCACGTTCGGTGATACGATCGAATTCGAGCAAGACGGCCTCTTCTACAAGATCGGTCAACTCCTCAATGATAAAGGATCCTTGTATCGGATTCTCATTCTTGGCTAAGCCCAGTTCCTTGTTAATGATCAATTGTATGGCCATCGCACGGCGAACGCTTTCTTCGGTAGGTGTTGTGATCGCTTCATCATAGGCATTGGTGTGTAACGAATTACAGTTGTCATAGATGGCGTACAATGCTTGTAGTGTCGTACGTATATCATTAAAATCGATCTCTTGTGCGTGTAACGAACGTCCCGAAGTTTGAATGTGATATTTTAGCATTTGTGCTCTTGGATTCGCGCCGTATTTGTGTTTTAGCGCCTTACTCCAGATCTTTCGTGCCACGCGACCAATTACAGAGTATTCAGGATCGATACCATTACTAAAGAAAAAAGAAAGGTTGGGACCAAATTTATTGATGTCCATTCCTCTAGATAAGTAATACTCAACATAGGTAAAACCGTTGGACAGTGTGAACGCCAATTGCGTAATCGGGTTGGCACCTGCTTCCGCAATATGGTACCCACTTATAGACACCGAATAAAAATTCCGTACTTGTTTTTCAATAAAATACTCCTGTACGTCTCCCATGAGTCGCAAGGCAAATTCTGTCGAGAAAATACAGGTGTTTTGCGCCTGATCTTCTTTTAGAATATCTGCCTGAACCGTTCCTCTTACCTGCATAAGCGTCTCCGCTTTAATGTTAAGATAGACATCTTTTGGTAGGACCAAGTCGCCGGTCACTCCTAACAACATAAGTCCGAGACCATCGTTGCCCTCCGGTAATTCTCCTCGATATTGGGGTCGCTCTACACCTCGCTCTTTGTAGATCTCACCGATCTTCGTGGCTACTTCTTCTTCGAGTCCGTTTTCTTTGATATATTTCTCACAATTTTGATCGATCGCAGCGTTCATAAAGAATCCGAGCAACATGGGTGCCGGCCCATTAATGGTCATGCTAACCGAGGTCATGGGGTGACTTAGATCGAAACCAGAATATAATTTCTTAGCATCGTCGAGACAACAAATAGATACTCCCGCATTACCAATCTTTCCGTAGATATCCGGGCGATGATCAGGATCATTACCGTATAAGGTCACACTATCGAAAGCTGTCGACAGGCGTTTTGCAGGCAATCCCATACTTACATAATGAAATCTTCTGTTGGTTCGTTCGGGACCACCTTCACCGGCGAACATACGGGTAGGATCCTCTCCCGTTCGCTTAAAGGGATATAAGCCCGCCGTATAGGGAAATTCACCAGGAACATTTTCTTGCAACACCCATTGTAATATATCGCCCCAAGCTTGATACTTTGGCAATGCCACTTTAGGGATCTGCGTATGCGATAAAGATTCGGTATGCGTATCGATCTTTATCTCTTTATCTCGTACTTTAAAAGTATACACAGGCGATTTATATCGATTCACCTTTTCATCCCAGCCGGTGATCACTTCCCAGTTATATGGATCCAAGTCTAATTTGACACGGTCAAATTCTTTAAGCAGCGATTTTAATAGCTCCTGATTGGTTTCATCGCTGCTGCTGTTAATCACCTCTTCTTCGTCTAATCCGGTCTTGGTAAGGAATTTATTGTTTTTATCGGTGTTGGTTAATGTAGTAATGGTCTTGTAGATCCCGTACAGTTTCTGTGCTACTTCCGCTTGTTCGGCTGCCGTTTTATCGTAGGCCCTGTTGTTCTCACTAATTTCAGATAAATAGCGCGTTCGTGCCGGTGGAATCACGAAAATCTTTTCAGACATTTCATCACTTATCTCGTAGCTGCTTTTTAGGTTAGTTTCGGTCTTCTCCACCAATTCGTCCATGATCGCCTTGTACAACTTATTCATTCCCGGATCGTTGAATTGGGAAGCGATGGTGCCAAAAACCGGCAACTGTTCTTGAGGAGTATCCCATAGTTGGTGATTCCTCATGTATTGTTTTTTAACATCACGTAGCGCATCCTTTGCACCTCGCTTATCAAATTTATTAATGGCCACTAGATCGGCAAAGTCGAGCATATCGATCTTTTCCAGTTGAGTAGCAGCTCCAAATTCCGGTGTCATTACGTATAAGGACACGTCGCTATGTTCTAAGATCTCGGTATCGCTTTGGCCAATTCCGGAAGTCTCCAATATGATAAGATCGTATTCGGCGGCTTTAATTACTTCTATTGCTTCCGATACGTATTTGGACAATGCCAAATTGCTTTGTCGTGTTGCCAAGCTACGCATGTATACTCTTGGCGAATTGATCGCATTCATACGAATACGGTCTCCGAGTAAGGCTCCTCCTGTTTTTCGCTTCGATGGATCTACCGAGATAAGTCCGATGGTTTTCTCTGGAAAGTCAATAAGGAATCTTCTCACGAGTTCGTCGACCAAGGAAGATTTTCCCGCACCGCCGGTTCCGGTGATACCGAGCACAGGTGTTTTTAGCTTCTTATTCTTTTCATGTATTTGTTCTAGGGCTTCTTCAGCAACTTCGGGGAAATTTTCGGCCGCTGAGATGACGCGCGCGATCGCACCCGGTTTTTTTTCTGAAAGGTCGTTAACCTCTCCATTTAATTGATCTCCAATTGGAAAATCTGCAGTTTGAACCAGATCGTTGATCATACCTTGTAGTCCCATTTCTCGGCCGTCATCGGGTGAATAGATTCGTGTGATCCCATAATCCATTAACTCTTTTATTTCCGAAGGAAGGATTACTCCGCCACCTCCTCCAAAGATCTTGATATGACCTGCATTCTTTTCTTGAAGCAGATCGTACATGTATTTAAAATACTCATTATGTCCTCCTTGGTATGAGGTCATGGCAATCGCATTTGCATCCTCTTGAATCGCTGTATTTACAACCTCTTCCACACTTCTATCGTGTCCTAAGTGTATCACCTCTACCCCCGTAGATTGTATAATTCGGCGCATGATATTAATGGCAGCGTCATGGCCATCAAAAAGCGACGCGGCGGTCACAATTCGAACTTTGTTTTTTGGTTTATAAGGAGTTGGCTGTTGCATGCGATTTTGTTTTTAGCGAATGGAAGGCAAATTTACGAAAACAGTACTAAAATTAGTAGTTTCCACTAAAAATACGTTGTTAAAAAAAATTCAATTTTCTTACAAGATGGTCTAAAATTTTGTATATTGGCAGTCAATATTAAACTATAATAAAATTTACATTATGAAAAAAATTTACTTAACGGCAGTAACAGCCCTTGCAATGGCCTTTACTGTTAATGCTCAAATCATTGAAGATAACTTTGATTCTTACACTCTAGGTGATATTTCTCCGCAAGCTGCGCATTGGGAAACTTGGCCAGGTGGAACTGCTGCAGATGTAGTAGATTCAAATGCATTTTCTGGAACTCAGTCAATGTTAATCTCAGACAATGGAACTGATGACCAATTGTTGTTGTTAGGCGACCAAACTTCTGGAGTATACTCGGTAAGTTTCCGTGTATTTATTCCAACAGGAGCTACAGGATTCTATAACTTCCAACAAGAAGAAGCAAATCCAGGTGCACAGTTCAACGGACAAGTATTTATTAGTGACACTGCAAGTGGAGGAACAAACGGAAACTTTACGTACGATTTTGATCCTACTGAAACACCATTTTTCTTTGACACTTGGTTCCCAGTTGTACATGTAATCGACTTAGACAATGGAACGATCACTATTCAAATTGACGGTGTAACTTCACTAGATGCAGTACCTTACGTAAACACTGCTGGAGATCCTGCAACTCAATTAGGTTCAATGGACTTTTTCTCTATCGACGCGAACAACATGATGTTTGTTGACGATGTTGACTACAGACAAGGTAACGTATTGAGCAACGATGAGTTCTCTGCAACTAACTTTAGCGTATATCCAAACCCAGTAAAAGATGTACTGAATATCGAATCTGCTACTGCAGTTGATAGCATAGAGGTATATGACGTTCTTGGAAAGAGAGTATTAACTGCTTCTCCTGACAGAATTTCTCCTAGCATCGATATGAGTGCACTTACTTCTGGAGCTTACATGGTAAAAGTTACTATCGGTAACGCTTCAAAAACTGTAAAAGTTATCAAGTAATTCAATTACTTATAATATAGTATTAAAAAGGCGCTTCAAATGAAGCGCCTTTTTTTATCTTTAGAAATCTTCTATAAATTTTAATCAATGATTTTAAAACGTATCTTTTTGTTCTGTAGTTGTTTTGTGCTATTGTCTTGCGCCGAATTACAAAATGTGGTGAACACCTTGCCCGGACAAACCGGAATGGATCCAACCCTAATCGCAAACGGACTGCGACAGGCATTAGATTTTGGAATCGATAAACAGGTCTCAAAACTCACAAAAAAAGATGGGTTTTATAAGAACAATCTAGTGAAGATACTGTTGCCGCAAGAACTTCAAAAAGTAGATAAGACCTTACGTGATATCGGATTAGGCAGTTTAGCTGATGAAGGACTAAAAGTGCTTAATAGAGCTGCTGAAGATGCTGTAAAAGAAGCCACTCCCATATTTGTGAACGCGGTTAAGGACATAACATTTAACGATGCGAAGAACATCCTCTTAGGACCGGACAATGCGGCAACTTCGTATCTCCAAGACAGAACCAACAATGCACTATATGCCAAATTTAATCCGGTAATCAGCAACTCTTTCGCAAGGGTTGGTGCCGATCAAATTTGGGAAAGTATCATTGGTCGCTATAACGCAGTTCCATTTGTAAACCCGGTGAATCCGGATCTCACCGATTACGTAACCAATGAAGCCTTAAAAGGTGTTTATACCATGATCGGGGTAGAAGAAAAAAAGATCCGAAATTCAATTTCTGCAAGAACAACCACCTTACTGAGGCAAGTTTTTGCCCTTCAAGATTAAAATGTTCTTAAAAATTAAGGTATTAAGCCATTTTTAAGAAAGTATTAAAAAATAATTAATACCTACTTCTAAAGGCTATACTTACATTTGCCCCATTATACAATAGAAAGCATGATGGAACATGAAAGAATGGTTTAAATCGAAATCGCGATTAGAAAAATTAAAAAAACGATATACCGAGTTAATGAAACGATCGTATGCGATCGCGCTACGTGATAAATCGGAAAGTGACAGGGTAAATCGTCAAGCAAAAAAAATTTACAACGAAATTCAATACTTGACCCTAAAACAAGCCGATAAGTAATTATTGATGTAAGGTTTTAAAATATTGAAAAGCTGTTGCTAAACGGGAACCATACCAACTAAAATATTCACCATCTACCAAACGCACTTCTTTGTTGAGTGCGTTCCCTATTTCCACAACATCCGATTCTTTAAACGGAAACGGTTCCGAAGCCAATAAGATAAGATCTACATTATTCAAGGCTGATAGCGATACTTCCGGATACCGAGAATCTCCTTCGACTATGCAATTCTCATAACGATTTAGTTTCAGCAACTCATTGATGAACGTATGTCTACCGGCAAGCATATAAGGGCGTTTCCAAATAACATAGGCAACATTTTTAAAAGCTTTGCCCTCCATAAATTCTGAAAAACTTCGGATTTCAGTTTTTATAGTAGCAATCAACTTTGAGGCATTTGTCGTAACCTTGAACATCGAACCAAAAGCCGAAATCATTTCTAACGCATCGTCAACGGTAAAAATATCACTAATCCATACCGAAGCGATCTGCGATAAGCGATCGACCATCTCTTGGGTGTTCTCTTCTTTATTGCAAAGAATGATATCGGGCTGCAAGGTTTCAATCTTATCGTAATGTACCGATTTTGTCCCACCTACTACAGTTACGGTATTTCTAAGATCTGTTGGATGAACACAAAATTTTGTGATCCCAACTAACTTATCACGCAGACCTAAGCTTACCAATAATTCGGTTTGAGAGGGTACTAAAGAAACTATTTTTAACGGATTATCCGGAATCTCAATCACACGATGTAACTGATCGGTTACCTGCATACCTTAGGCATTGGTATTTAAATTCGCAGACTCAAGTATGGCTTGCATCTCTTGTTGTAATCGTTTGGCTTCTGTGGCCGCCGCTTCAGCAAAATCATGGCCATCACTCGCATATATTATCCCTCGAGAAGAATTTATCAACAGACCGACGTCTGTTGTCATTCCGTAGCGACACACATCTGCAAGATTCCCCCCTTGAGCACCCACTCCAGGTATTAGCAGAAATGAATCAGGCACAATCTCTCGTATCTCACTAAGAAATTCTGCTTTGGTAGCACCCACGACATACATTAGATTTTGGGCGTTCTTCCAGTGCGTGGATGTTCTCACTACTTGTTTGTAAAGCGCCGTCTTGTCTACTTCTAATGTTTGAAAATCAAAGGCGCCTTCGTTAGAGGTCAATGCTAATAGAATGGTATGCTTATCGTTGAATGTCAAAAACGGTTCGACCGAATCCTTCCCCATATAAGGCGCTACCGTAACCGAGTCGAAACCAAGATCCTCGAAGAAAGCTTTGGCGTACATGCTCGAAGTATTACCAATATCACCACGTTTAGCATCGGCAATGGTAAAAATCTCAGGATGTTTTTGGTTGAGATACTGTATGGTTCTTTCTAATGCTTTCCATCCTTTTAGTCCATACGCTTCATAAAATGCCGTATTGGGTTTATAGGCCACCGCCAAGTGATGAGTGGCGTCAATGATGGCTTTATTAAATTCAAAAATAGGATCTTCTTTGTGTAGCAAATGCTTCGGAAGCTTTTCCAGGTCGACATCTAAGCCAATACATAAAAACGATTTTTTCCGAAGAATTTCAGCTATAAGATTTTGAGTGGTCATATTAAAAACTTTCTCCGGCCTCTTTTAGTTTCTCGGTGTTGCTTACCAATTGCAGTTCATCGATGATCTTTTGAATATCACCATCGATAATATTACTTAGATCGTATAAGGTCAAGTTAATACGGTGGTCTGTAACGCGTCCTTGTGGATAATTATAGGTTCTAATTTTTGCACTTCTATCGCCGCTGGTAACCATAGAGCCTCTTTTTTCGGCGTCTTCGGCTTGTTTTTTCGCTAATTCAAGATCGTACAATCGAGATCGAAGTACTTTAAAGGCTTTTTCTTTATTCTTATGTTGCGATTTTTGATCTTGACACTGCGCAACCAATCCGGTTGGTTCGTGCGTAAGTCGCACTGCAGAATAGGTGGTGTTCACCGACTGTCCTCCGGGTCCTGAAGAACAAAAATAATCCACACGAACATCCTTAGGGTCGATCTCTATATCGAACTCTTCGGCTTCGGGAAACACCATGACAGTTGCAGCACTGGTATGCACTCTTCCTTGTGTTTCAGTTTGTGGCACCCGTTGTACGCGGTGCACACCGGCTTCAAATTTTAGAATTCCATACACATCATCGCCTTCAATCTCAAATTGAATTTCTTTAAATCCGCCACTAGTTCCTTCACTAAAGTCGACCGTGTTCGTTCTCCAGCCTTTACTCTCACAATATTTGGTATACATTCTATACAGATCGCCTGCAAAGATACTGGCTTCGTCTCCACCTGTACCGGCACGTATTTCCATTACTGCATTTTTAGAGTCTTCGGGGTCCTTAGGAATTAGTAAAAACTTGATCTCTTCTTCTAAAGTGGGTAATTTAGATTTAGCTTCCTCTAATTGCATTTTTGCCATTTCGACCATTTCATCGTCACCACCTTCATTTATGATCTCCTCTGCTTCTTCAATTCGTTCGGTAGCCAGGAGGTACTCTTCTCGCTTATCCATAAGCAACCGCAGGTCCTTATATTCTTTGTTTAATTGAATATATTGTTTTTGGTCGCTTATGATGTCCGGCTGAATGATGAGATCGCTCACTTCATCGAACCGGTTTTTAACTATTTGTAATTTGTCTAACATATTCTAATTGATCATCGCCTCATTTTGGGCGGACACAAATTTACGATAAATAAGTTTACTAAATTTTCATGCATTTGAAATGAATTTTACTTTTTTACGACCATCTTACTGTTATGGCAAACGAAAAAATAGGTTTAGGCGGAGGATGCCATTGGTGTACAGAAGCGGTCTTCGAAGCAGTTAAGGGTGTCACCCAAACCAAGCAAGGTTTTATTGCTTCTGAAGGTGATGCTGCTAACTTCTCGGAAGCCGTGATCGTTGTATTTAACCCGGAGCAAGTATCGTTAGAAAAATTGATCGAAATTCATTTGGCTACGCATAAGTCGACGGTTCGACACAGTTTCAGAAAAAAATATAGAAGTGCTATCTATTATTATAATAAAGAACAGCAAGTAATATCTACAGAACACATTAAGGAGCTTCAGCAATACCAGCGGGATGCGATTATTACACAGGTGCTTCCGTTTAATAAATTCAAAGCGAGCCGTGTATCCATTCAGAATTACTACCGGAAGAATCCGGAGGCTCCGTTTTGTTCTCGATATATCCTTCCGAAGTTACACATAGTGAATAAAAATTTTAAGGAAGTGTTGCGATCGGACTCCAAGTTACAATAAGCATTGCTTTTCAGTATCTTTAATATTCTGCTCTTTTTGGGCATTTTTATTTAGTGTAAAATTCACCAACAGCACCAATCCGATGATATAGAAAACACGCTCGGGAAAATACGCAGCGTCTGCTTTAAAAAAATAGGCAGCTAAACCACTTAGATCACTTAAAATAAAACACAAAACCAGGTATAAGTATACCAATGGTGTTTTACCTTCGAAACGTTCATTATACATAAATGCAACAAAACTTAAAAGTATAAGAATAGCACCTTGAACAAAGAAAAGGGCAAATTGAAAGTTGTTGTCTAAACTAATTTTTATTACATCTGACAAGTAGTAAACATTGAAAACATTAAGGGCTATTAACGACAATACGAAAATGATTATGACGGGTGTCGATTTGGATAATTTAATCTTAGGAAGTGTGATCCAAGTAAGTGATAGATACGCAAGCAATGTTAATAGAAAGGCTGCCGTTTTGTAGAATTCTATTTCGTACTGCACGATAAGGAGGTCCCGCAGTAAAAAAAGAACAAAAGCGGTAAACACGAATTTCTGCCAATACCCTTTTCGGTAAATAAAGTATAAAAATAGAATAAAGGTGGTGATCACGCGAATTAAACGGCTAATTTCAATATCGAAAAACCAGATAACTGCTACATTAAGCAGTAAAAATGCGATGCATAGGTTGGCAAGTTGTTTGTACCCGTGAGGTAATGTAAGGTTCATAATTTGGTCTATTACGGTTCGTTGCGGACTTTATAAGAAAAGCCCTACAATTAATACGTAAATTGTCCAAACTCGGATTTAATCGTGAGTGATTTTTTTTCTGAAGCTTCCACCCTACCTATCACTTTTGCATCTACATTAAAGCTTTTTGAGATCTTTATAATGTCTTGTGCAATGTCTTCGGAAACATACAGTTCCATACGATGTCCCATGTTAAACACTTGATACATTTCGCGCCATTCGGTGTTACTCTCTTCTTGAATAAGTTTGAATAGTGGTGGCACCTCGAACATATTGTCTTTAACGATGTGCAAATTATCAATAAAATGCAGGATCTTGGTTTGGGCACCTCCACTGCAGTGCACCATACCATGAATCTCTTTATGGGTAAACCGTTGTAGCATCTTTTTAATTATAGGCGCGTAGGTTCGTGTAGGCGAAAGCACAAGTTTACCGGCATCAATAGGACTATTAGCTACTGTATCCTGCAATGATTTAGAGCCTGAGTAGACCAATTCTTTTGGAACGGCATGATCGTAGCTCTCAGGGAACTTAGTAGCCAATTCATTATTAAAAACATCGTGACGCGCAGAAGTAAGGCCGTTACTCCCCATCCCTCCATTATAGGAATCTTCGTAGGAGGCTTGCCCAAAAGAAGCCAACCCAACAATGACGTCTCCTGGTTGTATATTGGCATTGTCGATCACTCGATCGCGTTTCATTCTTGCTGTAACTGTAGAATCTACAATAATTGTTCGTACCAGATCGCCAACGTCTGCAGTTTCACCTCCCGTGGAGTGAATTTGAACATCAAATTTTGCCAGATCGGAAATTAATTCTTCGGTTCCATTTATAATTGCAGAAATCACCTCGCCCGGAATCAAGTTCTTATTTCGACCAATGGTGGAGGATAGCATGATGTTATCTACGGCGCCAACGCAAAGTAGATCATCAATGTTCATGATTAGTGCATCTTGAGCGATGCCTTTCCACACAGATAGGTCACCGGTCTCTTTCCAGTACATATAAGCTAAGGAGGATTTGGTACCTGCTCCATCGGCATGCATGATGAGACAATAATCATCGTCTCCAGTTAAAAAATCGGGCACGATCTTACAGAACGCCTTAGGAAACAACCCTTTATCTACATTTTTTATAGCGTTGTGCACATCTTCTTTCCCGGCAGAGACGCCTCTTTGTTCATACCGTTTAGAGATTTCTTGACTCATACATTTAATTTCTGCTGCAAATATACACAGAATCTACTGGCTGTATTGAATCTATAAAAAAAACAACACCCCTAAAGGTGTTGCTCTTTTCATGATAATTACAAATACTTATTCCCAATCTGGCATAAATGCATTCTCAAACTTTAGGTCCCTTTCAATATTGGAACTGTCATCCTCAAGGGAGACCGTTATAATATCTCGTTGGGAGATTCCATCGTTAGAGGTATTGGTACATATAATATCTGCTTCATTAGGAGCAAAAATAGGTTCTAGGTCATTGGTGCCGTTAGGCTTTTCACCCGATACTTCGGTAGTCGTATCATCGGCCATGTTATAAATAAATAATCGGGAGTCCAGTCTTCTATAATTTGGATTTTCAAACCCGGATACATCATACGCATATAGCACTAGGTTATTTGTAACCGACAAGTTCAATCCGCTGGAAGCACCCGGCACTCCGGTTAAAATGGTGTTTAAAAGGGTGCCTTCGAAATCGATGGTAAACAGGTTGATGTTATATCCATCGAGATTGTTGGTTTTAAGGGCTATGATATCGTCGAATTCGCTCACGTCTACTTCAGAAATAAGGGATCCGTCGGTCGTTTGATATACAAGTTCTATTCCTTGGCCGTTAGAGTTAATACGATACAATCTGTCGAAATGAGGGAAATAGATCATATCGCTTGCCGGTGGCCAGGAAAAATTAATTTCATTTCTATCGAAACCGGTTGGCTTGATTGCAGTCGTCACTTGACGTTTGTCGGTTCCATCGCGGTTCATGGTATAGATATCGACTTCAGCTCCATCACTTTGCAAGTAGGCGATGCGATTTGCTGCCACGTTACGTCTTGGACGGTAACTGTTCTTGTTTTCCGAAGTAAGTTGAAATTCATTTCCTTCTTCATCGGCTGAAAATATTACATTATTACCGTCGATATTTCGAACAAACAAGAATCGGTTATCTACAGGCGCATTTATTACTTCGAAGGTACCTACCGGACTTAAGACAGGGTCGTTTATATTATCGGTAGCAGAGACTTGCCAGAAGTATTTAGCGCCAAGCATTAATGGTTCGTACATTAGCATAGGTTCTTCAAGATCTTCGAACAACAGTACTTCATCGTTTTGATCGTTTCGAAGTTCTAAGGTATAAATGATCTCATCTTCTTCAGGATCGGTAGAGGACCATGTAAATTCGACTTCGATGCTTTGGAGCACTTCATTTTCCGAAGGGCTTGTTAACATGGGAGCTGAGGGAGGTCTGTTATTTGCGGTTTCAACTTCCATTTCAAAAACAACATTAACACTAATATCCGGTAATACTGATGCCGGTTCAAAAGCTGCGAGAAATCCTTCTGCCCTCGCTTGAACCGCATATTCACCTTCTGGCACATTATTGATGGTAAATTCACCATTACTATTGGTAAATACTGTGCTGGTTATGGGTTGAGAAGATATGCGTGCATTAGGAATTGGCTCGTTACTTCCCATGGCTACTACTTTCCCGGTTATTGTACCAAACTCGTTATCGCCTATCCTATCTTCGTTACAGGAAATCAATACAAGGAAAAGTACCCCTACAATTTTTATATAATTCATAAATCGTCTCATAGTACCTTAATTATTGATTGATTAATAGTTCTTGATTGCTATTCTTTCGTTTCGATCCAAAATGATAATGAATTCCGAAGTTGCCATTCACGTAAAAATCGTCGCGTCGTCCATTAATTTCATTATCTATCTTATCGGAAAACGTAAAATTATATTCACCGTTGAGTGTAAAAGAAATTCGGTCGGAAACTTGATATTCTAAGCCCGCACCAAATTGCACTTTCATAAAGGTATCTAACTCTTGCAAGAATTTACTTGGTGAGTCATCAACGAATGTTATAACGCCGGGGCCTCCATAAATATAGGGAGACAACTTATCGTGGGCCAAGATCTTATACTCGACATTAAAGTTTTGACTCAACCACCAATGTCGAATATCTGCGGTAGAGTTCAATCTAAAAATTTGCAGATCACCACTTAGTCGAAGTTCGGGTAACAATTGGTATTTATAGGTAAGTCCAGCGTTAAAATCTAATATACCGGTACTGTAATCTCCATCGACCAAGGCAAGGCCAAATAAGGTTCCTAGGCTGCTTCGGTAATTATCTTCGGTATATTTACGTTCGTACAATCCAGTTGATTCTTCTAATTCCTTTTCCAGTAAGTATTCATCGACCAACTCCTTGTTCTTTTGTGGCCCTTCTTGAGTAGACCAAAGTCCATCTTGAACACCTTCGATAATTAGCATTTCTACTGCCTTTTCAATGGCTTCTGTAACGGCTAATTGAGTTGGTTCATTTTTGGTAAAACCGGTTTCTACTTCTAATAATCGTTGAAAGTTTACATATCGAAACAAGCCAACATCTATGGCTTGCGACAGAATAGTTTTCGAGACGTATACGGTCTTTAACACTTCGCCGGTAGAGGTGGAAACTGCACGAAGGTATATGGTGATTCTATCTTGGCGATATTGTGTCGAGCCCCCTATTCCGAAGTAACGAGCGCCGGCACCTCCTGTTAGTAAGTTCGTGTCGTAAGAAACGACGCCACCTTCTAATAATATCCCGGCAAATAACAAGGGTGAAAGTCGGTCGACATTGGCAGCGTTATCTCTTCGGTACTCATCACGTGTAGTACGAATTATGTTACGTTCATTTAATAGATTTTGAAGATTTTCTCTTTCGATGGGCCGGAACCATTTAGAGTCTTCTAATGCTTTAATTAGAATGGTTGTTGCTCCTTGTGTGATAGCCGTACTAAATGTGCTACCGGTTTCGATTGCTTTGTATTGTCCCGTTTGGTCTTTAAAATTATAGACTCCGGCAATTATACGCTCTGCCGGTGGTGGTAGATTTTTTAGTCTTTCAGTTTGTTTTGTGACCTCACCCATTCGGGCCTCCTGTGGTGCAACCGGTTGGTTGAAATAGGCACCACATCCTCCCAAAATAAACGAGAGCATGATAAATAGTAATATTTTCAGCTTGTGTCCCATGAAAAAGCGTTCTAACTAGTTAGGTATGATTAATTGCGTGAATTCTCCTGTGGTAATATCTAATATATTGATCACTAGCCCTTCGGAAGACTCATAAACTTCGGTCTCGAAATTTCCATTAGTCGAGGTTCCGGGTTCGGGGTTTTCACCTCCAAATTGGTTTTGAAATCTAGGGTCATTAAACCCACCAGAGAGTGAGTCAAATTCTGATAAATCGAAGTCTGAATTATCATCAGAGAAGGAATTCTGTTCGTTTGCCGAGTTTAACAACCAGTTATAGTTAAATGGGTCTCCACCAAAGGCCGGGTTCTTAGGTGTGTATGATAATTGTTGCGCAAAGCCATAGGTACTAAACGCAAAAAACAATATGAATAAAGTAGTTTTCATGGGTTTTGGATTTAAAAACGTTGCACTGTGTTTTGTTTCTTGTTTAAATTCTTAAAATAGTTGTAGACTATTTCGATAGATTCTTTAGCCGCTTGTTTTATAAAATCGATCTGTGGTCGTAGAATAAATTCTACGACAACCGTATTGTCGATCACGATTTCTAATTTAGTATTATTGGCGATTGACAGTTCTTCTTGAATTGTCACCACTTTAGGCCCATTAATATTGTAATAGGTATACAGTGAATTAAATTCTTTATAAAAATCTCTTCCGGGCTTCGTTTTAGTATCTTCAACTAAAATACCTCGTAAAATGACACCGTCTTCACCTGTCGAATTAATGTCTTCATTAAGCGATATGTTTTCATTTTTAGATTCGAGGATAACCTTATTTGTATTTTCAGAGCCTTCAGGATCATTTAAAACTAAGCGCTTCATTCCTAGAAGTTTGTCCTCTAGATTGTACACTAGAAGTAGAATGGTAATTTTATATTCCGGATCGACATTTATGGTGGTTGCAGATAGGTTTTGTTTTTGTCCACTTTCTAGGACCACCCTTCCTGTTTGATCGTTCTTAGACGTGTTAGAATTAGTTGGATTGGTACGTATTACTGAAAGTACATAACGCAGACTTTGGCTAAACCCCGATTTGTTATAGGCAGAACCGGTAATGTTTACCAGACCATTTTGCTCGCTGAGGGCAATTTCGGCCTCTACTTCTGTATTGTAGATTTGTGAAATGCCCAGATAGGGCAATAAACAAAATACAGATAATAGTATACTATATCGGTTTAGTTTCAAAAACATGGAATTATTTTATCTAAGGCTGCGGATCAGAACTGTTTGTTTGCGACCCTGCATTCTTACCATTAATTTTTCAGAAATAGAATTACTGCCAAGCCAAATTAATCGCTGGTTTGTGCCGTTTTGAACGACTTGTGACCTATGCAATTGGGTGGTACTTGGACTTAAGTCTAGAACTGCATTATTAAATCCAGTCTGAATTATATTTTCTTGAATAGCTCGAGCCTTTACACCTAAAACAATTTCGTTGTTGCCTCCAAATTGAAATAAATTGATGGAGCTTGATTGTGAGATGGTGTTTGTATAGATATCGTTTTGAATACCTACTTGTTGAATGTTTACCCGATTTCTTATTTCTTGATTTCTCAGGCGATTAGAAGGTGTGTTTTGAGAATTTAAAACATTCAGTTGCTGGATATTCTGAAGTATAATATCAGCAGAGCCTAATGATTGTGAATTATTATAGGTTTGAGCAATGAGGGTATTGCTAAAGAGGAGTAATAGGATTATGTGCCATATGGATTTGAGTGATTTCATGTTATACTTTTTAAGTTCTTTACTCCGAACACATTAGAAAGGTAGTTAATTTTTAGAAAACTCTTAAAAATAAACTCTTCTTTTTAAAGGAAAGCAAAGTGGAAGAGGTTAGTTAAATGCCCTCCTACACTTTACTTGTATCCTTAAACTAAAGGACTAGCGAATTTAAATTCGCTAGTCCGGCATTTTTTAGTTAGACTGAGTTACACTTGAACCGTTCCCAATTCCAATTTGAGTAACAGTGCTTCCGTGACCAAGTCCTAGTTGCGTTACGCTACTTCCGTTAAGCGCTCCAACCTGTAGTACAGATGAACCATTGAATGCTCCTAATTGGATTACTGAACTTCCATTCGCAATACCAATCTGATCTACATCAGATCCATTAGCTAAACCAAACTGGAATACAGAAGAACCGTTTAATGCTCCTAACTGATCTACATCAGATCCGTTGAATGCACCAATTTGGTCTACATCAGATCCGTTTGCTAGTCCAATTTGAGTAACAGCAGAACCGTTAGCGATACCAAACTGATCTACATCAGAACCGTTCAAAGCTCCTAACTGGTCTACATCAGATCCGTTTGCTAGTCCAATTTGAGTAACAGCAGAACCGTTACCGATACCGAATTGATCAACGTCAGATCCGTTGAATGCACCTAATTGGTCAACATCAGATCCGTTTCCTAATCCGATTTGTGTAACAGCAGAACCGTTACCTAAACCAGTCTGATCTACGTCAGATCCGTTGAAAGCACCTAATTGATCTACATCAGATCCGTTAGCGATACCAATTTGAGTAACAGAAGATCCGTTACCGATACCGAACTGGTCTACATCAGATCCGTTAAAGGCACCTAATTGGTCTACGTCAGATCCGTTTCCTAATCCGATTTGTGTAACAGCAGAACCGTTACCTAAACCAGTCTGGTCTACGTCAGATCCATTGAATGCACCTAATTGATCTACGTCAGATCCATTAGCGATACCAATTTGAGTAACAGAAGAACCGTTACCAAAACCAGTTTGATCTACGTCAGAACCATTAAAGGCACCAATTTGATCTACATCAGAACCGTTAGCGATCCCTGTTTGTGTAACAGCAGACCCGTTAGCCAATCCAAATTGATCTACATCAGATCCATTTAGAATACCTACTTGATCTACATCAGATCCATTCAAAATTCCTACCTGTGTAACAGAGGAACCATTCAAAAGGCCAGTCTGGTCAACATCAGATCCATTTAAAAGACCTAGCTGCACAACCGAGCTGCCATTAAACTGAGCGAACATTGCTGTCGCGAACAATAGTGCAAATGCACTTAAAACTACTTTTTTCATAATCTAAAAGGTTTAAAAATTAAAATTAATATTGGTTAATAAATAAATGTTCGTTTTTAGTACACACAAGATACCTTGCATGTGTTATGAAATTGTTACAAAAACAATCTCATTGCTTTAAATTAGGGGGATAATTTTTAGTCTAAAAATGATCGAAGTCGGTTTGAAAAACTCGATACATCATTAAACTTAATTTATACAATACTTACTATTGTATCTTCTTAAACGTTATCTAGGGAATTAACATTTAATCATATGAACAAAACCAGTTAAGTAGGTTTCTCATATTTCAATCTAAACTTGTAGATTGAGCGATTATGATAAGGGAGAAAATATTAATCGACAATTATGTGTCTCAAATATTATAAGTCAAAGCTAAGAAAAAATAGGGTTAATTATATACGAGTATACACGTACACTATCTGATTATCAATAATTTGTAGTCTTTTTCTTATTAATAATTTTAAGATACATGGATGTAATCCATAAAAAAACCGTTCAAACGCATCTGAACGGTCCTTTTAAGTTATGTTAAATATTTGTTAAAATAAATTGCCTTCCTACATGACCCTAAATTTCAGCTATAAGCGACATACTAAGGCTTAGTAGTCACATTCCAATAAAGGCATCTATAGGTTTTCTTACAGAAATACCTTACAAGTCCTTTTATTTAGTGAATAATAACTCACGGTATTTGGTCAATGGCCAGATCTCATCATCGACCAAAAGTTCAAGTTTATCGCAATGGTAACGGATGACTTCAAAATACGTCCTTACCTCATCGCAATAAGCAAAAGCTCGCTCTTCTGCATCCTCGATTTTATTTGCTTTTTTGCGTTCGTTGATCATATCGGTAATCCCTTTATTGATCTTCGCAATGTGCTCACTAATGGCTTCTATTAATTCCATTTGTTCTCCACTGTACTTCTTGAATTCATCTCCGTAGATCGTTTTTAAACCACGAACGTTCTCTATCAATAAATTCTGATAACGAATAGCTGTTGGGATCACATGGTTTCTGGCAATATCTCCAAGTACTCGTCCTTCGATTTGGATACGCAATGCATATTCTTCCACTTCAATCTCATGACGCGCTTCCATTTCAACCTTACTCATAATACCAAGTTCCTCGAACAAAGCGATCGCTTTTTTTGAAACTTTGGCCTTTAAAGCTTCAGGTGTTGTCTTATGGTTACTTAAGCCTCTCTTTTTAGCTTCTTTTTCCCAAGCTTCTCCATATCCATCACCTTCAAATCGGATGCGTTTACTGTCCTTAATATACTCTCTAAGTACATTAAAGATGGCATCATCCTTTTTCATCTTCTTCCCTTTTATAAGAGAATCTACTTGTTCCTTAAATTCGATTAGTTGTTTTGCGACGATCGCATTTAAGACAGTCATAGGATTTGCACAGTTTGCCGTAGACCCTACCGCACGCAATTCAAATTTGTTTCCGGTAAAGGCAAAAGGGGAAGTTCTGTTCCTATCGGTATTATCTAATAGTATTTCAGGAATCTTTCCTACAACATTTAGCTTAAGATCTGTTTTTTCTTGAGGTGATAGCTTCCCATCGGTCACTTTTTCAAGTTCATCAAGAACTTCTGTTAACTGAGATCCAATAAAAGCCGAAATGATAGCCGGTGGCGCTTCATTGGCTCCTAGACGGTGATCATTACTTGCACTGGCTATCGATGCTCTAATTAATTCTTCGTGCTCGTTAACCGCTTTGATGGTATTAACAAAAAAGGTCAAGAACTGTAAATTCTTCATAGGTGTACTTCCAGGACCTAATAGGTTGACACCTGTATTGGTCGCTAATGACCAGTTGTTGTGTTTACCACTACCATTTACACCGGCGAATGGCTTCTCGTGAAATAACACTTTAAAGTTATGTCTATCGGCTACCTTGTCCATCACATCCATTAATAGTGAATTGTGATCGACTGCAAGGTTGGTCTCTTCAAATATTGGGGCAAGTTCGAATTGGTTTGGTGCCACTTCGTTATGTCGTGTTTTCACAGGAATTCCCAAATACATACATTCTGTTTCCAGATCACGCATATAATTAAGGACTCTTGATGGGATAGAACCAAAGTAATGGTCGTCCAATTGTTGTCCTTTTGCCGAGGCATGTCCTAACAGTGTTCTTCCTGCTAAAGCAATATCGGGTCTAGATGCCGCCAACGCTTTATCGATCAAGAAATACTCTTGTTCCCAACCCAAGGTTGCATTGACCTTAGTCACGCTTTTATCAAAATATTTAGCCACTGCTGTAGCCGCACTGTCTATCACTTGTAATGCACGTAGCAAAGGCGTCTTATAATCTAATGCTTCTCCTGTGTAAGCAACAAATACCGTAGGAATACACAATGTGGTACCATATATAAATGCCGGTGATGTAGGATCCCAAGCGGTATACCCGCGTGCTTCAAATGTATTTCTAATTCCACCGTGTGGAAAACTGGACGCATCCGGTTCTTGTTGCACCAATTGACCACCACCAAATTTTTCGATGGTCTGTCCATTTTCCAAGGTTTCGAAAAAGGCATCGTGCTTTTCTGCCGTAGCTCCGGTTAAGGGCTGAAACCAGTGTGTATAATGTGTAGCTCCTTTAGAGATGGCCCATTCTTTCATTCCGGTTGAAATGTGATCGGCCATACTGCGCGCGATCTTCGATCCACTCTCAATAGCATCCATTACACTATTGTAGGAGTCTTTTGTTAAATATTGACGCATGGCGGCTTCGTTAAAAACGTTCTTTCCAAAAATAGATGAACGTCGCTCCGGTTCGGTAACTTCAATAGGTTTTCTGTTAAAGGTTTCTTTGATCGCGTGAAATCGTAGCGTTGACATACAGTTGCGGTTTTAGTTAAATTTTATAATTACAACAGGGCAAAAGTAGGCTA
Source organism: Candidatus Ulvibacter alkanivorans (assembly GCF_003333325.1). Lineage (GTDB taxonomy): Bacteria > Bacteroidota > Bacteroidia > Flavobacteriales > Flavobacteriaceae > Ulvibacter_A > Ulvibacter_A alkanivorans. Next base: position 20,168 of record NZ_QOLC01000070.1, on the reverse strand, counting down.
TTTTTAAAAACACCCCCTATTTTTTTATGTTAAGTTATTAATAAAAGTAGTTTTTATGTTCATAACCCCTAAAATTAAGGGGGTATGTTCGAAATAAGTACCGCATACGTATTATTCGTCGTCTAAAACTAGAGGTTATGTACTACCTATTAATGATAGCTACCTCTGCTTCCGAGGAAAATAGAAAAAAACCCACTTCTTTATGCGATAAAGGTAAGACCTATAAAAAGTGCATAGGCCGCGAAAATGATAACTCCTTTAATTCTTCCGATCTCGAATTTCTTCGGAAGAAAAGCCAACGGTAAGAGTATTGCCGCAAAACCAAGCATCCAAAAAATATCGTTGGTTAGCACCTCTGCGCTCTTTACGAGTATAGGCTGAATTACTGCAGTTAGTCCTAGTACAGATGCAATATTGAAGATATTAGACCCTATAAGGTTTCCTAATGAAATCGCTTTTTCCTTTTTTAATGCGGCGATCACCGAAGCTGCCAATTCCGGCACACTGGTACCTACGGCAATCATTGTTACAGCAATAACTCGCTCACTTACGCCAAGCGCTGTGGCCAGATCTACAGCACCGGTCACTAATAACTCACTACCGCCGTACAAGGCAATCCCGCCGATTAGTAACCACATTCCTATCTTAAAATTAGATGACTTAGAGAGACCGTCATCAATGTTTTCATCAATTGGTATCGTTCCCGCTCTATTTCGAGCCCGCCGAATTAATAATACCAAGTACACCATTAAAAGCAACAAGAGTACGATTCCTTCGGTCCTTGTGAGCAACCCACCGCTTTTCAGAAGAAAATATAATAGCACCGATACGAGCATCATTACCGGCCAATTGAATTTATAGAAGTCACTGTCGATGGCTAACGGACCGATAATCGCGGTAATCCCCAATACCAAACCAATATTAGCAATATTTGAGCCTATCACATTTCCTAAGGAAATATCACTAAATCCATTGAGTGCAGCTTGTAAGCTCACTAGAAGTTCGGGTGCAGAAGTAGCAAACGAAACTACGGTTAACCCAATCACCATTTTCGATAAGTGTAATTTAAAGGACAAGGCTACCGAAGCGCGGACCAAGAATTCACCGCCAACTACTAACAATACCAATCCTAAGAAAATAAACAATATACTCATACACTTATTTTAAGCGCGAATATACTAATTTGAACAGCTTAGTCGAAAACGACCTTCCAATTTTTCTATCCAAAACATACGATTGAACTAAATTTTTCGTTAAATAACTACAAATTTAGTTGTATAACTAATATCATAGTTTTATGTTTGTAGTATGGAAGCCTTAACAAATAAAGAAGAAGTTGTAATGCACGCACTCTGGAAGCTAGAAAAAGCCTTCGTAAAAGAAATTGTTGCAGCCTTGCCCGAGGAGAATCATTACAACACCGTCTCGACCATAGTTAGAAACCTTGAAGACAAGGGATATGTCTCTCATATCGCTTATGGTAAGACACATCAGTACTACCCGTTAGTAAGCAAAGAGTCTTACACCAAAAGGTTTATGAATCTAGCCATGAAAAACTACTTTAATAATAGCTACAAAAGCATGGTCTCATTCTTTGCCAAGGAAGAAAAAATTAGTGCCCAAGAATTACGTGAGATCCTAGAGATCATAGAAAAAGAAAATTAACATGGAAGTCTTAATCTATATAGCAAAATCAGCAGGTATTCTAGCATCCTTTTATTTGGTGTACCGACTGGTATTGCATAAGGACACCTTTTTTACCGCTAACAGACATTACTTATTATTAGGGGTAGCAGCTGCCATACTGCTGCCTATGTTAGAGTTCACCAAGACCACCTACATTACCGCTTCATCGGTTCCAATATTAACCTCGCTCGAAACAATTCCAACAGAAGCAACTACAGTGGTTTCAGAGAAGAGCGAACTCTCATGGCAAGATGTTTTAATGAGTCTGTATTGTATAGGCTTTTTATTTATGCTAGTGCGTATGTTAGTCCAACTTCGCACCTTACATATCCTAATTAAGCAACACCCATCCACAAAGGTCGACGGATACCATTATGTGGAGATTGATCGCGATCTTCCCCCCTTTTCATTCTTTACTTATATTTTTTACAATCCAAGTCTTCATACAACGACCGAGCTTAACATGATTCTTCAGCATGAACGTGTTCATGCCGCACAGTGGCATTCGTTAGATGTGCTGTGCAGTACGTTACTAGTGGCTTTTCAATGGGCGAATCCGTTTGCATGGTGGTACAAAAAAGGCGTAGAACAAAATTTAGAATTTATAGCAGATAGTAAGACGGCTCAACAAGTTTCTTCCAAAAAACAATATCAATTAGCGTTGGTCAAGGCTTCATCGACCGCACCGATCCCGGCGCTGACAACCAATTTTTATCAATCATTCATCAAAAAACGAATCATTATGTTAAACAAAAGCACCACTAAATCGAACAATGTTTGGAAACTCTGCCTAATACTTCCGGTAATGGCTGTATTTCTTTATAGTTTTAATGTGAAAGAGGAAGTCATCTACAAGAACAGTACGACTCAAGAAATGAATGCAACGCCTTCAGAAATATTTTCTTCGGAAAGTTCGGCGTCTAAAAAAGTCACTGTAGAAAATAGTGCAGATATGCCTTCGGAAAGTGTTCCGTCAACTTCAACTTCCGAAGCGAACAATACCAATTTGTCATTACAAACAACAGGCAAATGGATGGAAGCTGTTTCCGAAGCAACCCAAGAAACTCGTGATATAGCTGTTAAAGACATTTACATTCGTATTACTAAAAATACGACGCGAGACGCTTTGGCCAAACACAAAGAGCGATTAAAATCTGAACACCAGATCGATTTTGAATACAGCGATCTCACGTTTAATTCCGCAGGTGAACTCACAGGAATAAGCATTTCTTACAATGATCCAAACGGCTCACGCGGAAATTACGAATTACACGGCGACGAGCCTATAGAAGATTTTTACCTTCACATTACCGAAGATGGTAGTTTAAGTTTTGGGTCTGAAGTGTCTAATGAGTTTTCCGAAGAACGAGAAATTGAAATAAGAGAACGTGCTAAGGCACGAATGGATCGACAACAAGCCAGACTTGAAAACAGAAAAGTGGCCCTTGAAGAACGTAAAGAAGAGCGAATAGAAGTAAGAAAAGAAATGCAACTAGAACGTGAGGATGCTAGAAAAGCGCGATCTAATGAGCGTGCGCGATTACGAGTTATTCACGAGGACCACGAAATACACGAGGACCATGAAGTACACGAGGACCATGAAGAGATTGTCTATGTAGACCGGGAACGTAGTCGAGCACGTGGCAACACCTTTGTATATGCTAATAGTGGACAAAACCGTTTTGTACATCATGATGTTCATAGTGGTGACCACACCTTGATCATCGATAAAAATACTACCGATGCCGACTTGCAACAGTTAAAAGAACAGCTTGCTGAAAAGGACATTAGTTTTACTTTTAAAAAGGTAAAACGAAATAAGTACAATGAAATAACAGGAATTCGGATCGATATTAAGGATAGTGAAGGTGGAAAACGCACAACTTCAATTAAAAGTGACGATGACGAACCGATAGAGACGATCGTACTCAATATGTAACTACTTGTAAAACTTTATAGCCTAACTTAAAGAGTTTCTGTATTGGAAACTCTTTTTTATTCGTACTTTTAAGTTATGAAGAAACAGTTTTTCAAGGCATTAGCAAAATTCAACAAGGCGGTACTTCCCAGCTTTACGAAACGAAATGTAGATCTCCAAAAAGCATCAAAACTACAAATGGCGCTCTTTGCCTATAAATTATGGGTCACTAAAAATGCATTGGATTAGTAGGTAAGCAATGATCTTAGATCGTACCGTCTAAGTTTTTGTGCCCCTTTTAAGAATTCCAGCTCAATTAAAAAATTACATTGCACGATCTCTCCTCCTAACTGTTCAATAAGTTTACAAGCGGCCAAGGCCGTACCGCCGGTGGCTAGCACATCGTCATGCAACAACACCTTATCTCCTTTTTGAATCGCATCTTCATGGATCTCTAATGCATCCATTCCATATTCGAGCGTATACGGCTGCTTAATAGTATCGAACGGTAATTTGCCGGGTTTACGAATGGGTACAAATCCTGCATCCAGTTCTTTAGCGAGCAAGGTGGCAAAAAAGAATCCGCGCGATTCGATGCCAACAACCTTGTCAACTGATTGCCGCTCTGTAAGTCGGACCAACTCGTTGAGACATTCGGCCATTGCCTCTGGATTGGAAAGCAAGGGAGTGATGTCTTTAAAAACGACTCCATGCTTCGGAAAATCGGGAATATCTCGTACAAATTTTTCGATGGCTATCATCTTTTAAAGTTAATCAATAAAAAATTCACCACCAACAGCGATCGTTATAATTACAAGAGTAAACAAATACTTATGAGTAAAGCGCACTAAGTGATCCTGAATAGCTCACACCTTACAATAGAACATCCAATCGCTAGCGCGATTTGGAATTTCAATGACAATCCTACTAAAATAAAACCAGGAGTACTGCGTGATCCTGAGTAGATCACACCTTACAATAGAAAATCCAATCGCTAGCGCGATTCGGAATTTCAATGACAATCCTACTAAAATAAAACCAGGAGTACTGCGTGATCCTGAGTAGATCACACCTTACAATAGAACATCCAATCGCTAGCGCGATTCGGAATTTCCATTTCAATCCTACAAAATCAAAACCAGGAGTACTGCGTGATCCTGGGGAGCTCACACCTTATAATAGAAAATCCAATCGCTAGCGCGATTCGGAATTTCCATGTCAATCCTACTAAAATAAAACCAGGAGTACTACGTGATCCTGAATAGATCACACCTTACAATAGAAAATCCAATCGCTAGCGCGATTCGGAATTTCCATGTCAATCCTACTAAAATAAAACCAGGAGTACTGCGTGATCCTGAATAGATCACACCTTACAATAGAAAATCCAATCGCTAGCGCGATTCGGAATTTCCATGTCAATCCTACTAAAATAAAACCAGGAGTACTGCGTGATCCTGAATAGATCACACCTTACAATAGAAAATCCAATCGCTAGCGCGATTCGGAATTTCCATGTCAATCCGATTACAAAAGCCATGGCTTTTGATACGTCTTGACATGAAAAATCCATTCCTGTATCGGGAATGGATTTCTGCTCTAAGTGACCACGCCAGGATTCAAACCTGGAACCTCTTGAGCCGTAATCAAGTGCGCTATTCAGTTGCGCCACGTGGCCTTTTCGGGGTGCAAATATAAAAAAATGTATTCAGTTTACTACTATTCAAATAAAAAAAAGCGTACGAAATTGTACGCTTTAGAATTTTATACGGTTACGCTTGGTTCTCTGCAACAATGCTTATCGTTGCATACCGTTTATCAACCTAATTTTTTGCATTGTCTCATCATCCAGAAGTATATAATGAAACCGGTTCAAAAGGCAGCACTATAAAATCTCGGCACTTAATCCGGCTTCTAACAGCATGGTACATCTAGGTTTAAGGTCATCGAAATTTCCAGTCTTAACGGTGCACTTTCCTTTGTAATGAACAATTATAGAACATTGCTCTGCTTGTTCGGGCGTGTGGTCACAAGCGTAAATTAGCGTATTTATTACATGATCGAAAGTATTTACATCATCATTGTAGAGTATAATTTCGTTGAGTTTATCGACCTTTTCCTCTAACAAAACATCCTCTTGCGTTCTTTCTTTGGTACTCATAACAATTGCATTAATCTTGTTCAGATTACCCTAAAATACAAATTTTGCGGCAATCCAGCGATTCTTTTCTTTGTTATCAACGAATCTTAATCCGAACTTATTGCAAGTAGATTCGATTATTGGCAGATCTTCTTTATAAAATCCACTAAGGTATAATTGTCCGTTCTTATTCAAACTAGCGCGATACGTTTCTATATCGTTCAAGAGAATGTTACGGTTTATATTCGCAATGATCAAATCGTATTTTTTATCCTGAAGCAAGGACGCATCTCCCAGTAGCACGCTGATATTCTTACAATTGTTCCTTTCGGCATTTTCAATACTATTCTCATAACACCACCGATCGATATCTATCGCATCCACATACTTAGCACCGCGCATAGAAGCCAAGATAGCCAAGACGGCCGTTCCACATCCCATGTCTAACACGGTTAATCCGTCGAATTCGTTTTCGAGCACATAGCTAAGCATCATATAGGTAGTTTCATGATGGCCCGTACCAAACGACATTTTTGGCTCTATCACAATTTCATAATCCATTTCTTTTGAATCGTGAAAAGGGGCTCGTACTCTACAGTTCTCAGCTACTTCAATAGGATGAAAATTTTGTTCCCAATTGCTGTTCCAGTTTTCCTGAGCTATTTCTGAACGTTCGTAGTCTATGGAAAATTCTTCCGAAGCAAGTATGCGCACCTCCGCTAAGATCGATTCGTTCCATTCTTCCTTCTGAATGTAGGCCAATACCCCATCCTCGGTCTCGACAAAACTTTCGAATCCGGCAGCTCCTAGCTCGGCGATCAGTATCTCTGTTCCCGGTTGAAGCGGCGCTACTCGAAACTTATATTCTATATACACCATAATTTCTAGAAGTTGGACCTACTCGATAAAAGCTTTTGCGATCTCCATAAAACTTTCAACTTCCAAAGCGGCTCCGCCAATGAGTCCACCGTCTACATCGGGTTGCCCAAATATTTCCTTGGCATTTGCAGGTTTTACACTACCACCGTACAAGATCGATACTGCTTCTGCTACGGTCTCTGAATAATGATCTGTTACCGCCTGCCGAATAAACTGATGCATTTGTTGTGCTTGTTCTGGACTCGCAGTTTCACCGGTTCCAATCGCCCAAACAGGTTCGTATGCTATAACAACATGTGCCCAATCATCTTCAGAAAGATGAAACAGTCCTTTTTCCAACTGATTTTGAACTACTTCAAATTGATCACCCGCTTTGCGATCTTTTAATTCTTCGCCTACACAAAAAATAACTGTCATGTCATTACCCAATGCCGTATTTACTTTTTCAGCAAGCAAATCATCTGTTTCATTAAAATGCGCTCGGCGTTCACTATGGCCGAGGATCACAGTCTCTACTCCTACACTTTTCAGCATTGCTGCGGAAACTTCACCGGTAAATGCACCTTTATCTGATTGGTGCATGTTTTGTGCTGCGACACGAACAGGGTGATCCCGCAACGACTGAAACGCATGTTGTAGATTTGTAAATGGAGGCGCAACAATTATACTAACCTCCTCGGGCATTACTTGTTCTTTTAATCTTCCCAAAAAAGCCTCTGTCTCTGCCAAATCTTTATGCATTTTCCAATTTCCGGCCACAATTTTCTTTCTCATAATTCTATCTATTAGGTTCGTATTTTAGGGTCTAACCACCCATAAATGATATCTACAAAAATGTTTATTACAATAAAAAGTGTCGCAATTACGATCACAGCACCCATGATTACCGGTAGGTCTAAGGTATTCAGCGCGTCTACTATCTCTTTACCAAGCCCATTCCAGCCAAAAATGTATTCGACAAACACTGCGCCTGCCAACATGGACGCAAACCAACCCGATATAGCTGTAACTACAGGGTTTAATGAATTTTTTAACGCATGTCGCTTTATAATGGTATAAAAAGACAAGCCTTTAGCCTTGGCGGTACGAATGTAATCCTGATTCAATACCTCAAGCAATGAATTTCGCATTAACTGACTCACTACTGCCAAGGGACGAATTCCCAACACAATGGCAGGTAAAATAAGGTTCTTTAACTGTAAGTGGCTCCCATTACCAAAATCATCCACCTCATATAAACTTCCTGTCATGTTCAGATTGGTGTACTCGTGCAAGAGAAAACCAAATACCCACGCAAAGATGATCGCGCTAAAAAAAGATGGCACACTCATTCCTAAGGTGCTAATTAACTGAACAGAGCGGTCGATCCAACCATCTTTAAACAACACAGAAATAATTCCTAGTAGCACTCCCAATAACATCGCAATACAGATGGCAGAGATAGCCAACACCATAGTATTGGGCAAGGTCTCCGCGATCACGGCGCTTACTTTTTTTCCGTTCTTCTGAAATGATTCTCGCAAATACGGAACTTTAAGTACGGTTGTGATTTCCCCTATTGTAAAAAGCTCGGCGGCTATGTATTTTTCTTCGGAAAGATAGGTGTACGCCTCTGGGTTGGTACTGTGAAAGGATAGGGGTGAAAGGTCGTTAAGATATTGTACATATTGAATACTCAAGGGTTGATCGAAGCCGTATTTCTTCTTTACAATTGCGATCTGTTCGGCATTTTCATTTTGTCCCAACATCATGCGTGCAGGATCACCGGGTAGTATGGTAAACAATAAAAAAATAACGGTAACAACCCCAAATAAGGTAAGCAACGCATAGCCTAGTTTTTGAAGTATATACCCAACCACCTGTTAGTGTTTTAGTTCATCTATAGTGCGTACTTCATAGATAAAATCGGAGCCAAACAAGTCTTTGGCATATTCCTCTACGGTTTGCGTATATCCAATAGCTAAGCGTCTATCGTTTACGGTTTCCGGATCTTTAATTGGCCAAATGTACGAACCACTTTCATCGGTACGACCCTGTGTACCGTACACCTGAGGTTTTCCTTGATTCATCAAGTATCGATCTTCCATCATGGCGACTAACGAGAACGGCAACTCCCCTGCTTCACCTGCTTTTTTAATTAACGGTAAGTACGTTTCAATTTTATCGGGATTGTGTTGTAGCACATACCATGCAACCTTGTTCGTAGGTTCGCCTACCACCGATTTTCCGGGGTAACCCTCGGTCACAAAGAGCCGTTCTACGAAGGCCATATTTGCGCTGTCGATCACTTGTTGTAATTTCCATATTGCCTCGTTGGTCATAGTGGATTCCAGTCCCATTTCGACTGCTTTCGCACTACGAGTCGCTTCATCTTCTATCTGCATCAAACTTCTATACTTCTGGTCCAGCACTGCAATGCTGTCCAGGCGTTGTTTTAAACCAACATTTAGTTCGGGTTTCGCTTCCGGCAATTCTTCAAGCTGTAACTCATCGGCATCGTTCCAATGTAGTTTTTGCATGATGGTCCCATTTTGAAGTTCCAATAAACCTGGGTTACTGCGCACTATGGTCTTTAAGGTGGTCATGTCGCAGAAATAAAAATCGAAGTTCAATTCGTACTGTTCTACCAATTGTGCCGTAACTTCTTCCGAAGAAGCCGACAATCCAATTACTTTATATCCTTTTTTTAATGCTTCATTGGTAACCTCACGAACCGGAATAAAGCCATCCATTTCTGCATTGCTTAAACTATAGGCAATAACAGCAATAAGATGTTCTTCTTCTAAAAAGGTTTCAGTATAATCGGTTCCACCACGTTCCATACTAAAATCATGGATAGGAGCTTCATATCCTGCTTGGATCTCTTCGGTCTCAACACCTATAAACTCCCCATCTACTTTTGGGTAGTCTCCATTCGTAGTAATGATCTTCTCTTGGCCGTCTACCTCAAACTTCCATTGATATTCGAAAATGGGCTTAGGAGCATCTTCAGGAATCGTCATTCCTTCTTTAATATTAGCACCAATCTTATACGGTCTAAAATCGATTATGGGAAGATGTTGCAACACATAATAGGTAATTCCCAAACAGCCAATGAAGGAAGCGAAGACGATAATACTACGTGTGTTCTTGGAAAAGAATGGTTGAATGTATTTCTTTCCGAAGAAAATAATAAGGATCAACACCAAGAGTACGACATCTTTTGTAAACGACTCCCAGGGCGTAAGTTTAAGTGCATCTCCAAAGCAACCACAATCGGTTACCTTATTAAAGTAAGCCGAATAGAACGTTAGAAATGTAAAGAAGAGGATCATGAGAAGTAGACTCCAAAGTGTAAATTTTTTGGCATATCCTATAATGATCATTATACCTAATAACACTTCATAGATCACAACAAAAATGGCAATGAGCAGTGCATAAGGCACTAAAAATTCTAGATTGAGTACTTCGGGTGCGAAATAATCCTTTAGTTTAAATGAGAACCCAACAGGGTCGTTCAATTTTATTAATCCGCTAATGATAAATAAAATTCCTACAAAGATTCTTGAAATGCCTACGAGTATTTTCATGTTCTATATGTTCTATTTTTTTGGTTCCGCTTCGAGGTGGATCATCGCAAAGACAGCATAGTTGATCATATCCTGATAGTTTGCATCGATCCCTTCGGAAACCAATGTTTTTCCTTGATTGTTTTCAATTTGTTTTACACGTAATAATTTTTGAAGTATAAGATCGGTCAACGAACTCACTCGCATATCACGCCATGCTTCACCGTAATCATGATTTTTGTCTAACATGAGTTGTTTGGTGATCGCTATTTTTTCGTCGTACAATTGAGTCGCATCTTCTAAGGACAAATCGGGTTGTTCTACCACACCCTTTTCAAGCTGAATAAGGGCCATAACCGAGTAATTTATAATTCCGATAAATTCACTAACAGCATCTTCTTCTACTTTTTGCTCTTTATTTTGTTGTAATCCTCGTATTCGTTGTGCTTTTATAAAGATCTGATCGGTCAACGACGGAAGTCGCAAAATACGCCATGCACTTCCATAATCCTTCATCTTATTGATAAACAACGCTCTACAAATTTCGATCACATCGTTATATTGTTTTGAAGTATCTGCCATTCTACTGTGTAAGATTTTGCGTAAATTTCGCTTAAATAAATCAAATTAAAAAATTGCATACCCTCAATTGTAACGGCAAACTGATAGAACTAAACGAACCCAAGGTCATGGGGATCGTAAATGTAACGCCCGATTCTTTTTATGATGGCGGAAAGACCGTGACGAAACGTGAAATTTTAGCTCAAGCAGAACGCATGCTAAGCGAGGGAGCCACTTTTTTAGATATTGGTGGTTACAGCTCACGGCCCGGAGCTTCAGCTATTTCTGAAACTGAAGAAACAGAGCGTGTACTACCCGCCATAGAAGCTATTGCAAAGGAATTCCCCAATGCGATCCTTTCGATAGACACCTTCCGAAGTAAGGTTGCAAAACAAGCCATAGCGGCAGGCGCGGCAATGGTTAACGATATTTCTGGCGGTAGTTTAGATCCATATATGCTAGATGCGGTCGCCTCATTGCAAGTTCCGTATTGTATGATGCACATGAGAGGTACGCCACAAACCATGAGCTCACAGACCAATTATACCAATCTCACAAAAGAAATACTTCACTATTTTTCAGAGAAGATTGCAAACGCAAAGCAAAAAGGCATTAATGACCTATTGGTAGATCCGGGTTTTGGCTTCGCCAAAACCCGACAACAAAATTTTGAACTGCTAAGCGAACTAGAGCTCTTCTCCAGCTTAGAGACCCCTGTCTTAATTGGAATCTCAAGAAAATCGATGATCTACAAAACGTTGGATACCACTGTCGAAAATGCACTTAACGGCACTACGGCCTTACATGCGATCGCCCTATTTAAAGGTGCGTCTATTTTACGAGTACACGATGTAAAACCAGCGATAGAATGTGTGACACTTTTAAAGAACCTGCCGTCATGAGCAATCGAGCTTTTAAAAAATTAACCTATTTTTACATAAAACCGAGCCCTTGGATCTGTTAGATTTTACCAAATTCCGAATCATCGACGCCATCGACATCGTTCTCGTGGCTGCACTACTCTACTATTTATACCGACTCGTAAAAGGAACGGTGGCTATCAATATTTTTATTGGAATTGTTATCGTATATGCCATTTGGCGACTTACCGAATTGCTTCAAATGGAGTTGCTTAGTAAAATACTTGGGGGATTCCTTGGTGTTGGGATGTTTGCTCTTATTGTAGTGTTTCAACAAGAAATACGTCGCTTCTTGCTCATGCTGGGCTCTACAAATTTTAGCGCTCGAAAACGGATTTTAAAAAAATTCAAATTGCTTTCTAATGGAAATGAAAACCTCACCAACGTAAGTGCGATCGTTTCTGCCTGTTACAAACTAAGCGAATCTAAAACCGGGGCGCTAATAGTGATTAAACGCAATAACAGTTTGGATTTTGTAATGCATACAGGCGATGAAATGCAATTGGAGCTAAACCAACCCATAATTGAAAGCATCTTTTTTAAGAACAGTCCGTTACACGACGGAGCCATTATTATAGAGAATAATTTAATTGTTGCCACGCGGGTTATTCTTCCGGTTTCAAACGATAGGAACATTCCACTTCGTTTTGGATTGCGACATCGAGCAGCTGTAGGTATCACCGAAAAAACCGATGCGGTTTCCTTGGTTGTTTCCGAAGAAAACGGACAAATATCCTATTTAAAAGAAGGTGATTTTGTGCTGTTCGATACGGCCGAAGAACTTACTCAGCAACTCGAACAAGATCTTAGTTAGCATGCAAAATGTTATACCTACCCCCGATCCCAATAAAACTACCCCGAATACAATAGCGACACATTGTGCCAATTGCCAAACCAATCTGGGAAACAACGATAAATATTGTGCTCAATGTGGCGCCAAAATAGTTGGCCAGCGGCTCAACCTAAAGTACTTGACCACCGAATTTTCTGAGCGTTTTCTAAACATCGACAACAACCTACTCGCCCGAACCTATTTAGCATTGTTCACCAAACCGGAAGCTGTAATTAACGGATATATAAGTGGTATTAGAAAACGCTATCTCAACGTTGCTAATTATGTGGCCTTGGCCATAACGATCACTGGGCTTCAGTTATTTATCATTCAACGATTTTTTCCCGAAGCAATGCAGCTTCCGGAATATTTGAAACAACAACAGCATCCCTTAGGAGATAACTTTATGGACTCGTTTTACGATTACCAAGGTATTTGGTATTTGGTCTTAATCCCTATTTATGCGTTGATCTCAAAACTGGTTTTTAGTAACATCAAAAAGTATAATTACGTAGAACACATCGTTATCTTAGGCTATACCCAAGCCCAATTATCGCTTACGATGTTCTTGCCTGTCATACTGTTGTCGGCATTGGGGATGAGCTATTTTACCTATAGCTATTTTGGGATAATTAGCATAGTAATCTATTCGGCCTATTGTTACAAAAGGATATACCCTCTAACCGTAAAACGAACCCTTCGTAAAACGTTGGTGTTTCTTGGTATAGGTGGTGCATTCTATTTAGCACTTATTTTTTTCGTCGGGATCATCTTTGTTATCATACAGCTAATGAGCGGAAATCTTGAACAAATGATCGAAGCAGAGAAAGTGAAGCAAGGTGTTAGTTATATTGCTTCTTCGGCCATAAACTGGACCTCGTAAAGATTCCGGTAATAGCCATTTTCTTTTTTCAGCAGTTCTTTATGAGTACCCGTTTCAACAATCTTACCGGCGTCCATGACCAATATTTTGTCTGCTTTCTTGATGGTTGCCAAACGGTGCGCAATCACTATAGACGTACGTCCTTTAGTGATCTTTTCGGTTGCTGTTTGGATCATTTCTTCGGAATAGGAATCTACAGAAGAAGTAGCCTCATCCAACACCAAGATGCTTGGTTTGCTCACATAGGCTCGTAAGAAGGCAATTAATTGTCGTTGCCCTGAAGACAACATGGTACCTCGCTCCTTTACATTGTATTGATACCCACCGGGAAGGGTTTTTATAAATTTATGCACTCCAATCTCCTTGGCAGCGGCTATTACTTCTTCCTCGGTGATTGAAGGATCGTTTAAAGTGATATTGTTAAAGATGGTATCGGCAAAAAGAAAGACATCTTGAAGTACTACCGCTATGCCTTGACGTAACGATTGTAAGGAGTAGGCAGTCACCGGAACTCGATCAATCAAGATCTCACCGCTATTTATCTCATAAAATCTACTCAACAAATTAATTATGGTAGATTTTCCGGCACCTGTTGCACCTACTATGGCCACAGTTTCGCCCGGGTGCACGGCAAACGAGATACCTTTTATCACGGCCTCATCTTCGTTATATCCAAATCGCACATCCTTGAATTCTATATAGCCTTTAGTATCTTTAAACTCAACCTCACCTTGATTATCTATATGAGATTTGGTGTCAAGAATTCCAAATACACGATTCGCTGCTACCATTCCCATTTGTAAGGTATTGAACTTGTCTGCAATTTGTCGTAAGGGGCGAAATAACATTTGAGCTAATTCTATAAACATAGCAACAACCCCCAATGTGATCACTCCGCCCTCTGCGGCGTTGAGTCCTCCATACCATACCACAAGACCAATGGCCACACTAGATGCCATTTCAGCAATAGGGAAAAAGATAGAGTTGTACCAAACCGTTTTTACCCAAGCTTTCTTGTGCTTTTGGTTGATCTCCTTAAAATGCTCATATTCGGTGCGTTCTCGCGTAAAGATCTGTACGATCTTCATTCCCGTGATTCGTTCTTGGACAAACGAATTTAAATTGGCCACTTGGTTTCGAACTTCCTCAAAAGCGGTTTTCATGGCTCGCTGAAACAAGCGTGTAGCGTATAAAATAAAAGGTAAGATCGCAAATACGATCAGAGCCAAACGCCAACTATGCAACAACATAAATCCTGCAATGGCCACCATTTTTAAGAGGTCGCTAATGATCATGAACAGTCCTTGACTAAATATGGACGAGATGGTTTCGATATCATTTACAGCTCTTGTGGTCAAACGACCTACCGCACTTTTATCGAAGTACTGCATCTTAAAGCTCATCATCAACTTAAATAGCTTTGTACGAAGGTCCTTTATCACATTTTGTCCCAACCAATTCGCGTAAAAGATAAATGCGAACTGAAATACTACTTCTAACAATAGCACGATCACCATTAATAGAATGTAGTAAAGGAATCCGTCGGCATCCTGTGGCACGATAGAGTTATCTATAGCCTCCTTTAACAAATAAGGTCGAAGTACGGCCAATGCCGACATAGCAATAGCAGCAAAGGCCACAAAGTAAAAGATCCAACGATAGGCATTGGTGAACTTTAACAAGCGCCTAAATAACTTAAAATCGAATGCGTTGCCTGAATTTGCCATTTATTTAGTGATCGATTGGGGATAGCGAACCTTGGTGAGGTACAATCCGTGAGCCGGTGCCGAAGCACCTGCCCTACTCCTATCTTTACTTTTTATTATTTCGTGTATGTTCTCAATGCTGGTCTTTTTATAACCCACATCCAGCAAGGTGCCAACTATGGCACGTACCATATTTCGTAAAAAGCGATCTGCTGTGATACGAAAGATCAATTGAGAGCCATCTTGTGTCCAATAAGCTTCTTTAATAGTACAATGATACGTTTTTACATCGGTTCTTGATCTTGAAAAGCATTGAAAATCGTTATAGTTTAATAGCAGCTTTGCTGCTTTGTTCATACGTTCTATGTCCGGGAGTCTATGTAGTTGGTAGGCCAACCCCAACTGAAACGGGTCCTTTTTTAAGGAGAGAATATATTCGTAGGCTCGTTCTGTTGCATCGAATCTCGCATGGGCATTTTCTTGAACCTCGAACAAGCTATTTACTGCGATGTCCTTCGGAAGAAAAGAATTTAGTCTAAATATAAATGCTGAAGTTTCTGTAATTTCTTCGGAATCAAAATGCGCATACAGTTGTTTGGCATGAACGCCCGTATCGGTCCTACCCGCGCCTGTAACACTTATCTCATTCCGAAGCAAGGTAGACAAGGTACGCTCTATCACTTCCTGTACACTTATGGCATCCGGTTGCACCTGCCATCCGTGATAATTTTGACCGTTATATGCTATCTCAATAAAATATCGCAACCTAAATAATTTTGAACACAAAATTACGATTTAGTAGGGCACAATTACAATTTATATAACCGAAATGTCGATTCTTTACTGAAAGAACTTTTACCTTTACTTCGGAAAACAATCTGCTTTGAAAAAAATTCTTTTGCTTAGTGATACCCATGGTCATATGGATGAGCACATCCTTAAATACGCCAAGCAAGCCGATGAAATTTGGCACGCGGGCGATATAGGAGATTTGAAAGTAACCGATCGTTTACAAGAAGTTAATCCATTACGTGCCGTCTACGGTAATATAGATTCGGCTGAAGCGCGTTTAAGTTTTCCGCTACACAACAAGTTTCAGTGCGAACAAGTTTCGGTTTGGATTACACATATTGGTGGATATCCCGGGCGATATAATCCCGAGATCCGTCAAGAGCTTTATGCTAATCCACCACAGCTTTTTATAACAGGCCATTCTCACATCTTAAAAGTAATGACCGACAAAAAAACCGGATTGTTACATATGAACCCGGGTGCTGCAGGTATACATGGATTCCATAAAGTTCGTACCATGCTACGTTTTGAGATCGATGGAAAACAGATACAGAACCTAGAGGTGATCGAATGGAAAAGGTAAGTTGTTTACTAACAAAAAACCCTCGAAGATGGCATTCTTCGAGGGTTTCGCACTAAAATATACTAAGCTTCGTTTTAGCGTAACCGATCCACAGATTTTACAAGGTCCTCGTCCCTTTTGATGGCCTTATTGGCCAACACTAAAAAAACGATAGAAATGATGGGTAAAAGCACCCCAATACCCTTCTCAGAAACCAACGTTTCTCCGGATAGCGTTAGGGATCTGTATACGAAAACTCCCAGTAATACAAAATTTGATATAATGTTTAAGCGATTTAATACAAATTGTAACTGTCGCTTTTTAAAACTCAATATTGAAATTATAGCTAATGCAATTGATACAAAAATAAGACCAAAGATAAGCGGTTCACTTCGGTCCATGATGGCAACGCCTGCCGGATCTGGAATGAACGGGAACCATACATACAGTGCTCCAATTGCTAGAGCAGCAAGGATCATATAGACTGTTTGTATGCGTTGCAACATGTTTTTTCTTGTAATGGACAGCAAAAATAAGGTTTCTTTTTAAGAAATTTAAATGAAAAATTTAAATTATTGTTGTATACTTGCAGTATCTATTCGTAACCACTTCAATAACGGTTACTTAGTCTTCAATATATTTTTTTCAACTAATTTTCCTTCTCAATAGGATTACATTCACATTATTAAACACATAGAATTTTTTACATGTTAGAAATTTCAGAATTAAAAGCAAAAAAGTTGCCTGAACTTCAGGAACTCGCTAAAGCTTTAGGTGTTCCAAAATACCGTAGCTTAAAAAAATTAGATTTGGTTTATCAAATTCTTGATTACCAAGCCGCCAACCCCAAAGCCGTCAAAGCTGTTACTAGTGACGATGATTCCAAAGAATCAGAATCTAAAGGATCGGAAAAGGACAATAAGGGAACAAGCGATACCAACAAGCCTCAACAACGTCAAAATCGGCAACGAAACGACAACCGTAACCAGAAGAACACTTCAAAATCACAAGATTCTAAAAGTGGTAAAACGGATACGAATCGTACTAAGGATGACAATAAAGACAGTGGGCAAGACCGCAGCAAACAGAAGTCGCACAAAGACAACCGAAAAGATTCTAAGCCCAGCTCAAAGGACAACCGAAAAGATTCTAAGCCTAGCTCAAAGGACAATCGTAAAGACACCAAGAGCAATCAGAAGGACCATAGAAACAACGGTAATAAAGATAGCCGTAACCGCTATAAAGAACCCGATTTCGAATTTGATGGAATTATAGAAAGCGAAGGCGTATTAGACATCATGCAAGATGGTTATGGTTTCTTGCGCTCCAGTGATTACAACTACTTGTCCTCACCCGACGACATCTATGTATCACAATCGCAAATTCGATTGTTCGGATTAAAGACAGGTGATACCGTATTGGGAGAAGTTAGACCTCCAAAAGAAGGAGAAAAGTATTTCCCTCTTATTAAGGTAAACAAAATTAACGGACAGAATCCAAATGTTGTTCGTGATCGAGTTGCCTTTGAACATTTAACGCCTTTGTTCCCGCAGGAGAAATTTAATATAGCCGATAAGCAGAGTACGATTTCTACTCGCATTATCGATCTATTTGCTCCTATTGGAAAAGGACAGCGTGGAATGATCGTCTCGCAACCGAAAACAGGTAAGACCATGTTGCTTAAAGACATCGCAAACGCAATTGCTGCGAATCACCCGGAAGTATATCAAATCATTCTTTTGATCGATGAGCGTCCGGAAGAGGTTACCGATATGCAGCGAAATGTAAGTGGTGAAGTAGTTGCTTCTACCTTCGATAAAGAAGCTAGCGAGCACGTTCGTGTTGCCAACATCGTAATCGACAAAGCCAAGCGTTTGGTCGAATGTGGTCACGACGTGGTGATCCTTTTAGATTCGATCACTCGATTAGCGCGAGCGTACAATACCGTGCAACCAGCAAGTGGTAAAATATTAAGTGGTGGTGTAGATGCGAATGCATTACATAAACCTAAGCGTTTCTTTGGTGCTGCACGTAACATCGAAAATGGTGGATCATTAAGTATCATCGCAACAGCGCTTACAGAAACAGGCTCTAAAATGGACGAAGTGATCTTCGAAGAATTTAAAGGAACCGGTAACATGGAATTACAATTGGATAGAAAGATCTCTAACCGAAGAATCTTCCCGGCTATCGATCTTACCTCTTCAAGTACACGTAGAGACGACTTATTATTAGACGAGAATGTAATACAGCGTATGTGGGTAATGCGTAAATACCTAGCCGATATGAATCCGGTGGAAGCTATGGAATTTATAAACGACCGCTTTAAGCAAACTAGAAACAATGAAGAGTTTCTAATCTCAATGAATGGCTAATAACCATTCGTACCAAGGTAGATAACAAAAAGAAATGCCCTGCGAATTCGCAGGGCATTTCTTTTTGTATAAACCCTCAAGCAGTACAATTAAATTAACTACTTAACAACAAAAAACCCGCTCGTTTAAGAGCGGGTTTCTTATAGTTTATTGAGAGCTAATTATCTCTTAACTACTTTTTCTGTAAGTGTACCAGCAGTAGTCTCTATTGTAAGAAGGTAAACTCCTCTTGCAAGACTTGCCGTGTTAAATGCACCGTTAGATAAAGACAATCCAGTGTTCTTACCTAATACATCGTACAATACAGCACTAGTAATTTCAACTCCAGCAGGAACTTTGATGTTCAATACATCAGAAGCTGGGTTTGGATAAACAGCTACTTGGCTTAATACGTTATCATCAACTCCTAATACAGGGTCTGCAGGGATAGAAGCCCATCCATGCTGAGACTGAGCAGAACTATTGATAACAGAAACTAGTGTTGTAGCACCAGAAGTTGTATCTAGACTTCTCCACTCTGAGTCTAACACACCATTGTTAAAAGAAGCAAGGTATACTGTATCTGAAGTATCATCCCAAGTCATTCCTTGTCCAAAGTTAGCATCAAATCCTAATGGTCCTAACACAGTAGCAGCACCAGTTAAAAGATCGATAGAATATGATTGGTCATCAACAAGGTCATAGCTATAACCAGTTCCAGAACCATCGATTGCTAATGCAATACCTAAAACCATACCAGTTGGTCCAATAGGAGTCGCAGTTAATGCTACAGGATCTAATAAATATAACGTAGTTACAGCAGAATCTGTCGCTAAACCATACAAGTTACCAGAAAT
The DNA here is from genome assembly GCF_003333325.1 of Candidatus Ulvibacter alkanivorans. Classification (GTDB taxonomy): domain Bacteria; phylum Bacteroidota; class Bacteroidia; order Flavobacteriales; family Flavobacteriaceae; genus Ulvibacter_A; species Ulvibacter_A alkanivorans. The sequence goes on along the minus strand of NZ_QOLC01000070.1, from coordinate 530 downwards.
AGGATCGAAAGAAAGTCCTACCCAAGTTTCACCTCCATTAGGCGCACCCATAGGGCCGATATCTGTATAGTTTCCAGTTGCGATGTCTAACGAATAGAACTCATTTGCATTTGTCAATACATATGCAATTCCTTGATCGTTAGGGTCGATTGCTCCAGCACCTTCAAAGTTAGCAGTACCAGAATCAGTACTTGTTACATTGAAAGTTGTTGCATCTGCAATATCAAAGTTACCATAGTTCCCGGCTACGTTGTCTACAGCATATGCTGTGGTACCAACTAATCGTGGACTTGATTGGATTTGATTCGCATTTTGCGTGTAATGTTGGTTGAGCATTTGGATTTCATCAGCAGTAAAGAAATCAGTAATAGCTCCAGTTTCGTTACCAATCGTTGCATGTCTTTGCAATAAATCTTGAATGGCAACGGCATCAGATTGTGCTTGCACGGTTAGTGCAGTACAAAATAACACCATCAGTAAAGATGTAATTTTCTTCATAATTAAAAGTTTAAAAGTTTAATGTTCCTAAC
>NZ_QOLC01000062.1 GCF_003333325.1 Candidatus Ulvibacter alkanivorans | reverse complement strand
GCCGCCAATCCGCCACAAACGTTATACGAGACCGTTGGCAACAAGTTTGAAAAAAATGCAGAAACTTTCAATTATTTTATTTTTGATTTTAATTACAGCTTGTGATGACAAGCCAACCAATGAATTAAATTATAAGAATGATTTTGCAATGTACGGTTTGCTGATTAACGAATTAGACTATAATATTTTTTATCTCAACGAACAGATAAAGTTTGAAATGTCCAAATTGGAAGAAGAAAACCAAATGGATAACGAAACAAAGAAAATTGATAGTATAACAAAGATTTATACTGCCAAAATCGATGATATTGTTGATGATTTAAATACAGGATTGACTTATGACAATGACATTATCGATGAAGACCAAAAGTTACTTGTAAGTTATAAACGCGGGAATGATTATTTTTTTAGTGGCGACGCGCTATCGAATAAAGCTATCGAATACAAAAAACTGACTAAAGAGTATCGAAATCAAATTCTTAGATACTTTGACCATCCTATTTATATAATGAGAATTCAAGGTTCCCTATCGATGAATGACACGGAGGACAGAAACGGAAAAAAAACCGAATTAATTGAATACTTATTTCGTGACACACCGCTAATTGCTATTATTCTACAATTAAAAACAATGAAACGGAATAGTTTAGAATATCAACAACAATTATTGAGAAAAAAACCAGTTGCCAACAATGTATAACCGCCATTGCTTCTTAATCGAATTTAGATTCCTACAAAAAACAGTATCTTAACATCTGAATAATACGTAATCTAAAAACCGCAACGGCGGTTATACGAGACCGTTGTACGTAATGCTTTGAAAAATGAGAAATCTAACAAAAATATTACTGATTTCAGCCGCAATGATATTTCTGAATTGTGAATCTGATGATGGAATCAAATTTCAGGATGAATTCCTAATCGGCAATTATGAATTTCAGAATAATGCAGATTTCCGAATGATCGAGGGACAAGGAGCCGATTCCTACGTTGGGTCTCTCGAAAATTCCGAAATAACGATTGATTTTGACTTTGGGTGGTACACTTCATCTGTAGAAAACCCTCCTAGCGAAAAATTTGAGGTTTTCCTTGATACCGTAGACGGCCACTACCTCCAAATTTTAAAGGCAATTGATCCTCGGGAAGATGAGACCAGAATCCATCTTTATAAGATTCAGGATTCGGTTGACAACTCCTTTGGATTTGACTCTTTGACTATGGTAGCGAATGATTTGAATATGAACCAACAAAATATTGTTCTTGAATTATATAATTCTTGGAGTTCCACTGATTAAGCGCACTACGTACAACAACGTATAACGTCCATTGTGTCGGTATGGTCAAGCGATTGAAAAGGATTACAAAACCAACACTTCTCCCCTAACTGAAAATTTACGTAAATTGAATCACGACACAACGATACGTTATACAAGACCGTTATGCAACAAATTGACCAACATCAATCCAAAGCCACCCACTTTGTCGGGAAATAAATATTGAAGGAATAATGTTCAGTTAATTTTAGCAAAAATGGAGTTGCTCCCCACGGCAATTGTGCAAGTATTCTAATCTCCTAAAAATTAGAATGCGTAAATTTAAATCTTATTATCAAAATGAAAAAGTTAGTACTAATTTCAATTCTCCAATTAATTTGTATTGGAACATTTGCGCAATCAGTCCAAGGATATTACGTTGTAGAAAAAGTGGGGCATTCCTTAAACCCAATTCAAAAAACAATTAATACGGACCAAACATTAACGTTGGATATGGAAAACAATGATTTGGAGAGTTTTTTAAATAGTAAACCTATCTACCAATTTAAAAGAGCTTTTCCAAATATTTCAAACCCATATTTGCAACGTGTTTATTATATAGAACTTAACGATGATAGTCATTTAGCATCGCTATCAAGCAGGACTGAAATTGAATATACAGAATATGTATATGAAGGACAACCCCTTTTAGAACCTGATGACATTGAAGGAATCGATGGAAATGTAAAAGAAGCTATGGAACTCATTAAAGCACCACAGGCTTGGAATATCACTACTGGAAACCCCAATATATTAGTAGGTGTTGTTGACACCTATTTTGATACCGACCACGATGATTTAATCAACAAAATTGTTCAAGATATAGATAATAGCTCGTCAACCAACAAACACGGCACACAAGTTTCAGGTACTGTTGCTGCTGATACCAATAATGGTTTGGGCATACCAAGTATAGGCTATAATACAAAGTTGGTAACTATGGATAGTCCCTTAAATACAATGAGAGTTTGGGAAATGGCTCAAATACCTGGTGTAAAAGTAATCAATGGTAGTTGGTATGACTCTTGTTCACCTTCATCCATTAATGCAATGGTTTATGAAGATATCTGGAATATGGGAATTACTCCAATATTTGCTGCTGGCAATGGTAATACTTGTGGTTCAGACCCTACAACATACGTATATCCAGCAGCCTATGACCATACCATAGCTGTATCGGCAGTCGGTCATATATCGCCAAGAGGAACAAATCACCCAGTTTATGGTATCGTATCGTGGAAAGATGTTCACAACCGTATTGGAAATGATCCCACCACTACAATGACTCATAATGATAAAGTAGATGTTTGTGCTCCTGGGTATCGTTTATATACACTCGACAATAATAATAGTTATCGCAACACAAGTTTTGGAACATCCTTATCATCTCCAATGGTTGCAGGATTGGCAGCACTGTTGTTGGATGTAAATCCGAATTTAACTCCCAACCAAATTAGAGACATTATTAAAAATACCGCAGACAATATTTACGAAATCCCCGAAAATGCCCCCTATCAAGGTCTATTGGGAACTGGAAGAATAAATGCATACAGAGCTGTACTTACAGCACAATGTATGGCAAATCCAACAACTGGACTTGACTTAGCTATGCGTAATTCTAACGTTGATGACGGTACAGAACCCGACAACAGCACACAACAACCTTGGCAAAGTAATGATATTTGGGTAAGAAACCAAGATGATGGTATTTATAATGACGACCACCAAAACCCTGAATATGACCCAAACGACCCAAACTATGTTTATGTTAGAGTATCCAACAATAGCTGTGACTCTTCATCAGGCAATGACCAGTTAAAATTATATTGGGCAAAGGCAAATACCTCACTATCTTGGCCACAGCATTGGGACGGTAGTTTGTTCATTACAGACCCAGTAACAGGCCAAGATATTTTGATGGGCGATGAAATAGGCACTATTACAATCCCACCCATTGAAATTGGGGAGACTAAAGTTTTAAAACTTCAATGGAGTGTTCCAAACCCTGAAGATTATGAAAATATTAATCCCAATCCTTGGCATTTTTGTCTTTTGGCAAGAATTGAATCTCCAGATGACCCAATGACATTTACAGAAGGGAGTCATATAACTACTAATGTTTTAAACAACAATAACATTGCTTGGAAAAATACTACTGTAGTGGACATTGAACCTAATACAACTCCTGTAATTGGTGGTGTAGTAGCTGTAGGCAACCCTTTTACGGCTCAAAAATCATTTAAGCTGGAATTGGTGAGGGAAACAAATGAATTGGGAAAGGCGATATATGAGGAGGCAGAAGTCTCTATCACAATGGATAATACAATCTATACTGCTTGGAACAATGGTGGAAAAGCCAAAACAAATCTAAAGGACACTCGACAGAACGAGCGAAAGATAGTAACTGCAAACAATGCTGTACTAAACAACATTAGCTTAGCTCCCAACGAAATAGGTACGATAAATTTAGAGTTTAATTTCTTAACAAAAGAATATACCGATAAAAACGAATACGTGTACCACGTTATACAACGTGATGCAAGTACAAACGATATTATTGGAGGGGAAACTTATATAGTGCGAAAAAAACCGAGAGACAGTTTTTCTGCTGATGCAGGTAATGATAAGGAAATTGATAAAAATGAAAGCACAACGCTCACCGCATCAAATATCAATGAGGATGCTACCTATAATTGGTACGACCCAGAAGGTAACTTAATTTATACTGGCTCTGACCTAACGGTATCGCCAGAAATTACAAAAATCTATAAATTGGAAGTAATTTCAAATCTTGATGGATTCAAAGATTACGATGAGATAGAGGTAAAAGTAAATCCCTACAAACTGGAAAGTTTAGTGCCAAATCCAGCTACTTCACAAGTTACTGCAAATTACATCGCAGATGAAGCTAATTCTGCATACCTTATGGTAGTAAATACTACAACTGGGTCTTCAGACAACTATATAATTGACACTACTTTAAACAGTGTCGTAATCGATATTTCAAGCTACACATCGGGTATTTATGAAGTTATACTCATTGCAGATGGTGAGGCACAGACATCTCAAACATTAATTAAACAATAAAAGCAAACCGTATGAAATATTTTTTTATAATTACAAGTTTAATTTTTGTGCAAAAGTTATTTGCACAAGACCCGCAACTTTTTGACAATACGTGGTATTTACATAACGTAATAATTGATGGCAACGATAATTTTCCACCACCATCACCAAATGATGATTTCGAATTTATTCAAGCTACTTTTTCAAATGATAATTCATTTTTAACCGAAGTTTGTGCCACTCTTGAAGGAACATTAAGTTATAATGCTGATAATTTTTCATTTGACTCCTTTGCAATAACATTGATAGGCTGTGGGGAACAAGTCAATGACTGGCTATTATACACATCTGACGCTGCAGACGAAGA
>NZ_QOLC01000083.1 GCF_003333325.1 Candidatus Ulvibacter alkanivorans | reverse complement strand
AATTAATAATATGTAAAAATAGGCTTTTGGTTTTCCCGATGAAATAATTTTTCGCAATTTTATGCTTTCAGATAAGAAGTCTCCTCAATGTCAAACATATGAGCATGATTAATCTGACCTCCTAGTACTTTTATTATGAAACGATCGCTATTAATATTGCTGTTCTTCTTCGGAATAACCTCGCTAACCGCTCAATTTTTGGAAAAGAAATCAAACCTAACCTATTATGAAGGTTTTTTTAATTTTCATTATTCTGAAGCAGACGGAGAGATTTATCTCGAAGTACCAAAAGACCGATTGGATACAGAGTTCTTATATGTGCATTCGTTGCGAACCGGTTTGGGGTCTAACGACATTGGATTGGATCGTGGACAATTAGGCGATCAGCGTTTGGTCTATTTTACCAAATCAGGAAACAAATTACTTCTTATCCAACCAAACTTGAGGTATCGTGCCACCACCACCAACGAATTAGAACGTAGATCGATCGAAGAAGCCTTCGCTAGGTCGGTTTTGTTCGGTTTTGAAATAAAAGAGACCAAAGGCGAAAACTATATTATAGATCTTACACCCTTTTTAATGGAAGATATGCATGGTGTGGCCAATCGCTTAAAATCCGGTGAAGAAGGTACTTATAAATTAGAGAAGTCTCGCAATACTTTATGGATGGAACGCACTAAATCCTTTCCGAAGAACACCGAATTTGAGGCCATGCTTACGTTTGTTGGAGAACCAAAAGGACGTAATTTACCCAGTGTTGCTCCAGATGCCTCTTCGGTGTCAATCATCCAGCATTATAGTTTTGTAGCCCTGCCCGATGATGCCTATACCCCGAGAGAGTTCGATCCACGCAGCGGTTCTTTTTCTATTAGTTATCTCGATTACAGTACCCCTATTTGGGAACCTATAAAGAAACAATTTATCACTCGGCATCGATTGGAAAAGAAGGATCCTTCGGCTGCGGTAAGTGAGGCTAAAGAACCTATAGTCTATTATCTCGACCCCGGTACTCCCGAACCTGTTCGCTCTGCGCTGCTAGATGGCGCAAAATGGTGGGACCAAGCATTTGAAAGCATAGGTTATAAAAATGCATTTCAGGTAAAACTATTACCCAAAGACGCCGACCCAATGGATGTAAGGTACAATGTAATACAATGGGTACATAGATCTACCCGCGGATGGAGTTATGGAGGTAGTGTAATCGACCCAAGAACCGGAGAAATTATTAAAGGACATGTTAGTCTAGGAAGTTTGCGTATACGACAAGATTTTATGATTGCGCAAGCGTTGATGAATCAACCTTATGCCGAAAGAGATGACAATTACCAGCCTATGCTTGACATGGCCTTGGCTCGAATTCGCCAATTGTCGGCGCACGAAGTAGGACACACGCTGGGTTTTGCTCATAATTTCGCAGCGAGTACCAATGGGCGCGCCAGTGTCATGGACTATCCGCATCCATTAATTCAACTCAACGAGGGCCGCATCGACTTTAGCGAGGCCTACGACGCGAAAATTGGAGCATGGGATAAAGTTACTGTGGCGTATTCGTATGGTGATATTCCTAAAGGAGTTAGTGAAAAGGTGTACTTGCAAGCTATTTTAGAATCCGCCTATGCCAACGGACTTCGATACATTACCGATAGTGATGCCAGAGCCAAAGGTGGTGCTCATGTTAGTGCTCATTTATGGGATAATGGTAATAATGCTTCGGAAAGTTTGGAACAAGTCCTTGACCTAAGAGCGCATGCCATCAACAATTTCTCTGAAGACAATATTCGTACCGGTCGTCCCTACTCGGTGTTGGAAGATGTTTTTGTTCCCTTATACTTTTATCACCGGTATCAAACGGAAGCAGCTGTGAAGTTAATTGGTGGGCTCGACTATACCTATGCAGTAAAAGGATATAGTGGAACCGTGGTAAAAACGCTTCCGAAGAAAATACAAGAAGAGGCCCTGCAGGCGGTGCTAAGAACCTTACAACCAAAAGTATTGATGATTCCTGAGGAAAAGTTAGCATTATTCCCACCACGTGCCTACGGATTTTCACGATCTCGAGAATCCTTTAAGAGTGATATGGGAGTGGCATTCGACGCCTTAGGAGCTGCGGCTACTTCAGCCAATATGACCTTAAAGTTACTGCTCCACCCCGAACGTGCCAACAGACTGGTGCAACAAAAAGCCTTAGATCCTTCAACTATTGGACTTCACGAAGTGTTACAACAATTACTAGATCAAACGTTCACAAATGAGAGTGCTTCCGCTTATGAAAAGGAAGTTAGACAAGCCATACAGTTTGAGACCTTGCAACAATTGATTATCTTAGTAGCAAGCAAGCAGTCGATCGCGCAGACGAAGGCCATTACCAATGAAAGTATAGACACGCTCGCAAAAACACTTTCGAGAAATGATGATGCTTTTAGCAGACAACTGCTACGAGAAATTGCAATGTTTAGAGAAAAGCCAGAAAATTATAAGGTAGCTGCCAGTCCGAAGATCCCGGATGGGAGTCCGATTGGAAGCTTTGAATGTATCATACCAAATAAATAACCTCATGAAAAAATTAGTACTCTTACTCGTCTTTTTTGTTACGGCAACTACTGTTGCACAACGTGATGAAGCCTATGTAAACGCCAAAGTTTCAGAATTCACCACCTCCTTACAGGAGCGAGGTATCAACACATTTTTTACGACCTATCGCTATTGCCTCGGAAAGATAGAGATCATAGACCTTGGCAACGGAGAACGATGCGCTTCCAGGGGTACTTTTTACGAAGTGTATATCTTCTGGAAAGAAGAAAATGGTGACCAAATGATGAAACGTATCGACAACTGTGGTATGTTCTATAGTGTTGAAGTCAGCACACCAGATGTGGTTGGATATTATATGGATAATATGGAGCAGTTACACGAAAACAAAGTTCGCGGTTATGAAACTGCTGAGGCCAGTGACGGGCCAACGCAACGAACAGAAATTCATAATTGCTATCGAAGATTTGAGTTCACCTCTAATCGAGGGACTTCTAAACAGCAATACAATTTATTCGATCTTACAAATGAGGCCGATAATAAGAATATTCACTACGAGTATAACAACGGACTTAAAGTGGTTGCCTTAGACGGCACCATCGATATGATCATCAATGAAAACCTAGCTAGACTCCGAAGACAACAATAAGCAATCCCCATATGAACATAGACTTACGAAGTGACACGGTTACTAAACCAACCGCCGGAATGATGACTGCCATTATGCAGGCCGAAACCGGAGATGATGTATATAAGGAAGACCCAACCGTTAACAAATTAGAAGCTACTCTCGCCGATCTATTTGGCATGGATGAAGCCTTGTTCTTTCCAACGGGAAGTATGGCGAATCAAGCAGCGATAAAGTTACATACCCAACCGGGAGAGCAGTTAATATGCGATAAATGGGCACATGTATACAATTATGAAGGAGGCGGGGTTTCATTTAACAGTGGTGTCTCCTGTAAACTAATTGATGGCGATCGCGGAATGATCACAGCCAAGCAAGTAGAAGCCGCTATTAATCCACCCGATTTTTATCATAGTCCGTTGACATCCTTGGTGTGCCTTGAGAATACGACCAATAAAGGTGGTGGTGCCTGTTATGATCTTTCAGAAATAAAAAAAATAAGAGCGGTATGTGACCAACATGGATTAGGGTTACATTTGGACGGTGCCAGATTAATGAATGCAATTGTTGCAAATGAAGAAGATACCAAAGCCTACGGACAGCTCTTCGACACCATAACCATTTGTTTAAGTAAAGGATTAGGTACTCCAATGGGTACTGTCTTAATAGGAAGTAAAGACATCATGCATCATGCGATGCGGATTCGAAAAGTATTAGGAGGTGGAATGCGACAAATAGGATTTATGGCAGCTGCCGGCTTATATGCGTTAGAGCATCATGTAGAACGCTTGGCCGAGGATCATAAAAAGGCTTCAGAGATCGCTGCTGTTTTAGCAAAACAGGACTATGTCGCCAAGGTTGAGCCAACCGAAACCAATATTGTGATCTTTTATCTTTCCGAAGCCATACAATCACAGCAATTCATGGAGGAGCTATCGTCTCAAGAAATTCGTATAAGTGATATGGGGGAAGGGAAATTGCGAATGGTTACTCACTTAGATTATACCGATGTGATGCACACGCATTTATTGACGGTTCTCAATAGCATTAAAAAATAAAAGGTCTTTTTGTTCAAAAAGACCCTTCTACTTTTTTTTGGATATGGTAATACTACTCTGCTTCTTTGACTTTTGCTCCCGGAGCATTCTTCTTAACAGATTCTATTCCATTATTCATTCCAGATTCGGCAGCATACATTTGACTACTTCCGATGATCTGTCCATTGGTTGATTTTACATTAAAGTGAAATTTTCCATTCTTGGCGGTTTTTCTTTCGTAGCAATTGTCATCACCACAATTTTTTTGAACCGATTCGATACCATTCATTGCGCTAGATTTAGACGCGTACATTTGGCTAGACAATATCACCTGACCGTTTCCGGCTTTTAGTACAAAGTGGTATTTATCGCCGCTTTTCTTTAATTCAAACATAGTAGAGGTTTTTTAAATGAGTTAGAATTGACATTAATATGAGCTAAATATCGGAAAAATAGTTAACTCCATAAAAATAATAGTGTTGTCTTTTTTATATAAATTAGAGCAAATAGATAGAAACTTCTTAAAAAACAGCTTAAAACCAAGATGTTTTTATTTTTTT
>NZ_QOLC01000073.1 GCF_003333325.1 Candidatus Ulvibacter alkanivorans | reverse complement strand
TCACGCCTTTGGCGTGATTAGTTCGTTGTAATCTTTTTACAGCACAAGTTTGTAAAAAGAAACAGGTACTGAATCACCGCCTTCTTATAAAACCCTCATCATACATACTTGATGAGGGTTTTTTTTACGTAATTTTACCAAAAATCCCGCAACAAGGATAGCAGCGGCATCCTCCCGTATCACGGGAGATATAGCGAATAGCCTGCCTCCCGGCAGACAAGCCTGCCTCCCGGCAGACAGGCCTGCCATGCGGCATACAATTTAACCATACGGTAGACAGGCCTACCATTCGGTAGGCAGGCTTACCATTCAGTAGGCTGGCCTGCCGGGCCCTTGGCGCAAAACGACAAGGGGTTGCCATAAAAAACAATGAGAAAGCATTAAGCAAAGAAGTATAATCGAGAGAAGCTTACTGCTTATTTTACTGGTTGTTATTCAACAACGTTTCAAAATGAAAAGCTTCGACGGCTTGCCAAGTTTTTTCTCTTCCTAAATTAGTAGTTTTTACTTTCACATAAAGTCGGTCGTCGTACAGGAAATCTAATTGGTATTCTTCGTTGACCTGAGCATAGCGTTCTTTGGCGGTAATACCATTTTCGGTAACCGTTTTAATATAGCCCATCGGTATCTTTTGATTGGCGTCTTGAAACGCGATCAAATGTGCCGGTCCTGTTAGTTGCGCCCCGCGTTCTCCGGCTCCATCAACGATATGAAGTCGAACTTTTTCGTCGTTAGCTTGATACGTGATATCAAACATTGCAACATTGGGCGGTCCATAGGTATTGACGTTAGTAGTGGGCAGGCCCATAAGTTTTTCCGGTCGCCAAGCCATAAATTCTGCTTCGGTCAAAGGTGTAAGCGTAGCCAAGCGCTCCATATTGCTTTTGATGTATTTCGACTTATTAGTTTGCTTGTCCTTTGTTTTCGAAGCCGTTTTTTCTGATACTCGTTCGATAGTAACTTTAGCATTGGATTCGTTTTCAACTTGTTCTTTTGTGTCCCCACATGAGAACAGAAATACTGAAATAAGAAGCAAGTAACGTGTGTAATGTATAGTACGCATAATGAAATTTTACAATTTATTGTGTTTTAATTACTCAAGAGAAACTGTGTTTCTTCCGGCAGTTCTTTGATCGATTCCATCTTGGTAACCAAAGGTCGTGCGTTCCCCTCTTGATCTGTATACGTATCTACAACTTCGATTTTAACCAAATTCCAACCAGCTTCAAGTTCAATATCATAGATGACAGTACTATAGAAGGTGTCTTTTAAGTCTAGTGTAAATGTTTCAGTTCTACATTCACCTTTTACCGAAGCCGGTGCCGGAACATAGAAGTAATCGATATAGTACCCTTGCACAAAATCTTTCTTACCTAAACTAAAGTAGCTTTCATTAAAGGCTGTAGAACTCGATAACCGCAATTGTCCGTATAGTTCTTTGTTCTCAAGGTCTCCTACATAAAACGTGCCTCGTGAAGTCGCTTTTTCTAATACGATTTCACCGTTTTTAACTGCTACCATGGTATCGTCACAATAGAAAGCATCTCGCACTGTGCTGTTTTTAATAGTGATATTACTATTCTTATTTTCTTGTGCTTGAAGTCTTCTTAATGTTTGGACAAGGTCTTCTTGCAATGATAGAACAACTTCTCCTTGATCGCTTACCGTTCCTATGACAATAGGTTCTTCGGAAGGCAATATAATATCAGCCTTGTTGTGCGACCAGTTGTTTATGGTACCGGTATAACTTTTTTGGGCACATGAAGTAAACAATATGGAAAGTAGGAAAATTAAAAGTAGTGTTTTCATCGTTGGCTTTTGTAACGTTTGATTTGTCTAATCAAGAATTTCAATTCCGATTCGATTCCAATCTATCAGTTCATACCCTTGAGCACTAATATTTTCATGGAATCCCATTAGGTCGCAAAAATCATTTAAGGATCTACGTTTTTCGTCAGCATTACTTTTTTCCCATATTGCTGCTACCTTAAAATCTATCGTACCACCAGGTTGTGTTTCGTAATACTCTACATCTATTAATTTATATCCTTGAGCTCTTCTTGTGTCCACGAGAGTATTAAAATCGTCGATAGCATAATTTCTATTCAATAAATTAGGCGCTCCTTTTGTGAATACACCGCTCCAATACATTTGATTGTCCTTTGTGTAGACTTCGATATCGATTAGCTTTTTGCCATTCGCATTTTCTTGTTCGCGTACATCTGCAAATTCGGTGAAGGTTCGATCTAAACGAACCGAATACCCATCGTTGGTCTTCCTAAAGACACCTGCCCAGAGTCTTTTGCCTTCTTGATTAATGTAGGTCTCTACATCGTACAATCTATAGCCATCTCGTTTCATTTCGTCGCATTTATCGACAAACGCTTGTTTGTTCGCATTACGCCACATCTTTGTAGGTGGAATTCCTTTCTGAAAGACGCCGTCCCAGTATAATTTTCCGTTGTGCACAAAGGCTTCGATATCTTTACAATGATATCCTGCCGAGCGAAGTCGTTTCACTTCTTCATAAAATTCGCTATTGGGTCTTCCTGTCCTAATTAATACATCTTGGTTTGTTTTTCTCCAAACTGCGTTAAAGAGATCGTTGTCACTTCCCATATCTACGCGACATTTGTCTAGCGGTGTATGTGTAAAACTGCCGTACGTCGATAGTCTTTCTCCAATAGACTTATAAATTAGTCTTGTGAGCAAGGTGAGATCAGCATATTCTGCAGGAGCCATAAGCACCACTCCGGTGGTATCAGAAGGGAAAAAATGCATATATGTACGCATGTTCTTGTGCTTACCTCCATGCCATACTTTAAGATTCGAGCCTGTGCCTGTGGCACGAACTCCGTATTTATATCGCCCACCACTAACATCCCAGATAGTACCTTGCGTTTCGTCATAGTATGAATTACTTGCCAGTCCAATGGCATACTTTGCAAAATCACAAATGTTGGATTCCCACCCACCGCCTGGTAGTACTTTTTCTTTAGATCCGTCAACCACTACTTTTAAAATTCCATCTCTAGGCATATCATGACCTTCTCGATCTTCCTCATTAACGACTTGCATGCTTTTCAAGTTAGCAACATCGACAATGTTTTTCATTACCCAATCGACATATCCATTAGGACTTGCTTCTTCGATGGTGGCACCTGCTAGATTAAATCCGTATGATGAATACAGGAAATCTGTACCAGGTTCAAAATCCATGACAGAATTCTTAAACAAACCTACAGCTGATGGTGCATTGAATTCGTCTGCCTCTGCAACGTAGTTATTAGTTTCTAAGAAAGTCAATGAATCATTGATCCTAGGATACGGTGTTTTTCTATCACCGCTACCACTGTTGTCTCTATCCATACCTCGGCCATAGTGCTGAATACCGCTCTGGTTACGCAATAAATGCTCAATGGTGATTCTTCCAGAACGTCTATCAATGAGCGAGCTATTACGGTCGCATAGTCCTGGGTAGAGCGCGCAATAGTCCAATTCGCTAGGCCAATACGAACAATGTTTGGTGACCAGATCAGAAATCTGATAATCGATAGTGGGATCTTGTTGCAATTGAAGTGCAGCTACTGCCGTAACCGATTTTGACACCGAAGCCCAATTCATAACCGTACGATTTGTTATTTTTTTCTGTTCCACAATGTTAGTATAACCGTATGCTTTTAGGTGGATAATCTTTCCATTCTTAAATACACCTACTGCCACGCCAGGCAAGTTTTGCATAATCATTTGATTTTTAACGGCTTGATCTATGAGTGGATTAGTTACCTCATCGCAGTTTATTGCTGAGTTTTGGTTGGTAGACGAATTTCCCGCAACTGTTCCTCCACCATACGGCCGATTAGACTGAAGTAACCGCTGACTGCTGGTATGTGCCGGCACTGCTACATCGCCAAAACCATTGAAGTTTACGGTTCCGGTTTCATTTGGTACATATATTTGTGTCTTGGTCTTTTGATATCCACTAGGGTAATATCTTAAATAATAGCCGTCGGGATGCTTGGTCCATTTTCCACTTTCCCAACCGTTTACTATAGGTTCGGCTCCAGCGAGCATAGCAATTTCTTCATATTCGGCATAGCTATTAACGGCATTGTAATACTTAGAGCGTAAATTATTTTCGGCCTCTATGATAGCACGTGCTGCTTTGGAACGGTAACTTAATTTGTTTAATTCTTTTTTTGCATAATTCTCGAGTACATTGGTACTTAATCGAGCAATTTCTTCAGTCGATAGAATTTGTAAGGCGGTTTGTTTTACACGTCCTTGCATTTTGGCGAAATCTGTTTTGGCGATAATGGCCCAAAAAAGTAACTGTGCATCTTGCTTTTCGACCCTGCCTTGTTCATAAGCTCGTAATATCGTCTCAAAAATGTCTGCCTTGGGACCATCCAATTCTGCGTAAAATCGTCCGCTACCACTGCTTGGGGCGTACGTTCCTGCTTTTATACAAAAACTATCGAAGGTTGCTTCATAAAAACCGGGTTGTAAAGTAAATCCGTTGTTCTCTGTAAAGGGCTGAGCATGGATATCTGCGTATACTTCACCACTTCCAAAGGTTTCAGGTTTGGTATTTCGCTTATCTACATCGCTAAAAGAAGTAGAGACAGGATCACGTTGCAGTTTTTTTAGACTTACTTTTTGCCCCACCTTATCAACTGTTTTCTTGATCTTATCGAAGATTTGAGCTTGGCTGGCAGTGCTGAATAGCAGAAAGCATGCTATGATGGTTACTGTCCTTTTCATTGTGATTTGTTTTATTTTGTTATATAATTATATGAATACAAATAAA
>NZ_QOLC01000023.1 GCF_003333325.1 Candidatus Ulvibacter alkanivorans | reverse complement strand
TTATCGACTATACTACGTAGTAAGTTGTTTATTTACTGCTAGTTAGCAAATTAAAAAGTTTTGATGATTTTAATTACCTTCTTCTTCACCCTCGATAGCAATGATGGTCTTGGGCGATGGCGTGATGGAAGGTCTATTAAGGTCTAATCCTGCTCCAGAATTTGTCAATAATACTACCGAAAAGTTTCCGGTATCTTCGAAGCTATTCTCGGCTACCATTAATTCTCGTAAGTTTCTGTGATTCGCTAATCCGGCCGGAATCTCACCGCTAAGGTCGTTATCGAATACATTAAAGACTGTTATATTTTCTAGTGTTCCTAACACAGTGGGTAAGGTGCCCGTAAAATTATTGCTACTTAAGTGAAGCTCTTCTAACAGGCTAAGCTGCCCTAAGGTTGCAGGAACCGGACCACTCAAGTTGTTACTGTTAAAAGCCAATGTTTTTAGTTGTGTTAAATTTCCTAATGACTCTGGTAGTGATCCACTAATCTTGTTGAATGAAAGTTCTAAAGCTGTTAAATGTTCTAGGTCTCCAATCGAGTTAGGAAGTTCCCCTTCAATATTGTTGAACAACAGTTGGATAGCAGTTACTTTATTATTGGTTACTGTTACGCCTTCCCATTGCGATACAGGCTCATTAAGGTTCCAAGTATTTACCCAATGTTCACCTTGAGTAGCTAAGTAAAAATCGATTAGGGCTTGTTTTTCTTTAGGGCTAACCTGTGCTACTAAAAGTGCACAAACAAACAGGCTTAGGCTGGTAAGTAGGATTCTTTTCATAAGTCGGGGGTTAAGTACATTCTTACAATTTCAAGTAAATTAAAGAAATTATACTTTAAACAGCAAAAAAAATCGATGAACTACATAATTTATTTTAATGATCTTTAGCTACTTGGGCTAAAAACGGTTTATACACCTCATGCGTTCCTTCAAAAGTTTTAATTTGAAGTCGGTTACCAAATAGGTTTTTCCCTTTAAGATGTTCTTCTGTCTTTCGCGCTTCATTTATGTATTCATCGTTCGTACCGTAGAGATAGGTAACCGGCGTTTTAGCCGACAGATAATTAAAGTCTTGAGGTGTCAATTCCACAGGAATACCACCTGAATGAAGAATGAGGTGGTCACATTGTATATTTCGACTAGACAGCCAACGCGTTGCAATGGAAACACCTTGCGAATAGCCCAATACGATAAGCTTGTTTGCGTGCTGCAAGGCTTCAGCTTCAGCTTTTGCTACGCTGTCGATGTAGCGTAGGACATTCTTTGTTTCTTCAGAAGTATTTTCACGCGTAAGCCAAGAGGCACCAACATGTTTGAACTCGGATCCTTGATAATATTTTGAAGGCGCTTGTGGTGCAATAATGTAGTTTTCTTCCGAAGAAAGCTCAGAAAAATACCGAATAAAATACCTGCTTAAATATCCCATCCCGTGAAAAACCAACCATACATTCTTGGTTTTTTCGGTAAATTTATTCGCTACCGAATAGCTATTAATTGTTTGATAAGAAACCTGCTTTTCTAAAGCCATACTAGCAATCATTTTGTATTTTTACAAATGTAAACGAATCCAATGGAGAATTCTAAAGAATCCTTATTGCGCAAGTTTAATGCGCTAAGAAAAAATACCTTGCTGGAAACACTTGCTATCGAGTTTACCGATGTGACCGAAACTACAGTAACCGCTAGTATGCCGGTAACTCCAAAAGTGCATCAACCGGACGGAGTCTTGCATGGAGGTGCTTCGGTGGCTTTAGCAGAGACTATTGGCAGTGTAGGCGCAATGTATTTTATGAAGGAGGAAAATATAACGATTAGAGGTATTGAGATTGCTGCCAATCATGTAAAAAGCGTTCGTGACGGATACGTGCATGCTACAGCATCGATACTTCATAAGGGAAGAACAACCCAACTCTGGCAAATTAGGATTACAAACGATGACGGTGCGTTGGTTTCTATGGTAAAACTAACCACTATAACTTTACGTACATAGATTGTATGGATAAAAAAATACTCCCCAAACAAATTCTCGAGCACTACGCTAAGCAACTTCCCTTTGTTCTTTATGCATTACCGGAAAGTGAGCATGTGGTTGCAGTGCTTCAGAAAGATGATCAATTACATACCATAGAGGAGTTCACAGTTTCTAGTTTTGTGTTAGCTCCATTTACTTTTGAACACCGTGCCATATGTATCCCGGAAGCAGAGAGCACCTTGCTCAAGCTCCCGTTTTCAGAAATGACAGAACCCTTTAAGCGTGTGAATATTGACGATGCAACTGATGAAAAAGAGGCTTATATCGAACTTGTGAAGAAAGCACTTTCAGAAATAAGAAGGAAGAATGCTGAAAAAATTGTGGTTTCTCGAAAGGTAGAGATAGCGCTAAAGCACTTGGAGGTCGAAGAGCTGTTCGCGCGATTATTTACAGCAAAAGATCAAAGTTTTAGATACTTGTGGTACCATCCAACGACCGGAATTTGGTGTGGCGCAACGCCCGAGGTATTGGTTACCACCCGGGAAGACTCATTTGTTACCATGGCGTTGGCCGGCACTCAACCTTATTCTAAAAATCTTCCTGTTTACTGGGGCGACAAAGAAATAACTGAACAACAGTTCGTTACCGACGCTATTACGAATAATCTACAGAAAGTTACCTCGGTAATGAAGTTGTCTAAAACCTATACCCATATTGCAGGAAATGTAGCGCATTTAAGAACCGATATTACAGGAATGCTAAAAACCGGTAGAACGACCTTACAGAGTTTAATACAAGCATTACACCCTACGCCTGCTGTTTGTGGCACACCTACAAAGGCTGCGAAACGCTTTATACGAGAACAAGAGGAATACGATCGAGCGTATTATACGGGGTTTCTAGGACCTATCTGTGATGATAATAAATGCTCTAATCTGTTTGTGAACCTTCGCTGTATGAAAATTGAAAATGAGACCGCGACCATTTTTGTAGGTGGTGGTATTACGATCGATTCTGATCCGAGTGACGAATGGGAAGAAACTCAAAATAAAATGCAAACCATGTTGCAGGTACTGCAACCAATGCTTTAATATTTCTGGGGTAGTTCGTATCTTTACACCGCATGAAATTTTCTTCGAAAGCACTGTCCCAAACTATCACGCAACTCTGCTTAGCCAAAGGGATCGATCATATTGTGATCTCTCCCGGTTCACGAAATGCACCACTAACCATAGGGTTTACGCAGCATGAGGACTTTCATAATTTTAGTATAGTCGATGAGCGCTCCGCCGCATTTTTTGGTTTAGGTCTTGCACAACAACTGCAAAAACCTGTGGTGCTGGTTTGTACTTCAGGCTCTGCATTACTAAATTATTACCCGGCGATCGCGGAAGCGTTTTACAGTAATATTCCCTTAATCGTATTGTCTGCAGATAGACCATCGCATCTTATTGATGTGGGTGATGGACAAACCATTCGACAAGAAAACGTATTCGACAATCATATACTATACAGCGCCAACTGCAAGGAGGGTGGTAGTCATCAAGTGTACAATGAAACGGAGATGAATATAGCGCTAAATACGGCCATCGAATTACAGGGTCCTGTACATATCAACATCCCATTTACAGAACCTTTGTACGAAACCTCAGAAACAAGCACTGTGTCGCCTCAAGATGTTCCGGTTCGGATTTCTTCGGAAGAAGAAGTGATAGATTTGGATGCAGTCACCGAGGCATGGAATGACAGTCCTAAAAAAATGATCGTAGTAGGAACGCTGTTTCCCGATAGTGTTGAAAGACAATGGTTGGATGCACTCGCTCATGATAAAAGCGTGATAGTCCTCACGGAGACAACGTCAAATCTGCATAACAATAATTTTTTTCCGTGCATCGATCAACTTATAGCTCCCTTGTCTGAAGCTCAGTTATCAACATTAGCTCCGGACGTGTTACTCACTTTTGGTGGGATGATTGTTTCCAAAAAAGTAAAGGCATTTTTACGGTCTCATTCGCCAAAGCATCATTTTCATGTGCATCCAAAAACGGCCAATGATACCTTTTTTGTGTTAACGGAACATATTCAGGTCACTGTAAATAGCTTCTTAGCCTCTTTTATTCCGAAGGCAGCTAAAACCAATAGCAACTACCGCGATACTTGGCTTGCCATAAAGGAGGAACGCATATCGAAACATCGTGCATTTGTGGAAACAGCACCTTTTTCCGATTTTTTAGTCTATGCGAGAATTATTGAACAATTACCAGAGCCTTTACAACTGCAACTTAGCAATAGCACCGCTATACGATATTCTCAATTATTTGACCTTCCGAGTGAGGTAAGGGTTTTTTGTAATAGAGGGACTAGCGGTATAGATGGTAGCAACAGTACTGCTATTGGTGCGGCTTACATTTCGAGCACACCGACATTGTTGCTTACGGGCGATCTCAGTTTCTTCTACGATAGCAATGCTTTTTGGAACGACCATATACCTAATGATTTTCGAATTATAGTGGTGAACAACAGTGGTGGGGGTATCTTTAGAATTCTTCCCAACGCGAAGAAAGCAGCCCAATTTGAAACGTTTTTTGAGACCAAGCACAACTTAACGGCACGACCTATATGCGAGCTATACAATTTGGAATATGCTTCAGCGAGAGATGCAAGTGACGTAAAAGAAGCCTTAGACACTTTTTATGCCCCATCGAACCGTCCTAGATTATTAGAGATATTTACTCCTTCCGAAGTAAACGATGAAGTTCTTAAAGACTATTTTAAACGTATTAGTTAGCGAGTAGCTCTTTTCCCCAAAAATAGGCGCTTTTCATATCGTCGAACACCTTAAATGGTTTTTTAAAAAATTTCGCTTCTAATTGTGCGTTACTGCGACCACGTTCGGTCGTGCTAACAATTCCAATCCCTTTTAAGTTTGGAATCATATCCAAATACTTATAATCAGTTGGGTTTACCGAGTAGGAGTTGATGCGATTAGAAATTAAAAAACAAGGCTTAGATCCAATAATTTTTATGACCTTTAGTAGGATCGTAAAGCCGGTTTTGTAAGAAAGGTTAATTCCTTCGAATGCTTCTACAACAATAAATTCTGGGTAGAAATAAACAGTAAGGATTTCAGTTTCAAGAACATCCATTAACTGAAC
>NZ_QOLC01000115.1 GCF_003333325.1 Candidatus Ulvibacter alkanivorans | reverse complement strand
TTATGAAAAAATATGTTCTAATAGCTATTATCGCATTCGTTGGGCTAACAACTGCACATTCGCAAGCAGTGATCGACTTTGAGTCGGATACCATCGATTACGGTGAAATAGCAAAAGGAAGTGATGGAGTACGTGTTTTCAAGTTTACGAACACAGGAAATGCACCGTTAATTGTAACCGATGTAAAATCGAGTTGTGGTTGTACCGTTCCAAAAAAACCGGATGGCCCTGTTGCACCTGGTGAATCAAGCACGATCCAAGTAAAATATGACACCAATCGCGTTGGTCCTATTCGTAAAACAGTAACCGTTTATTCGAATGCCAGTGAACCTGTTAAAGCGTTAAAAATAAAGGGTGAGGTTTTAGGAGATGACAAAAGTCTTCTTGAAAAAACAGAATAACCAAATAAGTAATTATAGTAAGAAGCGCCTTTTCATTTGAAGGCGCTTTTTTTTATAATACCTTTTTAAGGACAATTCTTTTTTTAAGCACTTGTCCATCACGACCAATTTCAAGTGTAAATTTTCGATTAGGTCTTGATGAGAACATCTCAATTAATTCGTACAGCTCGTAGTTTTGAGCCTTCTTGTTATTGATACTAATAATCTCATCACCTATTTTAATACCTGCTTCATCGGCTGGAGAAGCTACACGCACCTCAGCAACTACAAACTTTGGCGCCAAATTGAAGGTAAATGAAGGCGATTCAACAATTCCGGAAACCGCACCACTTTCGGCACCTACCATATTGCGATTACTATTGGACTTTCGTTCCTTAACAACTGTAACCCCATCATGTTGAATGGTTAATCCGCTCATATCATAATGAAAAGGGTCATTGAAGTATTTATTCTTCTTTAGAATAATTTGCCGATTTGGGTAATCTATAATGGTAGTAAAGCGCTTTAATAAGTTGCCTCCTAAACTTCCAACTCTGTCTTCATAGCTTCGCGCACCTTGAATAGCGGCTTCATCGGGAAATGCAACATTGATCTCCTTTAACTTAAAGTTGCCAAGTGAAGCTTCGGCGATACGAGATCGCTTTCCGTAGATCCCTCCACTAAGCCCCAAGCCGAGGTAGTCTTCGAAGTAATTCTTAGGTTCTTCTTGTATAAATGCTTCATCGTCAAATAACCATAATGCATCGCTAGATCCCGAATCAATTAACAATGTAGAATTAATGCGTTCGCTATTAATAACAAGGTCCAAATTCACATAAGGCTTATTTCGATACAGTGTTAGGTCGAAAGCTTCGCAGCGCCTGCATACCTTCGGACTGTATTTAGTGGGATCATAAAATGTGATCACCTCATTGACATAATTGGTCTTTACAATAAAGTTCTTGTAAAAATCATAGCCAAGGATTCCATGAATAGGGACTCCCATACGCGGAGAAAAATTAAGTGATGCATCAAATATTAAAAATATACTATGTGTATTGTCTACAGCTTCGCCAACAACTACCGTATTAAAATCACTTCTAAGCGCATCGACAGCTTCGCCTTCTCCCAATCCGCGTAGCTTTACAGGCGTAGTGTTTTTAATCTCTAATGAGTCTTCGCTAGTCAAGCTAAAAATAATGGTAGAGTTTACTCCGGTATCCAATAAAAATGACAATTCGGTCCCATTAACCGTAACCGGAATAATAATAAGATTGTTGACGAGCTTAAAAGAAACCCTGTCCTTCTTTTTGTTAGCCGGTAATGCAAATCCATCTTGCGCGAATACCGATGGCAAACCGCAACATAGGAGCGAAAGACATAGTAGTATGTGCTTTATTTGACAAGAGAGTTTCAAGAGAATTAAATATATAAAATTTTAATCATTGCTGTTGTGCATGCTGTGAATTATAAAATATATTTCGCAACTTTGTTCTTTAAATCCAGTCATATGCCTATCGTATAAAAAAAGGGCGCTAACATGCCCGAATCTCCGATTAGAAACTTAGTTCCATTTGCTGAAAAGGCATATCAACCAAATAAAAAAGTATATCACTTAAATATTGGACAACCGGATATTAAATCGCCACAAATCGCTATGGATGCTGTCGCATTGCACTCGTTAGAGATTTTAGCATATACACGCTCCGAAGGTTCAGAAGGATACCGCAAAAAGATTGCCAAATATTACCATAAACATCAAATTCCGGTCGAATCAGACGATATAATCGTCACTACAGGTGGCAGCGAAGCATTGCTATTTGCGATGGGAAGTATTGCCGATGTGGGAGATGAGATCATAATACCGGAACCTTTCTACGCAAATTATAATGGCTTTGCCACTGCCTCGGGCGTAACTATAGTACCCGTGATCTCAAAAATTGAAAATAATTTTGCCTTACCCCCTATTTCTGAATTTGAAAAACTTATCACACCCAAAACCAAGGCCATATTAATTTGCAATCCGGGGAATCCAACGGGCTACTTATACTCTAAAGATGAAATTCAAAAACTTGCGGCGATCGTAAAGGAGCATGATTTGTTTTTGGTTGCAGACGAAGTATATCGTGAATTTACTTACGACGGTGTCGACCACTATTCCATCCTCCAAGAGGAAAGCATGGCCGAACATGGTATCATTATCGACTCGGTCTCTAAACGATATAGTATGTGTGGGGCACGAATTGGTTGTTTGGTTTCCAGAAATAAACAAGTGATCGCTACTGCACTTAAATTTGCGCAGGCACGATTAAGTCCGCCAACCTTCGCTCAAATTGCCTGTGAAGCAGCCTTACAAACCCCACAGAGCTATTTTGATGAAGTAATTTCAGAATACAAAGAAAGACGTGACCTGTTGGTACAACACCTAAAAGAGATTCCCGGAGTTAAAGTAGGCGAACCAAAAGGTGCTTTTTATTGTATCGTAGAGCTGCCCGTAGCCAACAGCGACGATTTTGCACAATGGCTGTTAGAAAGCTTCGATCACAATGGTGAAACCATCATGGTTGCTCCGGCTGCCGGTTTCTATTCAAGCCCTGGTGTAGGAGAAAATCAAATTCGAATTGCTTATGTGCTTAATAAAGAAAGTTTGATCAAAGCTGTGAATATTTTAAAGATCGCACTAGAACAATATCCGGGATAATGGTATTGGAAGAGCACAAATCACTTAAAGCCTATAATACGTTCGGTATTGACTGCAACGCCCGTTATTTTATTTCTGCAAAAAGCGTCACAGCACTTAAAGAAGTGTTATCTAAATATGCCAACAAAGAGATATTTATCCTTGGTGGCGGAAGCAATATGTTGTTAACAAAGGATATAGACGCTTTGGTGGTACACGTTGACATTAGGGGTATTTCTGTTGTTTCCGAAGACGAACAACACGTTCAAGTAAAAGCAATGGCGGGTGAAAATTGGCATGACTTTGTGTTGTATTGCATCGAGCAGGGGTATGGTGGCATCGAAAATCTGTCGTTAATCCCCGGAAACATCGGCACAGCTCCTATTCAAAATATTGGTGCTTATGGCGTAGAATTAAAGGATGTTTTTCACAGTTGTTCCGCATTAAATGTACAGGACCTCACAGAAGAGACCTTTTATAAAAGCGATTGCGAATTTCAGTATCGGGATTCCATATTTAAAAATAAAGCAAAAGGTAAATACATTATTACCAGTGTTACCTTAACGCTTACCAAAAAGGACCATACCTTAAGTACTTCATACGGTGCGATTCAGCAAGAATTGAAGGAGCAACAAGTTACCGAACCAACCATAGAAGCTATTTCTAAAGCCGTGATCGCTATTCGCCAATCTAAGTTACCCGACCCGGCCAAGTTGGGCAATAGCGGTAGTTTCTTTAAGAATCCGGTAATAGATAGTGATGCGTTTCAAGAATTTCGTTCTAACTTTCCCGATGCACCTTTCTACGAGGTGTCACCTACCGAGTTTAAAATTCCGGCGGGATGGTTAATAGAACAAGCAGGTTTTAAAGGAAAACGATTTGGTGACGCCGGCGTTCATGACCGTCAAGCCTTAGTTCTTATAAATCACGGTACTGCAACGGGCAATGATATTTGGGAACTTGCATTGCGTATTCAGAAAGCCGTTAAAGCGCAATTCGGAATCTACATTGAACCCGAAGTAAACATTATTTAATTTTGAATAAAAGCGGCATCTACAATGTGTAATACGCCGTTCGAGCCTTGAATATCACTTTTACCTACAACTGCTTTGGTTCCATTACTATGCGTGATCACAATATCACTACCAGATCTAGATGCTGTTAGTTGTGTACCTCCAATAGTCGTTAACGCCAGACTTCCGTTATTCTCACGAATTTTTTGAACCAAAGTGGCAGAATCTAATCCTCCCTCGACTATATGTTGACGTAACATGGTTGCCAATGCTTCTTTATTCTCAGGTTTCATAAAATCTTGACGCGTTTCTTCGGAAAGTCCATCGAGCGCCTCGGCAGAAGGTGCAAAAACCGTATAGGGTCCTTTGTTCTTCATGAGATCATCTGTCATCTGCGCCGTAACCAAATAATTCGTAAATTTTTTAGACTCTGGGGTTACCATTAACTTGGTCAAGACACTGTTGGCACGATCTTTATCTTCCTGGGTAGGAATTACACGCTCTTTTTTTACAAGTGTGTCCGTTTTTATGGCTTCGGAAGTACTTGTTTCTTTCACATCTTGTTTACAAGAAAACAAGAGAACAATCGTTGAAAAAACTAAAAAAGTGCGATAGAATTGCTTCATGGTTAAATTTATTGAAAAGTGAAGCTAAAAATACTTAAAATCTCACCACTTCACCAAGAAAGATTGTACTTTTGTACTTCAAAATTGGAACCATGGAACTATTTTTAATTACCTTACTTCTTCTCTCGCTGGCGGTTGGTGGAATCGCAATTAAAATCTGGGGAAAAAAAGACGGAAAATTTGCAGGTACGTGTGCAAGTCAGAATCCTTTTTTAAACAAAGAAGGAGAAACTTGTGGCTTTTGTGGTAAAACACCCGACCAATTTGAAAACTGCACAGAAGAAACTCATCAATAAGTTAAATTAACCTGTTTCAGTGCCTATGCTGCTACTCTACTTCCTAGCTGCAGTAGTATTTCTTAACTGCGTCTACTATTTTATTTTTTCAAAATTTGCCTTTTCATCTTCTACAAATGCCGATGCTTCAGACTCCGCACCAGTCTCTTTGATCGTTTGTGCTAAAAATGAAGCTGCCAACCTTCAGAAATATATTCCGCTATGGTTGGAACAACAATATCCTACTTACGAGCTTATTCTAATAAATGACGCTTCCACAGACAACACGCTGGAAGTGATGGAACAATTTGCAGAACAGGATAGCCGTATCAAGATCGTTAATGTAGAAAACAATGAGGCTTTTTGGGCTAGTAAAAAGTATGCCCTTACTCTTGGAATTAAAAGAGCAGCAAACAACCAATTGGTCTTTACAGATGCAGATTGCCGACCGGCCAGTTCCTTATGGTTGTCGCATATGGCTGCTCATTTTTCCGAAGAAAAAGAAGTGATCTTAGGCTATGGAGGCTATGAAAAACAACCGGGGCTACTTAATCAACTCATCCGATTTGAAACTGTACACACAGCGATGCAATACTTTGGGTATGCAGCCGTAGGAATGCCATATATGGGAGTAGGAAGAAATTTGGCATATACAAGCCGCGTCTATTATGAGAACAATGGTTTTATTTCGCATATAAAACTTCCCTCGGGAGATGACGATCTTCTGGTAAACGAAACAGCTACGGCCTCGAACACGAGTTTATGCTTAGAACCTGAAGCATTCACCTATTCTATTCCTAAGCAAACATTTAAAGCGTGGATTCGTCAAAAAAGAAGACACATTAGTACGGCATCTCGCTATAAGAGCAAGCATAAATTATTGCTGGGTGTTTACTTTTTATCTAACCTATTATTCTGGTTGTTAGCCATTGCAGCTTTGGTATTCTCAGATTGGAGAATTGCGTTGGTGTTAATTGGTTTTAGGTTCCTTATGCAATACATAGTGGTGGGCAAGTCGGCGAAAAGACTAAAAGAAGAGACGCTTATTCCACTACTCCCGTTTTACGAATTATTTTTAGTGTGCCTACAATTGAGTATCTTTATTACCAAGAGCACATCAAAAAACAGCCGTTGGAAATAACCGATAAGAATATCTTACATCACATTCAAAAAGCTAAAAATGGCAAGCAAAAAGCGTTTAGTTTTCTATTAGACCATTTTTGGAATGAGGTCTACGGATTTCAGCTAAAACGAGTTCGCAATGAGTATGAGGCCGAAGATATTACCATAGAAACTTTTTCAAAAGCCTTCGATAAAATCGAAACTTTTGATGAGAACTATACCTTCGGAACTTGGCTAATCGCTATTTCAAAAAACATCCAAATAGATAAAAGTAGAAAGAAGAATGCTACGCTTTATCAACACACCTCGTATACTTCCGAAGAACAAATAAAGAAAATTCCAGATGTTGCACCCACGCCTGAAGATGAACTAATTAGAGAACAGAACTTAGCCGAACTACTGCGCTTTATCAAGCAGTTAAAACCGCATTACCAAGAAGTGATCAACCTGAGATATTTTCAAGAAATGAGTTACAACGAAATTTCTGAACGCTTAGAAGAACCGCTTAATAATGTAAAGGTACGATTGCTTAGAGCTCGTAAATTACTTTCAGAAATAATTACGCAAAATCATTAAACTTGAGTCGAACGCTTAAAAGACTGGGTCCAGGTTTTTTATTTGCCGGCGCTGCCATTGGAGTGTCTCATTTGGTGCAATCTACACGTGCAGGGGCCGATTTCGGTTTCGGACTTCTTTGGGCACTGTTGTTAATTAACATTGTAAAATATCCCTTCTTTGAATACGGTCCAAGATACGCATCTGCCACAGGCCGCAGTTTATTGCATGGGTATCATACCATGAGTAAAGGCGTGTTGGTTGCTTACTTCCTCCTCACTTTTGCCACCATGTTCACAATTCAAACAGCTGTGACCATCGTTACAGCCGGAATTGCACAGAGCCTGTTCGGCTCAGGCTCTATTGTCCTTTGGACCGCTATCATCACCTCTTTTTGTTTTAGTATTCTAATCGTTGGTAGGTACAAGGTGCTCGATACGCTAATGAAAATCATTGTGATCTGTTTGACCCTAAGTACCATAGTCGCAGTTGTGTTGGCCATACCCAAGCAAGAGGCGATTTCATGGTCGCAACGAATCCCTTCGGAAACTACAGCCGTTGCCTTTCTAATTGCTTTTATGGGGTGGATGCCTGCTCCTTTAGATATTTCCATTTGGCAATCGATTTGGACGGTAGAAAAGAAAAAAATTGACCCGACGGTCACGCACAAACAATCCCGCTTAGATTTTAACGTAGGGTTTGTCACCACAACTGTTCTCGCCATTGGCTTTCTCGCATTGGGCGCACTTGTAATGTTTAATAGTGGTGCTACCTTCTCTAGTTCAGGAGGAGAATTCGCCAATCAGTTAATTTCTATGTACACCTATAGCTTAGGGGACAGTACAAAAATTTTAATTGGTGTTGCCGCGTTAACCACCATGTTTAGCACTACCCTAACTACTTTAGATGCCTCTCCACGAGTAATGCATACCACTTCGGAATTGATCCTAAATAAAAAATTTAAACGCGGTTATCTGTTTTGGATCTTGATATTGATCGTTGGAACCCTGGGAATTTTCTTTTTCTTGCTTTCTGAAATGACCTTACTTATAGATATAGCAACGATTTTGTCGTTTTTAACCGCTCCTTTCTACGCCATCATCAACTTCAAACTAATTTGCAGCAAACATACTCCGAAAGCTAAACGCCCTTCCCGTGCAATGCGTTTTTACAGTGTACTATCGATTGTGATCCTAGTAGGATTTAGCTTGTGGTATCTACAAACCCTTGGCTCTTAATCCACCATGGGACTTATTCGTTAAATTGTTGTTCGTGGTATTAAAATTGTATCTTTGTGCTCGCTTATGAGTACTGAAACCTTAGACATAAAAAAACCGGCTCCAAAACCAAAATGGTTACGGGTTAAACTACCCACCGGTAAAAAGTATACCGAATTACGCGGACTCGTTGACAAGTACGATCTGCACACTATTTGCACCTCCGGAAGCTGTCCAAATATGGGCGAATGCTGGACCGAAGGAACTGCTACTTTTATGATATTAGGAAACGTGTGTACACGGTCCTGCGGGTTCTGCGGCGTAAAAACCGGACGGCCCGAAACGGTTGACTGGGATGAACCGGAAAAAGTGGCGAGGTCGATCAAAATCATGGAAATCAAACACGCCGTAATCACCTCGGTAGATCGTGATGACTTGAAAGATATGGGATCAATTATATGGGCTGAAACCGTGAAGGCAATTCGCCGAATGAATCCGGAGACCACCCTAGAAACCCTAATTCCGGATTTTCAAGGCGTGACCCGAAATATAGATCGCATTGTAGATGTGCAACCGGAAGTAGTGTCCCACAACATGGAAACAGTGAAGCGCTTGACCCGCGAAGTGCGAATTCAAGCAAAATATGAGCGAAGCTTAGAAGTATTGCGCTATCTTAAAAGTGAAGGTATTACGCGTACAAAAAGCGGGATCATGCTTGGTCTGGGTGAAAAAGAAGACGAGGTGATACAAACCATGAAAGATCTGCGCAAGGTTGATCTGGACATTGTAACGATTGGTCAATATTTGCAACCCTCCAAACGACACTTACCGGTAAAAGAATTTATTAGTCCGGAGCAATTCAAGAAATATGAGACCATCGGACTCGAAATGGGCTTCCGTCATGTAGAGAGTGGTCCTTTGGTACGATCTTCATATAAAGCTCAAAAACATCTAACATAGTTTACCATAATGGCGGAAACAGTACAAGTAGGAATCAACGGTTTCGGTCGTATAGGACGTCGACTCTTCCGATTATTGCAAGATCATCCAAAAATTAAGGTAGTTGCAATTAACGACACCGCCGATGCTAAAACATTAGGTCATTTACTAAAATACGACAGTATTCACGGAGTTTTTGATGGTAGCATTCAAGCTTCAGAAAATGAGATCGTAGTAAATAATACCGCTATTCGCTTTTCTTCGGAAAAAGATCTGAAAGACCTCAACTGGAAAGGTATAGATATAGTCGTAGAGTGTACGGGAAAATTTAAATCTAGATCCCAACTTGAACTTCATTTAAAAGCCGGTGCAAATAAGGTCATCTTGTCTGTACCACCGCTAGAAGATGATATTAAAACCATCGTTCTAGGCGTAAATGAAGATATAATTTCACCATCGGACCAAATTATTTCGAATGCGTCCTGCACCACCAATAATGCGGCACCTATGTTGCAAATAGTACGTGATCTATGCGGTGTTGAGCAAGCGTATATAACGACCGTACATTCGTATACCACCGACCAAAGTTTACATGATCAACCACATCGCGATCTTCGGCGTGCACGAGCAGCTGGCCAGTCGATCGTCCCTACTACCACCGGAGCTGCAAAAGCCCTAACAAAGATCTTTCCCGATCTGGCATCCGTAATTGGTGGATGTGGTATTCGAGTTCCTGTGCCAAACGGATCGTTGACAGACATGACCATTAACGTAAAGCAAGAAGTTTCGATAGCAGCAGTAAACAGTGCATTTAAACAAGCTTCAGAAAAAAAATTAAAAGGTATTCTTCAATACACCGAAGACCCTATCGTTTCTATCGATATAGTTGGAAATACGCATTCGTGTATTTTTGACGCCGGAATGACCTCGGTCATCGGTAAGATGGTGAAAATCATTGGTTGGTATGACAATGAGACGGCTTATGCTGCTCGAATTCAGGACTTAATCCTACAAATATCAAGGAAATAGCTAATTTTTTCGAGGAAATAACTATATTTATCGCCTAAGTACATAAGAAAGATGCGCCCTGTCTTACAAAAAAGCTACCTAGTAGCCCTTAATCTGCTGTTGTTTATGGCCGTTTCTGTCCTCTCGGCACAGGAGCGCAAGAACGACTCTATTGTACAAATTGAGACGTATCGACAGCAAGCCTATGAGGCCATGTCTAAACAAGATTTCGACACGGCCGTCCTAGAATTGAATAAAGCAAATAAATTAGCCGCAAGAATTCAAGACATCCCTGCTAAGATCGCTGTACGTCTACATACGGCTGAATTACATTATTATTTACAGAATTATACCAAAGCGTCAAGAGAATTAGACAATGCCTTGGTATTCCTAGAAAAGAACAATGATCAAGCTGCGTTGGCACAAGCCTACCTCTTAAAAGGTCTGGTATTGACCAAAATGGGAGATTACAATGCTTCAGAGCGATTTTTAAAAGATGCCGATAAGATCTATACCAAGCAGAACGATGAGTTGAATCAAGCCAATGTGATTTTAGGTTTTGGACTGCTCGAATTAAAAAAAGGCAACTACACCCCTGCTATTAATTATTTTGAAGCGGCCATTCCATTATTTAGAGACCACGATTCACCGTATCAAGAAGCAACGGCTTATCTAAACAAAGCCGAGGCGCTTCATTATCTTAACAATGCAGCCAATCAAAATGTGCTACAGCAGGCAAGAACAGCCTTAGCAAACGCATCACAGATCATCGATACGCACAATTTTAACAAATTAAGAATTGAAAGTTATCGAATTGCCTCTTATCTGGCAATGAAGAGCAACCAATACAGCGAGGCCCAACGCAACATCGATTTGTATGAAAGAAAAAGTGATTCGCTGTATCAAGTCTACTTAAATGCGGTTTCGAAAAGTGTAGAATCTGAAGCCAATGTCGGAGATCTTAACGAGATCATCGCCACGCAAAAGGATGATCTGGATAAGCAGCAAAAGTCGATAAACTTTGGTAAGATGACAACTGGTTTAAGTATCGCTCTTATCGTGATCTTATCGTTGTTAACTTTATCGTTATATAAGAACAATAATTTACGGGCCAAGGCAAACGACTTGTTACAGGATAAGAATAGTGAACTGCAACTAGCCAAAGAAAAGGCCGAAAAAGCATCGTTAGCGAAAGCACAGTTCTTGTCGACGATTACGCATGAACTACGAACACCGCTTTATGCTGTAACCGGACTTACACATCTGTTATTAGAAGAGGATCCAAAACCACATCAAAAGGACCATTTAAATTCATTAAAATTTTCGGGAGACTATCTTTTGTCGTTGATCAACAATATTCTAGACTTAAATAAGCTTGAAGCTAATAAGGTTGAGATCGAAAAAACCAGCTTTAATCTAAAGAAACGTATAAACGATGTACTTATAGCCTTAAAGAAATCGGCAGACGACCGCAAGAACAACCTCCATCTTGAGTTTGACGAAAGCATCCCAAACAAATTAATGGGTGACCCACTTAAATTATCTCAAGTCTTGATCAATTTAATTGGGAACTCAGTGAAGTTTACTCAGAATGGTGATGTCGTGGTGCGAATTAAGAATATTGGGCAGAAGCAAAATAAGGTCACCCTGCATTTCGAGATCGAAGATAATGGGGTTGGAATTTCTAAGAAAAAACAAAAGAGTATTTTCGAGACCTTCTCACAAGCATCATTGCAAATCAATCGGAAGTTTGGTGGTACCGGACTTGGATTATCCATCGTTAGGAATTTGTTAGAGTTGATGGACAGTAAGATCCATTTAGAGAGTCAGCTCGGGAAAGGTTCAAAGTTTTGGTTTAATATCAATTTTGGTATTGCTGAAGAAATACAAGAAGACAAGAATCCGAGAAACGTTATATACGATGTAGATTATGTTGCTTTAGAGAACAGAAGCGTCTTAGTTGTAGAGGACAATAAGATCAACCAAATGATCACCAAAAAGATCTTAGAGAAGAACAAGATGAAGTGTTTGGTAGCAGACAATGGGATGGACGCTATTAAAATGGTGAAAGAAAATGATTTCGATGTAATACTAATGGATATTCACATGCCGGGCATTAGCGGAATCGAAGCCACTCAAAAAATACGAGAGTTTAATAAGCAGATTCCAATTTTAGCTCTGACTGCGGTAACGATAGATGAGAATCTAGATGACTTCTATCGCGCCGGATTCAACGAAATTATTCCGAAGCCATTTAAAACAGAAGACTTCTTCGAAAAGATCTATCGTACCCTTGAAAGCAAGAACGCGCCTATTGGCAGTTAATGCATCGCTTCTCTTATACGACGCTGAATCAATTCCTTGAAAAACTGTTCCTGATCATTTAAAATATGCGTCTTAATAGGCAAGTAATACAAAGCAAACTTTTTCAGCTTTGGTTGTAATCGCATAAAATCCTTTTCGGTAGTAATGATCAACTCCTTTTGTTGTAGTCGTTTAATTTCAGTGTCAGTGAAATTGTGATGATCGGGAAACTTTTCATGCGAAAAATCAAATTCTTTCCGAAGTAAAAATTCAACCAATGGTTTTGGATTCGCAATTCCGGTTACCAGTGTAAATCGCTTGTCTGCCAAATAATGCAATGGAAGTGTTTCTGAAATACCGAATATTTGTGAATCATAACTAATTTTTGAAAAATATAGTTTTTGATGTGATTGCAATCCTAATGCATATTGGATCTCTTGCAATTTCGAATACGCGACTCCATCGGGACATTTGGTTACTACAATTATATCGGCTCGCTTCGCTCCTGCCCTTGGTTCACGCAAATTGCCGGTTGGCAACATTGAATCGTGAATGTATAGATCGTCGAAGGGGGTGAGTAGTATATTCGTGGAAGCAACCACTTTTCTATGCTGAAACGCATCGTCTAATAAAATAACTTCAGCTTGTTGTTTTAGCCGCTCGATGCCTTCTTGTCTATCGGCGCAAACCGCCACGGTTACCTGATTAAAGTTTTGTTTGATCTGTCGCGGTTCATCACCAACTTCTGCAGCCGTATGTGTTTCTAACACTTCTAAAAAACCACTTGTTTTTCGCTTATATCCACGGCTTAATACCGCCACTTTATAGTCGGTGGAGAGAAAACTCAGTAGGTATTCTATCATAGGAGATTTACCGGTGCCGCCCACCGAAAGGTTGCCTACGCAGATAACGGGTAGATCGTACTGCTTACTAGACAGCCACCCTTTATCATAGGCTTTGTTTCGCAAATAGGTTATTACACCATATAGAAGTGAAAAAGGAAAAAGAAGTTTCCGAAGCAATTTCATATAACGAAAGTAACTTTTTTATCTTTACCGTAAAATAGAAAACCATGAAGGTACAGGAAGTGATACAAATTTTGGAATCTATAGCCCCTAGGGACTATGCTGAAGATTTTGACAATACAGGACTATTGGTAGGAAATTCCGAAGCTACAGTTACGGGTATCCTTGTCACCTTAGATACGCTAGAAGCAGTGGTAGACGAGGCGATAGCCAATAATTGTAACTTCATTGTGAGTTTTCATCCCATAGTGTTTTCAGGATTAAAACAGATCACCGGTAGCAATTATGTGGAGCGAGTCGTGCAAAAAGCCATCAAAAATGATATTCATATATATGCCATACACACCGCACTTGATAACGACTGGAATGGTGTAAACGCAATGATATGTGAGCAATTAGGACTTACGAACCGACGAATTTTAATTCCGAAAAAAGCAACGGTAAAAAAACTAGTCACCTTTGTGCCAGAGAATGAAGCCGATGCTGTTCGCGAAGCACTTTTTAATGCCGGAGCGGGTGCAATAGGTAATTACGATCACTGCAGTTTTAATGTAACGGGGAAAGGTACTTTTAAAGGTAATGAAGATTCGAATCCGACGGTGGGAAAAAAAGGAGAAACACATTCTGAAGCGGAAGTACAAATTGGGATCACCTTCCAAAAGCATTTGCAATCTAGCGTGCTATCGGCGTTGTTCAAGGCACATCCTTACGAAGAAGTTGCGTACGAACTTACTACCTTAGAAAACACCAATCAACATTTAGGTATGGGCATGGTAGGTGATTTATCGAGAGCGGTTACAGAAGAGGAATTCTTAGCGCTTCTGAAAGATAAGATGAAGACCGGTTGTGTACGTCATTCTCAATTACTTCGGAAAGACATACGAACGGTAGCCGTGTTGGGAGGTAGCGGCAGTTTTGCGATTGAAGCCGCCAAGCGAGCCGGAGCGGATGCGTTCGTGACGGCCGATTTAAAATATCATGACTTTTTTAAAGCAGAGAATAAAATACTATTAGCCGATATTGGACATTATGAAAGTGAGCAATACACAAAAGACCTTTTAGTTAATGTCCTTACAAAAAAAATTAGTAATTTTGCAGCTGCCTTGCCGGAAGGCAGGATCGTTTTATCACAAACAAACACCAATCCTATTAGCTATTATTAGAATATGGCAAAAAAGACCGAAATTACTGTAGAAGAAAAATTAAGAGCGTTGTACGATCTTCAATTGATCGACTCTCGAATCGATGAAATTAGAAATGTACGTGGTGAGCTCCCTTTAGAAGTGGAAGACTTAGAAGATGAAGTGGCCGGTATGAATACGCGTCTTGATAAACTGAAAGATGAGCTTGAGGTGTTCGAGGAGGATATCAAAGGCAAAAAGAACCTCATCGAGGAAGCAAAATCACTTATTAAAAAATATACTGCACAGCAGGACAATGTTCGAAACAATCGAGAATACAACTCTTTAAGCAAAGAGATCGAGTTTCAAGAGCTTGAAATCCAGTTGGCCGATAAGCACATTAAAGAATTCAAGGCACAGATCGAGCAGAAAAAAGCAGTGATCGATGAAACCAAAGAGCGTTTAAAAGAACGTGAAGAGCATTTAAAGCACAAACAAAACGAATTGGATGAGATCTTAGCTGAAACTGAAAAAGAAGAAAAAGCCTTGATGAAGGAGTCAGACAGCTACGAGAAAAAGATCGAAGACCGATTGGTAAAGGCCTACCACAGAATTAGAACCAATGTTAAGAATGGTCTCGCTGTAGTGCCTGTAGAAAGAGGGGCCTCTGGAGGATCTTTCTTTACCATTCCACCACAGGTGCAAATGGAGATCGCTTCTCGCAAAAAGATCATTACCGATGAGCACAGTGGTCGTATATTGGTGGACCCTGAGTTGGCTTCCGAAGAAAAAGAAAAAATGGACAAACTATTCGATAAAGTAAAATAGTAACACTTTAGCATTTGTATAACAAAGCCTTCACGTATTGTGAGGGCTTTTTTTATTACCTTATTGAAAGGATTTAAAACGAAATCCGTCAGAGTAAAAAAAAGAAAAAGAGATGAAAAAATACACACTATTAGTAACTGCATGTATACTGTTTGCTACTACCGCTGCTTGTAAACCTTCTAACAAGGATAATTCGAAAGATAACGTAGCCCAAAAAGAAATCACTCCCGTCGAAGTTCCTGCCCAAAATGGCATGGAGCGCGCTTATTTTGCAAGTGGCTGTTTTTGGTGTGTTGAAGCCATTTACGAAAGTGTTAAAGGTGTAGAAGAAGCCATATCGGGCTATAGCGGCGGCCATACAAAGAATCCTACCTACGAATCGAGCAACACAGGTCGTACCGGGCATGCTGAAGCAGTAGAAGTGATCTACGATCCGAATGTGGTAAGCTTTAAAACGTTAGTAGATGTATATTTTGGTTCACAAAATATTACACGAGAGAACGGACAAGGTCCGGATCGAGGTTCACAATACCGTTCGATCATCTTTTATCAGAACGATGCCCAGAAAAAAATTATCAATGATAAAATCGCAGAATTAAACGCAGAACTTACCAACGATGAAGTGGCCGCAGAAGTGATGCCGTTTGAAAAGTTTTGGAAAGCCGAAGAGTACCATCAAGATTATGAAGAAAATAATCCTGGGAATCCATACATACAGAATGTATCCATACCTCGTTTAAAAAGATTTCAGGAAAAATTTCCTGACATACTTAAAGAAGATGCATCCCATTAAGATGCAAACCTTATAAAAGAAGCAGCCACTCATTGGCTGCTTCTTTATTTTTTGGAGGCTTTAAGTTCGAATAATAATGGATATAACCCTTCCGGCAGTCTATACATCCCGTTGGATTGTTTTTCTAAATTTGGAAAAACATCATAGGGCGATGCCTCGTGTTCGTTTAAATATTCGATGGTCAATCCGGCTTCACATAATGCTGTTACCACGTCACTTAAGCCATGATTCCATCCATACTCCTTACTAGTCATTTCTGAATCGGTTGCGGCATAGGTGCCTTGGTATTCTTCATAAATTGCATCTTCTTGCCTATAGCCATAGCGCATAGCAGGTGGTGCTACCGTATAATCGAACATCCAGGCGATCGGGTGGAATTCGACCATATAAAATACGCCGCCGGTTTTCAATCGTTCTGCGATCATCTTTGCCCAAGGCTTAAGATCGGGAAGCCAGCCAATTACACCATAACTAGTAAACACAATATCGAAGGTCTTAGAAACATTATTGCTTGTGTCCAATACATTACAACACACAAATTCTGCATCCAACTCTAATTCTGTATTAAGTTGTCTTGCGAGCTTGATCGCCTCTTCGCT
Source organism: Candidatus Ulvibacter alkanivorans (assembly GCF_003333325.1). Taxonomy (GTDB): domain Bacteria; phylum Bacteroidota; class Bacteroidia; order Flavobacteriales; family Flavobacteriaceae; genus Ulvibacter_A; species Ulvibacter_A alkanivorans. The sequence continues at coordinate 30,923 of NZ_QOLC01000115.1, read as the reverse complement.
GATATCGACTCCTGTACAGCTGGCACCCATGCGTGACCAACTTAATGTATCTTGTCCAAAGTGACATTGCAGGTGCAGCAATGACTTTCCGGCAACATCTCCTAAGGCTGCTAGCTCATATGATTTTAAACTATTGGCACCTTGCTTAAACGCTTGTAGGTCGTAAAAATCACTTGCCGCGTGAATAGCCACTTTCTTGTTCCAAGTTTCACGATTGGTTTCAAAGGCTTTGTGGTAATCCATGGAATAAATTTTACGCTAAAATACTATTTTGAAGGCGCCAACACTCCAAAAAGTTTCAAAATTACCGGTGATCATATTTCACTAATTACTAACAACATTCGTTAAACCAAGGTTAAACCTCTTTTTTGGTATAATTGATTCCTGTACTTTTAAGTAACTAATTTAAACACCAATCCTTATGAGAGATTTAATCTGGTTGATTGTCGTAATTTTAATTATTGGATGGCTAGTTGGATACTTCGGTTTCGGCGATGCTGTTGGTAGTTTAATTCACATTTTATTGGTACTTGCTATCATCGGTATACTTTATCGGTTAGCAACAGGCCGAAGACCTTAACTAACAACTAACTTTTAAACCAAACTATTATGAGAAAAACAATTTTAATGTTATTTGCAGTCGGATTATTAGGCACTAGCTTTATTGGCTGCCGCGAAACAAATACAGTAGAAGACGAAGTAGAAGATGTGGTAGATGATGCTGAAGATGCCGTAGATTAATCTATACTTCCTTCTTATGTTGAAGCCCTTTTAGATCGTTTTCTAAAAGGGCTTTTACACATTATAGCCTTTTGCAAGCAAGGATGCATATTCCGGATGCCGATTCACATATCCTGCGACGAACGGACACAAAGGAATAAGTGCCAGTTCCTGTTCACGAATACGATTGAGAACCTGTTTCACCATGCTAGATGCGATTCCCTGCCCTTCTAGTTCGTTAGGCACTTCGGTGTGGGTTAGATAGATCTTGTCTTTTGTCTTTATGTATTCTATAAGTGCTAACTTATTGTTTACCTCTGCTTCAAAACGCTTACGCGCTTCATTTTGTGTAACCACTACTTCCATATCTTATTTATGCGAACCATCACAAAATGGTTTGTTCCCGGATTTTCCGCAGCGACAAAATGCAGTGGCCTTGTGCTTTTGCTCTTCCCTACCATCATCGTGCTTCACCGCCAATGCGCCATAGACCATAAGTGGTCCGCCTTCCATCACTTCTACTTTAATCATATCCTTTTTGTCTTCCTTATCTACCTCTGTTTGTCCCATGGCATTCATATAGTGGCTTAGCGCACCACTGGGGCAAGCGTTTACCGTTTCTATGATCTCGTCTGTGGTTGCATTATTGATTTGTACCCAAGGTCGCACTTTGGGTCTAAATACCGCAGGAAGCCCTTTGGTACATTTACCCGAATGTATACACAATTTAGGGTTCCATGTTACCGTCACCTCACCATTTGTATATTCTTTGTTTGTAGCCATATTTAAAAATACGAAAATTATGGCAACATTAATAGTTTATGTATTTTTACTGAAAAACCATTCTCCATGTTTCGATTCGCACTCCTTTGCTGCTGTTGCCTATTTTTTATAAGTTGTAAGAACGATATCGCGACTTCGGAAGCTTCCGAAGAAACAACAAAAAACAACGATACTCTTACTACCGTAGAGGCGATCGCATATAAAAACGGTTATGAACACTGGGATTCTGTAGCACGCATTCAATTTACCTTTAATGTAGACAGAGGCGAAAATCACTTTGAACGTACTTGGACATGGCATCCAAAAAAAAATACGGTAATGCTGCAATCGGCTAACGATACCATTCAATACAACCGATCGCAACTGGACAGTACCTCAATTAAGGCCGACCAAGCCTTTATTAATGATAAGTACTGGCTACTTGCGCCGTTTAATCTTATGTGGGACGAAGGCACTTCCTTTACCGAAAAAAAGAACGTGGTCGCTCCTATTTCCAAAGACACTTTAAATCAATTAACCGTGACCTATTCGAACGAGGGCGGATATACGCCCGGAGATGCCTACGATTTCTTCTATTCGGATGATTTTATAGTACGCGAATGGATTTTTAGAAAAGGAAATGATTCGGTGCCTACCATGGCAACCACTTGGGAAGATTACGAAACGTTCAACTCGATTAAAATCGCAAAAATGCATACGGACAGTACCGGAACATTTAAACTCTACTTTTCAGATATTTCGGTTCAATAACAATGGAAAACACACTTACATACGCTAAAGAACAAGATCAAAATGATTCCCTTCGCTCCTTTAGAGAAAAATTTCATATTCCCACCCACACAAATGGTGACCCACTGATCTATCTCTGCGGAAATTCATTGGGCCTACAACCAAAGTCTACCGCGTCCTATCTACAACAAGAACTAGACGATTGGGCGGCCTTAGGCGTAGAAGGCCACACAGATGCAAAGCATCCTTGGATGCCGTATCACGAATTTCTAACCCAAGCGATGGCTGATGTCGTAGGTGCTAAACCACAAGAAGTGGTTATTATGAACACGCTCACCACCAACCTACATTTAATGATGGTGTCGTTTTACCGTCCAACAAAAGCTCGATACAAGATCGTGATCGAAAGTGATGCCTTTCCCTCCGATAAATACGCAGTGGAAAGTCAGTTGCGATTTCACGGAATCGATCCTAGCGACGGATTAATACTTTGGAAACCACGACAAGGAGAAGACCTGTGCCGTTTTGAAGATTTAGAGGCCATTATGAACGAACAAGGTGATGCGATCGCTTTGCTAATGATCGGTAGTACAAATTATTACACCGGGCAGTCGTTCCCGCTTCAGAAAATAACGGAACTTGGTCATAAACATGGATGCATCGTTGGATTTGATCTTGCGCATGGCGTCGGAAACATTGTACCAAACCTTCATGAGAGCGGTGCCGATTTCGCAGTTTGGTGTACGTATAAATATCTGAACAGCGGACCTGGAAGTTTAGGTGGCTGTTTTGTACACGAGCGACATGCAGACAATAAAGAATTACAACGCTTCGCCGGCTGGTGGGGACACAACAAACACACTAGGTTTAACATGCGACACGAATTTGATGCTCTGCCGGGTGCAGAAGGTTGGCAATTAAGTAATCCGCCAATTCTCTCCATGGCTGCAATTCGCGCGTCACTTGATCTATTTGCCGAGGCCGGAATAATGAATTTAAGAGAAAAATCCAAACGGCTTACCGGTTATCTCGAATTTCTACTTAACGACCTTCAGGATGAACGTATTTCAATTATTACCCCAACGAACCCGGAAGAACGTGGCTGTCAACTTTCTATTCAAGTGGCAGAGACCGACAAGCAAATGCATGCTAAATTAACAGGAGCCGGCGTGATTAGCGATTGGCGAGAACCTGATGTAATTCGTGTGGCGCCTGCTCCGCTCTACAATAGTTTTGAAGACGTATATCATTTTGTAACCCGCTTAAAAAACATTTTACGTACATGAGGTCCGAAAAGCAACATCTCTTAATAATTGGAGCCGGTCTCTGTGGTAGCTTACTCGCACTTCGGATGGCCCAGCGCGGCTATAGAATCACTTTGGTCGAAAAACGACCCGACCTTCGCAAGATCGATCAAGATGCAGGGCGATCGATCAATCTAGCATTATCTAATCGCGGTTTAAAAGCATTGCGACTCGCAGGAGTTGAAGAAGCCGTAAAAGAACTGTGTATTCCAATGCACGGCCGAATGATCCACGATAAAAAAGGCAATACTTTTTTGAGCAAGTACAGTGGACGAACTAATGAATATATAAATTCGGTGTCGAGACCCGGTCTTAACAGTTTGTTGTTAGATGCTGCTGAAGCCATGGACAATGTAACGATCTACTTTAACCACGGTTGTAAATCGGTAGCACTTTCCGAAGCAAAAGCTACCTTTAAAAATTACGAAAACAACACAGAAGTCGAAATGAGTGGCGATGTGTTGTTTGGAACCGATGGAGCGGGCTCTGCTGTCCGCAAGAGCATGTTCCTACATAAAAAATTTCTCTTCAGCTATTCTCAAGAATGGCTAACGCACGGATATAAAGAAATTTCGATACCTCCGGCCAAGAATGGAGGTTATCGAACTCATAAAAATGCATTGCATATTTGGCCGCGTGGGGAAGATATGCTAATCGCCTTACCAAATTTGGACGGTAGTTTTACTGTGACCTTGTTCCTGCCGTATTCTAATAGCGACTATTGTTTCGATACGTTAACTACGCCCGAGATGGTAAATCGATATTTTAAACAAGAATTTCCGGATGCGGTAGCATTGATGCCCAATCTGGTTGAAGAGTTCTTCGGAAACCCAACAGGTCCATTGGGAACCATAAAATGTTCACCATGGAGCAGCTATGGTAAAACCTTATTGCTGGGCGATGCGGCGCACGCGATCGTTCCGTTCTACGGTCAAGGTATGAATGCTTCTTTTGAAGACGTATTGGTTTTTGACGCCTTATTGGGAGCACATGAAGAAAACAGTTCCGGGTCGGCACTCGACTGGAAGTTGGTTTTTCAAAAATATGAAGCAATGCGAAAGAAAGACACCGATGCGATTGCCGATCTTGCGGTTGACAATTTCCACGAAATGAAAGAACACACGGCTAGCGAATTGTTTCAACAAAAAAGAAAATTAGAAACCGCCTTTGAAGCCGAATTCCCTAGTCAGTATTACTCTAAATACTCACTAGTAACGTTCAACGAAGATATAAGTTATGAGCAAGCATTGAAACAAGGTCGGGCTCAAGACAAGGCCATACTCAATTTATTAGACGACAGAAAATTTCCCGATAACATGTCGTTGGAAGAAAAGTTGAAATTAGTTAAGAGAGAAACCAAAGAGATCCTGCATGACGATGCAGTGGTAAAGAACTTAAAATAAGTGTATGAAAAGCAGATTAGTTGACGGAAAAGCCACACCAAGAGGTGCGTATCCACATGTAAAACGTGTGGGTGATTTTATTTTTGTTTCAGGTACGAGTTCACGACTACCCGACAACACCTTTGCCGGTGTGCATCAAGTAGATGAGATGGGCAGCATGCGATTGGATGTGAAAGAACAGACCAAAGCGGTACTCGAAAACATTCGCGATTACCTCGCTACTGAAAACGCAACCATGGAAGACGTGGTCGATGTAACTACCTTTCTTGTCAATATGAACGATTTTGCCGGTTATAATGAAGTGTATGGTCAATTCTTTAAGGCAGAAACAGGACCGGCACGAACTACGGTGGCGGTGCATCAATTACCTCACCCACACTTAGTGGTAGAGATTAAAGCGATGGCTTATAAACCATTGTAGTACACAACAAGCAAGGCTATGGAAAAGATCCTAAATTTTATCGATGGAACCTATTGCGAATCTCAAAGTGGGAAGTGGTTAGATAATTACAACCCGTCGAATGGTGCGGTCTATTCGCAGATCACACGTTCGAACGCTTCCGATGTAGATCGCGCTTATACAGCGGCCAAAGCAGCCTTTCCTACTTGGTCTAACACCACCTTAGAAGAACGAAGTAGAATCATGCTTAAGATTAGTAATCTGTTAGAAGACCGATTGCTTTCATTGGCCGAAGCCGAAGCCAAAGACAACGGAAAACCGCTAAGTTTGGCCTTAGCAGTAGATATTCCAAGAGCTGCGTCCAATTTTCGCTTTTTTGCGAATGCCATAACACAATTTTCTAGCGAATCGCATGAAAGTGTGGGACTGCAAACCATGAACTTTACACTACGACAGCCATTGGGTGTAGTGGGATGTATTTCCCCATGGAATCTCCCTTTGTATCTTTTTACTTGGAAGATCGCTCCGGCCTTGGCGAGTGGAAATACCGTAATTGCTAAACCTAGTGAAGTCACACCTATGACGGCATACTTGTTGGGTGAGATCTGCAACGAAGCCGGTTTACCCAAAGGCGTACTTAATATTGTGCAAGGTACAGGCCCTGAAGCAGGACAAGCGATAGTAGCACATCCTGAGGTAAAGGCAATCTCATTTACAGGAGGGACCGAAACAGGCGCTCATATTGCCAGAACGGCCGCACCTATGTTTAAAAAGTTGTCGCTAGAACTGGGTGGCAAGAATCCGAATTTAATTTTTGCAGATTGCGAGTATGATAAAATGCTTGCAGTCACAGTACGCTCTTCCTTTGCTAACCAAGGACAGATCTGTCTCTGCGGAAGCAGGATTTTTGTGGAGCGATCGATCTATGATAAATTTAAGTCTGATTTCGTCGTCAAAGTAAAGCAGTTAAAAGTAGGTGATCCTTTTGAAGCCAAAACCAATGTTGGAGCCTTGGTCTCTAAATCGCATATGAAAAAAGTTCAAGGATATATTGCCTTGGCACAAGAAGAAGGAGGTATCGTTTTGTGTGGCGGAGACGAAGTAAAAGTAAAGGGACTTGAAGAAGGCTATTATTTAGAGCCAACGGTAATTGAAATTGAAGATGATCAATGTCGTGTAAACCAAGAAGAGATCTTTGGTCCGGTCGTGACCATCATGCCTTTTGATACTGAAACCGAAGTGCTGCAAATGGCCAATAGTGTAAAGTACGGACTTTCAGCTACGCTATGGACCAGCAACATCGATCGAACCATGCGACTCAGCAAAGAATTAGAGGCCGGGATCGTTTGGGTGAATACTTGGCTCAATCGTGATCTGCGAACGCCTTTTGGAGGAATGAAAGCCAGTGGTGTTGGACGTGAGGGTGGTTTTGAGGCATTGCGGTTCTTTACGGAAGCGAAAAATGTGTGTATTCGCTATGAATAATGTATATTAAACGATACGCTTTAAAAAAAATCAACTATGAACATAGACCTAAAAAATAAGAATGCACTTGTCTGCGGAAGTACTGCAGGCATAGGAAAAGCTACTGCTATGCGGTTAGCCGCCATGGGAGCGACAGTGACCTTGGTAGCACGTGACGAGGATAAGTTGAAATCGGTTTTAGTAGAGCTACCATTTCAAGATGGGCAAAAACACAATTATTTGGTCGTTGATTTTAACGATCCCAAAACATTAAAAGAAAAAGTAAACAAGGCTGCAGCCAATAAGACCTTTCATATTTTATTGAACAATACCGGGGGACCGAAGCCTGGACCTGTTTTCGCTGCAGATACCGAGGAATTCACCAATGCGTTCTCTCAACATTTGGTGTGTAACCAACTCTTGGTACAGGCAGTTGTTCCCGGGATGAAGAAGGCCGATTACGGACGCATCATCAATATCATCTCTACTTCGGTAAAGCAACCAATTGACGGCTTGGGAGTGAGCAACACGATTCGCGGTGCTGTTGCCAATTGGAGCAAGACCTTGGCCAACGAATTGGGTCAGTTTGGAATTACGGTAAATAATGTATTGCCCGGGTTTACAGCCACCGATCGCTTAGAAGACATAGTAGCCAATGCTGCCAAAAAAATGAACAAGACCGAAGAAGAAGCCAGTGAATTTATGAAGAATCTCGTACCGGCTCGTCGATTTGCACAGCCGGGTGAAGTCGCCAATGCGGTTGGATTTTTAGCCAGCGAAGCTGCCAGCTATATAAATGGCATCAACTTACCGGTTGATGGTGGTCGAACAAAATCTTTGTAACTTTAACCAAGTTGTACGCGTGAGGGATTGAAGCGGCATCCTTTGTTACCGTTGTAAGCTATACAACGTTAAAAAAGATACAGCGGAAAGCCCGACCCGACAAAGGCGGGTCACGCCCAACGAATGGATAGGATAACGAATTTTCAGCAAATTAAACTAATCCCAACTATTGTATGAAACGCAAACTACGCATAAACGGTCATTCGCATTTATTGCCGTATCCCGAGGAGATCCCACAGTTTATGAAGGATAAGGGAATCTTTTGGGTGGATAAGGATCGCAAGTTCATGCTTCAAAAGAATTGGAGCAGGCCGGTAACCGATTCGAGTTTTTTTCTGAATGAGAAGTTGGCTTGGATGGAGCGATTTAAGATCGATCATGCAGTGGTACTTAATTTGTCGCAATTGTATGGAAATGGGTTGCGCGTTGAAGAAATGAAGCAGGCGTTGCGATTTCAGAACGATTTTAATGCCAAGATACAGCACGACCATCCGTCGAAATTTACGTGTGGATTTGTGGTGCATCCCGGTTTTGTGCGTGGCGCACTGTGGGAAATTGAGCGCTGTGTCGAAGAATTGGGACTACAACTACTGTGCCTGCCCACGCATTATATGGATACTATAGGGACTTGGCGTTGTATTTTTGATGAGGAGAACGAACCTATATTTGAACTTGCAAGTAAGTACAATTTGGCGGTGGAGATACATCCGTATGACGGCGAAAAATTTATTTTGTTAGAAAACACCTCTTGGCGTTTTCATCTTATTTGGATGTTAGCCCAATGTGCAGACGCCTATCACTTTTTAACGTTGAACGGCTATGCTGATAAGTATCCGAATATGCGCACCTGTTTTGCCCATGGCGGTCAGTTGGCACAAATAAATCTAGGACGTCGTATACAAGGGTTTGACGGGCGACCCGATCTATTTGAAGGGAAAGTTCACCCACGAAAATCGGTTGGGCATAAGAACATCTTTTTTGATACGCTGGTTCATGATACCGGATCTTTAAAATTGCTAGTGGAGAACCAAGGCTCGAAGCAAGTGTTGGTGGGCTTAGATGATCCTTATCCTTTAGGGGAGATGGAGAGTGCTCCTCAATCTTCGTATCCGGGTAAGATCCTCGACTTGGCGATGGAGCGTAATATTCTTTCTTCGGAAGAATGTGATGCGATGTGGCATGACAATGTGATACAATGGCTGTGTGGCGAAGATGAAGCCGCAAAAACCAAACTGGTAAATCGAATACTAGGCTAATGGACTTTCTACCTGAACACATTGAGAATTACGTAATCGAGCATTCGCAAGCCGAACCTGAATTGCTACAACAATTGAGCCGAGAGACCTGGCAAAAAGTACTAGCCCCAAGAATGTTAAGCGGACATTTGCAAGGTAGAGTGTTGAGCATGCTCTCCAAGTTAATCGCTCCAAAATATATTTTGGAGATAGGTACTTATACCGGTTATTCTGCCATTTGTTTGGCCGAGGGAATGCAGACTAGTGGCGAACTACATACCATTGATATTAACGAAGAATTACACGATCTACAGCGTCGTTATTTTGATGCTTCCGGTTATGGTTCGCAAATCGTGCAACATACCGGAAATGCGTTGGATATTATCCCTACGCTTAGTCCTACGTTTGACTTGGTCTTTATAGATGCCGACAAGCACAATTATCCGAATTATCTAGAGATCGTGCTTCCGAAGCTCACCAAAGGCTCTGTACTATTAAGTGACAATGTGTTATGGAGCGGCAAGGTTACCCAAGCCGTTGCCCCAGATGATGCCGATACGAAGGCCTTATTAAAGTATAACAAGGCTTTGAATGAACACCCGAAGTTGGAAACAGTGGTGCTTCCTATACGTGACGGACTTACCATATCGAGGGTTATTTAGATCAAGGGGTATAGATCTTGTTCTTGATCGCGTAAATTACGAGTCCGGTGCGATTGCGCAGATTCAATTTTTCAAAAAGGGCGTTGCGATATCCTTCTATGGTCTTATAACTTAGGCACATTTCATCGGCGATCTCTTTATAGGTTTTTTCGGTACACGCGTGTTTTATAAATTCGATCTCTCGTTCTTTTAGTGCGGAAACACCTGTTTTTTCAGTTTTTAATGAGTTTACCAATACCTTAGCCACTGTATTGGTGTGGTAATAGCCCTTTTCCATTACTTCGGAAAGTGCATTCTTTAATTCAGATTTTCTGGTATCTTTCATCAAGTACCCCTTGGCTCCAGCTCGCAACATTTTTAAGATTATATTTTCGTCTTCTTCTATGGAAAGTGCCAACACTTTAATCTGCGGGTATTCTTCACGTAATATTGTGGTTGTTTCGATACCGTTCATTATTGGCATGTTTACATCCATAAGGACGATATCGGGAATGTTCTTAGGGTTCTTGAGCTTATCGAGTAATTCTTTACCATTACTACAGAGATATAACACTTCGAAATCTTCGAAATCGGAGATCAATCCGCCAATGGCTTGTGAGAGTAAGTTATGGTCATCGACGACCACTACAGTATATTTCATAATGTGTTTATTTTATACACGAAATCTAATTGGGTGCCTTCATTTAGCCGAGAAGTTATAGTAACTTTTGCTCCAATTAGTTCGGCTCGATTCTTCATATTTGTTAGCCCAATACCACTTTTGGGGTGGAGCGTACCGGTGTCGAATCCTACGCCATCGTCCTTGGCTGTAATTCGAAGGACGCTTTGGGTACAATCAACGGTAACACTAAGGTTACTTGCTTTTGAGTGTTTCATGGTATTGGTAAAAAACTCTTGAAACATTCTAAAAATGATCAATTCGATCTTGTTATCCAGTGAAAAATCATCACCTGTATGTTGGATCGAAGCTTGTAAATAATTTAATCGATTAAAGCGTTCTACTTCTTGGGTGAGTGCTTGAGAAAGCGAAACACTACTTAAAGCAGAAGGGTTAATCATCTTGGACAAGCTTCGCAATTCGTTTAAGCTGGTTCCAATGGTTTCTATTGCTTGGTCTACGCTTTCGGGGTTGTCTCGGTCGCTTTGTAGCTGAATTTTAGCTAAGGTTAGTAGTTGCCCGATATTATCGTGTAGCTCCCAGCTAACGTTTCGCAAGGTATCTTCTTTGATCTCGATCTGAGTTTCAATGATCTCTTCCTTAAATCTGTTTTCGGCTTCTTGCTGTTCTCTAATCAATCTGTTTTTTCTCTTCTGAAAGATGATAAAAATAAAGATCACCGTTAGGGCCAAGCAAAAAGCGATGAGTGAAAAGATTATTAAAAATAATTGTGCTTCTTTTTCGTCCATAGGAACCCTGTAATATAGCAACCATAAAGGATTGCATTTAAAATAAGTAATATAATGAGGTAGCTAACGCCTTCAATATCGAGAAATTCGGATAAGAACATTAACGGAAGCATCCCCATGTAGAACAACAATAGTGCAATGGATATCCAAAATCCAAGATGGTATTTTATGTTCAATACTACATCGCTATACAGCAATTGGTAAAAGTGGAAGACCGTCAAGACCAAAACAAATAGTGCTCCCATTGCAAATGTATAGCTATGATATTCGGCCCAATCTTCAAAAATTACGCTTAGTAAAGCCACGATCATAAATAGTATACTGAACACTATTACGGTTCTTTTAAAGATCAGATTCTTTAAGATCGCATAATACCAACTAAAATAAAACAGAAAGCTAGTGATCATATAGGCATTGTACAGCCAATAATTCTCAACTTCAAAATACCTTTTTAAAATCGCTCCAATGACCTCCACCAAAAATGTATACCACAAAAAATATAAAAAGTATTTCTCAGGTGCATCTTTATATTTGTCATACAGAACGGTAGCTGTAACGGCTGCCATTAGTTCTAGTACGACCGGAATAAAAAATAGGTATTCTAACTTCATTAATCATATTAATAGTCGGTTGGGGGTCTACCGCCTTGTGAAAAATTCAATGGGTCAATATCCTCTATATTTTCATCGTTAGGTTGTGTAGGCCAAAATCCTTGCCTCACATTAGATGGTTGTTGCTGTGCCGTTGGGACTAAAAATACGGTTGCATATCCGGCATCGGGGTAATTACTGTTTTCGGGGTAGGCTGCAAAGTAGATTCGTAATCCGAGGTTCTCTAATCCGCGTTCGTCTGCAGTATGTTCTACATATTCAATATACTTTTTTAATGAATCAAGCGAGAATACGAATTCACGCGTATCTTCAAATCCAAGTGAATCGTTAATTATTGCCGCTCGCGTTTGCTTAAACTCCTCTTCCAATGTGTTGGCCTCTTCGGCCGAGATCGTTTGTTGTGGTGCCTGAGGTGGTTCTTCGCAAGAAATAGAGAAACAAGTTATAAATACTAGTAGCACAAAAGTGAGTGGGCGCTTCATAATAAAGGTTTTAGGTTTCTATAAATTTAACACTAAAATCCTAATAATCAGCATATCCAAGAAAGGTCAGGTTTTTCACAAGCATCTCAACCTACTGTATTATAGCAACTTAAATAATTTTGCACTGTAAAAAAGGTGGAAATCACCCCCATAAACAGGGGGTTTTACCCTATGTTCACGGTAGTAAAAAAGTAAGCAAATTGGAAATTTACCTAATAAAAAACAGGTTATATAGTAATGATTTTCAGTGTTTTTCCTCTTGATTCGACTCTACTTTTCGACCATCTTTGTAGTATAATTATTAACCAATAGTATGAATGGATCAACTAAACATAACTTTCCATCCTTTGCAGCCTGTGAAGGACCTATAAGAAAAAGCACAGCCCTCTTCAAGACGTAAGCAGCTTTGGGGAGGGCCTTGTTTCTTATATCATATTTAACTAACCAATAAATAAGAGTTGAGCATCTAACAAGCTCAGCTCTTTCCTTTTTAGGGGTATGGTTATAAAAAATTTAGATGGAAACTAGATACAACTTAAACAATTGACCAGCATCTTTCCGAAGCAAACAGTACTACACAACAATATCGTCAGATTCGGGTGACACTTGGATCAAGGCCTTTCGGCATAGATAATAAAAGAAAAATGCAAATAAGGTCCCTACCAGTGCTCCAACTAAGATATCACTAGGATAGTGTACACCTACATAAATTCGACTCAACACAAAGATAAACGGCCATATAAAGGCGAAATAGATCCATTTGGTATAGTGCCTCAAGGCCAGTACCATGAAGGTTGTTACTGAAAAACTGGAAGAAGCATGACCTGAGAAAAAGCTATAGTTGGTCGGTTTTTGTAGGATGCGTATCAATTCTGCAAACGATTCTACATTATTTGGACGAAGTCTCGCAAAAAAGTCTTTAGTGATACCTGTGAATAGCATGGTAATGCCAAAAGTGAGCAATAGAAAAAAGACTACAGCACCTCCTTTTCGCCATTTATAAAAAATGAATATTAGCACGATAAAAAGTACAAAAAGCGGAGTCCAACTTTCGATTTGTGTGACGAAGATCCAAAAATTATCGAATCGTTCGATACCGAGTCCGTTAAGGTATAGAAATAACTCGCGATCCCATTCTTTAAGCGTTTCCAGCATTTAGAACTTTCTTTTTACAGATCCTGTAACCTCTTCGATGTCTTCTTTTACTTTATCGATCTCTTCACGTACATCTTTGGTGATATCGACATCGATACCTTGTTTTTCGGCACTTTTTGTGATCTCAGATTTGATATCGTTGGTAGCGTTTTTAATTTGTCGCATTCCTTTACCTAGACCACGAGCGATCTCCGGCACTTTGTCGGCTCCAAACACCAATAGCACTATGAACAGGATAAAACCTATCTCTGCTCCACTAATAAAAAGAAAATGTGCTTGTGCGATCATGCTGCAAATATAAACAAGTTTCGGCCTATAAATAAAAAAGCCTCGTTAAAGTAACGAGGCTTTTAATTAGTGAGTTAAAAAGATTATTCTCCTTTTACGTCTTCTTTAAAGCTATTGAACTCTCCCATTTTATTGCGCTGTGGCCAAGTGTTATTGGAAGTGTCGATATCTGCTGTTTCCTCATCGGGATCTACAACAATTTTAGTAATCTCCTTATCGGATGCGATTACTTTTCCAACCGAACTATCATTCTTTCTCCAGATCTGTGCAGGATAGGTTATGCGCTCTGTAGAACCATCGCTGTAGGTATACTCTGCAATGATAGGCATAGGAATACCTCCCGGCTTCTCGAAAGTTACTTCATAAAAATATTTAGGCTGTTCTAAATTAGCACGCTCTTGTGGCGTCATGTTGTCCATTAGATATTCTTGCAAGGTCGTTACATCGTTTAGTGTAGCCGTTCTCATACTCTCTTCAAAATCTTCACTTCCTTCTTCAACCAAATATACCAGTGGTGGGAGGTCGCTTTCTTTCATTCCACGGGCTTCGATCAATTCTCTCACCTGCTTGTTCATTTTTGAAGTAACATAGAATTTCTTCACTTCTTTTACACCAATATCGGTGTAGTCGGTGCTATAGAACCAAGATCTCCAGAACCAGTCTAGATCGACTGCAGAGGCATCCTCCATGGTACGGAAGAAATCTTCGGGAGTTGGGTGCTTGAACATCCAACGCTGTGAATACGTTCTAAATGCATAGTCGAATAATTCGCGTCCCATGATCGTTTCACGAAGTATATTTAATCCGGTCGCCGGCTTTGCATAGGCATTTGCTCCAAAGTTATAGGTGTTTAATCCTTTGGTCATAATAGGCGCCATGTAATCTTGGTCACCTGCCATATAATCTACGATGTTCTTGGCCGGACCTCTTCTCGACGGGTATTTCGTATTTGGTGCGATCGCATCTGGATACCATTCTCCAAAGTCTTGCTCTGCCACATATTGAACAAAGGTATTTAGCCCTTCGTCCATCCACGTCCATTGACGCTCATCACTATTAACGATCATAGGGAAATAGTTATGACCAACCTCATGAATAATAACACTTATCATCCCGTATTTGGTACGTTCGCTGTAGTTACCGTCCTTGTCGGGTCTTCCGTAGTTCCAGCAGATCATAGGGTATTCCATCCCTTGGTTCTTTGCGTGAACCGAGATCGCCTTGTGATACGGATAATCGAAAGCCATTCTTGAGTAGGTCTTCAAGGTACTAGCCACTGCTTTGGTTGAGTAATCTTCCCATAAAGGGTTCCCCTCGGGAGGATATACTGAAACCGCCATGACATCTTTATCTCCAATCTTGACCGCCATCATATCCCAGATATATCGTCGTGAAGTAGCGAAACCATAATCACGTACATTCTCGGCACGGAACTTCCATGTTTTCTTTGCTGTTGCAAATCCTTTAGAAGCTGCTTCCGCTTCCTCTTCAGTTACAATTATTACCGGTTTATCGTACGTCTTCTTCGCCTTTTCATAGCGATTCATCATTTCTTTACTAAAAACTTCTTTTCTGTTCAGTAGCTTACCGGTTGCATCTAATGTATGGTCTGCTGGTACCGTAATGTTTACGTCAAAGTTTCCGAAGGGAAGCGCAAATTCATCACGCCCCCAGAACTGACTATTTTGCCATCCTTCGACATCATTGTATACTGCCATTCTAGGGTAAAATTGAGCGATCACATATCCGCGATTGCCGTCATCGAAAGTTTCATATCCACTTCTGGCACGGTCTACGGTATGCTCCGGGATATTATACCACCATTTGATAGAAAAGCTGAATTTTTCTCCCGGTTCTAAATTTTCTGGTATTTCGACACGCATCATGGTTTGATTGATGATGTAAGGAAGATCACCGCCTTTGGTATCTTTTACATGTTCTATCTTAAAACCACCATCAAAGCCGGCGCCCATATAATTCGTTACGAAACTTCCAACTGCGTCTGCAGGAGCAGCACCGCTTGGTTCAATAAGAGGTGAAGGAGAATCTTGAGCTCTCACATTTTGATCCAGTTGTACCCAAAGATATTCTAGCTCGTCCGGCGAATTGTTGGTGTAGGTAATGGTTTCATCACCGTAAATTCGCGCATTCTTATCGTCAAGCTCAATGTTCATCACATAGTCTGCTTGTTGTTGATAATATTCCGGTCCTGGAGCTCCACTCGCCGTACGAAACATGTTTGGCGTTGAAAACTCTTCGTATAATTGCTTAAATCGGTTGTTATTGGTATGTCCGGGTTTGCGCTCGGTTGTTTCTTCTTCTTGCGCATAGGTCATACCTGCCGCCAGAAAAAGGGCGACCAGAGAGAGATACTTTACTACTTTCATTTGTAATTAGTTATGGTTTCTAAATTTTAAGGTTCTAAAAATAACTTTTCTAGTGCGGTTATGATTTATTTAATTGAAGTTTAACAATCCTTTAGGATTATCTGCATCCAACAAGAGGCTTCTTCTGTTTGAATCGGTTTTAACATGAACAATGTTTTGCTGCTCAGGAAAGAGGTCCATAAGCACTTTGTTCTCAATTTCTATCGAGTTTATGTCTTTGACCCCTTTTACCTCAATAAAGGACTTGACCACATCGGTTTCGTATTTTCTACCAATATAATCGTACGTAACAGGCTTGCCGTTTACTTTTATTTTTAATTTCTGAAGAATGTATTTTTTTAAAAGTGCGGCGTCTTGCTCACGTTCTTTAGTGGTTGCGAGCGAGACGTTAGGATCGTAACGTTTTTGAAGCACATCTTCAATATCGTCAATAAAGATCTTGGTGATAATCTGTAGGGATTCTGTTTCTTCAACATGCTCGATCTTGGTGATGCTTACATAAAATTTATGTGCTGTCGATGCTGTTAGCAAAGGGAACAGGAACAAGATAAGGGCAACTTTTACAAACTTCATATGGTAAATTCTAACTGCGTTAGACGTTTTTTAAACGGTATTGTTACAATAACTATTCCTTTTTTTCGGAAAGTCTGTTTACATACATTTCGCTTTTTTCAGAAAAAATTGCCAAGACCGCATTGTAATTCTCGTTTTTAAAGTCACGCTGCAGGCTTGAAGTTTCGATACAAAATAACATAAAATCGTACAGTCGTCCTTCGGGGATATTGTACGCTTCGAAGAAAAAGTTACGCGTATAAAAATTGATGATCTTGGCTGCGTCGGTGTTTTGAGCCTCCCACTTTCGTTTAATCTTTAATTTTTTATAGTAACCGCTAATGTGTTTGTACATGGCTTCCAGATCTACAGTGGTAAACGTTCCAAGCGATGGAACAATAGGGACGATCTTCTCTTCCGGTTTTCCTTTAAAACCGGGGATTCCAACATCATCGAAATTAATGGGTTTTTCGGTCTTTATATTTTTGAGATCGGTTTCTAGGTTACCGGTTAGCTTGGGTCTCAAGAACACCTCATCCAGCTCGTTGATCAACTCCCGTAATTCTATTGTCAATATTTGGTTTTCATAAATCGAATCGGTGATCACCACTTTTTCGGGCATATATTTTACCGAAGATATTAATAGGGTATCGTTTAGGTTTACTTCGATCGAAAAGTTTCCGAAGGCATTGGTTACTGTATTATATCTGGAGGTCGTATTTAGAATATGAATCCCTTCCACTTCAGATTCGTTGGTAATGGTTCCATGAATCTCCTTTTCCTGTCCGTTCACCAGAGCGACAAAAAATAAAAGAAGAACACATAAATAGCTGCTATTGTTTTGCACGACGTTGTTTATAGGCTTCTGCCTTTTCTGACATAAATGCCAACAGTTCCAATTCGTTTTCGGCGCGTAGCATGCTCGCTCGAACCCCATTTTCTTCTGCAAAGTAGATAAAATCGTTTGCTTGAGAAGGTGGTATGTTGAAAGTTTCCACAATATATGCATTGCTAAATCGCTGGCGTAGGGCGTTGTACAAGAGCAACTCTTGTGCGTTTGCCGAAGAATCTCTTTTCTTTTTCTTCGGAAGCAACAACCCGATTAACCCCAAAATATTGCCTCCATACGGTTTTTGTCCGTTGTAATAGGCTTCTTCGGCCTTATTCCCACGAATCGATGTTTGCGCATCCACAATAAAACCGTATTCGAATTCAAGGTTTTCATAGTCTAAGGCCCATTCGGTATCGAGGTCTACCGTTTTTATGCGCGCCACATCGGCTCGTATGTTTCCTGAAAGATCATACGGTCGCACTATAACTTCTTCTAAAACATTTACAGCCGGATTTAAATAAATGGCCATTTGCTTGGCATCCAGGACGCCTTTATCCACAATTACCGTAAAAGATTGAAACTGTAAGGCCGTAATTTGCACTCTGTCATTTTCGGCTACATCCAAAGTAAAGGTTCCGTCGGCATCGGTTACAGTGCCTCGTTGGGAAGAGCTATTATACACATTCACGCCTTCTACGTCATCCCCTTCGGGTGCAGTTATCACTCCGTTAATTGTGACACGATCCACTTCTTGTGCCAACATTAAACATGGCAACAGCAATAGTATAAGAAGGAATCGAGCTTTCATAAGTTTGAAATTACATTATAAAGACGAGAGTTATTCCTTTTCGTTTGTTAAATTTATGCAATAATTATTTCTATGAAGAATTGTGTTATTGCCAGCACTTCCACACTTTTCGGCGGGAGTTACCTTGACTATCTACTAAACGCGCTTTCAGAACTTTACAAAGATACCGATGAGATCTTGTTCATCCCCTACGCTCGCCCCAGCGGTATATCGCATGACGAATACACGGCAAAAGCTTCCGAAGCATTTCAGCAAATAGACAAGCAAGTTGTCGGTATTCACACCTTTTCCGATCCATTAGACGCGTTAAAAAAGACAACCGGAGTATTTACCGGTGGTGGAAACACCTTCTTGTTGGTCTCTCAACTATACAAGCATGCGATGATGCAACCGTTACGAATGGCCATTTTAAACGGACTACCTTACCTTGGTACTAGCGCAGGCAGCAATATTTGCGGACTCACTATGCAAACCACGAACGATATGCCTATTGTATATCCTCCTTCATTCAAAACGCTTGGTATAGTACCGTTCAATATTAATCCGCACTATCTAGATCCTATATCCAATAGCGAGCATATGGGTGAAACGCGTGAAACTCGTATCAACGAATTTCATACTCAAAATACGGTTCCTGTCGTAGGGTTACGAGAAGGGAGTTGGTTACGAGCTACCAATCACGAAATTATTCTTAAAGGAGACCTCAGTGCGCGCGTATTCGAACAAAACAAGTCGGCAATCGAACTAGGTCCCGGTACCAATTTCGCTAGGTTGTTTGTGTAATATCCTTAATAAAATGATAGCCTTTTGCAACAAATCCATGACTGTAATAAAACTTGTGAGAGAGAAAATTATCGACATAGGTATTTAATTCTACCCAGTTACAATCATGTTTTTTGGCGTACTCATATACGTAATTCATCAATTTCTTGCCAATGCCACTGTTTCTATGTTCGTCGGTGACCACCACATGGTCCATTTCTATACTTCTACCTGCGTAGTGTCTCGTTTGAAACCATAGCCCACAACAACCAATAAGTACCGAATCGAGATAAATACCAACACATTCGTAATTTTGTTGTGCCATTTCGGTGAGGCGAGTTTTTAATATGGCTTCGGAAGGTGTTTTCTTACTAAGCATCTTTAATAAAGGAAGAATGCTGTGTATTTCTGAAGCCGGAATAATACGAAAGGAGATAGGAGATTCGTTCAAAATTATAGTACTTTTAAATCCATACTAAGATATAAAATGAACCGAAATAAATTTATTAAAATTACCGGCTTGGGTGGAATTGGTATAGCTGTCCTACCGCAGTTGTCTTTTTCCGGGACACAATCTTTTAGTCGGAATCAACTTATTGGCAAAGGAAATCAAGATCTTGTTGGTGATACTTATACCTCGACCATGCATCGCGAAGCTTCCGAAGCATTAACAAAAATGAAACGTGCCGCCGCTAAGGCCAATATCGAAATTGAAGTAGTTTCTGCCTACCGGAGTTTTCAGCGTCAAAAAGAGATCTTTGAGGGAAAATACGATCGATTTACAAAGCAGGGGTTATCACCTACCGATGCTATTGAAAAGATCATCGAGTATTCTACGATCCCTGGCACCTCAAGACATCATTGGGGCACCGATCTAGACCTTATTCAAGCCAATGCGCCGCGCCCGGCCAGCGTATTACAAGCAAAACACTTTCATGGCAATGGCCCTTTTTGCAAGTTTAAAGCATGGATGGATGAGCACGCAGCCGAATTCGGATTTTATGAAACGTACACCGACAACGCCTTGCGAAAGGGGTTTGCGTACGAACCATGGCATTTTAGTTATGCTCCCGTTTCCATACCAATGCTACAAGCCTATAAAAAATTAGACCTAAAGCAATTGGTGCTTGAGGAAAAGATTCTTGGCGCCGAGCATTTTTCCGAAGCATTTATTGAACGGTATCGAGCCAACAACATACTAGACATAAATCCCAAATTACTTTCGTAACTTTAAATCATAAAAAGTAGTGGTATGCGAATGAGAGGCAATTGGAAGATCAGAATTTTGATTGGTTTAGCGATCGTGGCGTTTGCGTTCTTTAAGAAATGTGCAAATACCGAAGAAAATCCGTATACCGGTAAAGACCAAGCGATCTCTTTGTCTACCGAAGAGGAAATTAGGATCGGATTACAAAGTGCGCCTCAAATGGCTGCCGAATATGGCGGTATGTATCCGGACCAAAATGCACAAGCATTGGTCGACTTGGTAGGCAACAAATTGGTTCAAAATAGTGTTGCACGCGACACTCCATACCAATACGAGTTTCATTTACTGGCCGATTCGAATACCGTAAATGCGTTTGCGTTGCCTGGCGGACAAATATTCATCACCTATGCATTGTATTCTCAGCTGGAGAACGAAGACCAACTAGCTGGAGTGCTCGGGCATGAAATTGGTCATGTCTTAGGGCGACATTCGGCAGAACGAATTGCCAATAGCGAATTTTGGAAAACTATTTCTACCGGAGCTTCTGTGGGTGCCGATGCGGGCGGTTTAGTAGCCGGGATTGGTCAAAATGTATTGTTAGGCAACGGTCGTGAGGACGAACTGGAAAGTGACGATCTGGGTGTACGTTTTATGATCAAGGCCGGATATGAGCCACGTGAAATGATACGCGTCATGGAAATATTAAAAGCTGCTTCGGGGCCCAATCGCGCGCCAGAATTTAAAAGCACACATCCCGATCCGGACAATAGGATACAAAAGATCGAAGAATCTATTCAAAAATATGGCGGCTAAACAAGTGGTCATTTCGGCCATATTGCTACACTAAGCAGGATTTTGTCATTATCTTTGTACCATGAACAAAAAGGTCCTTTTACTAATACTCGACGGCTGGGGAATTACACAAGATCCTTCAGTTTCGGCGATTTCGCAAGCCAAAACACCGTTTATCGATTCACTGAATTCCGCTTATCCCAACGCACAACTTCTCACGCATGGTATGAATGTAGGTTTGCCTGATGGCCAAATGGGTAACAGTGAAGTTGGGCATATGAATCTAGGCGCAGGACGCATCGTGTATCAAGATCTAGCAAAGATCAACATGGCAGTAAAAAACAACACCTTGCTGCAGGAGTCCACTTTAACCGAAGCTTTCGACTATGCCAAAGCGAATAATAAAAACGTTCATTTTATTGGCTTGGTCTCTAATGGTGGTGTGCATTCACACATAGATCATCTAAAAGGCCTACTTAAAGCGGCAGCAGAGAAAAAAGTAGGCAATGTCTACGTTCACGCCTTCACCGATGGTCGTGATGTCGATCCAAGATCTGGAGCAGGTTTTATTGAAGAGTTGCAAAAAACACTTAGTCAAACTTCGGCAAAGCTAGCCTCTGTAATTGGCAGGTATTATGCGATGGATCGTGACAAAAGATGGGAGCGGGTAAAAAAGGCGTACGATCTTTTGCGCTTCGGAAAAGGAGAGCAAACTACGAACATTGTCCAAGCCATTCGCAGCAGTTACGAAAACGGTATTACCGATGAGTTTTTAGAGCCTATCGTATATGCCGAAAATGACAAACCATTAACAACGATTGAAGCTGAGGATGTAGTCATTTTCTTTAATTTTCGTACCGATCGCGGACGACAACTTACCGAAGTACTCACGCAGCAAGATTATGAAGGCTTTGGTATGAAAACAATGCCCTTGCATTTTGTGACACTCACTAATTATGATGATGCATTTAAGGGAATTCGTGTAGTCTACAGCAAAGAAAACATAAAGATGACCTTAGGTGAGGTGTTGGAACAACATAATAGAACACAAATTCGAATTGCTGAAACTGAAAAATACCCTCACGTAACGTTCTTCTTTTCCGGAGGGCGTGAAATTCCATTTACCGGTGAGCGTCGTATTTTATGTCCGTCACCAAAAGTTGCCACTTACGACCTTAAGCCCGAAATGAGTGCTTATGAGATACGAGACAAGATCATTCCCGAATTGGAAAACAAATCGGCAGATTTCATTTGCTTAAATTTTGCCAACCCGGATATGGTTGGACATACAGGCGTATTTGAAGCAGCTGTTGCCGCGTGTGAAACGGTGGATAAATGCACCAAGAACATCGTGCAAACGGCTTTAGAGAACGACTATACTACTATTATCATAGCCGATCATGGCAACAGTGAAACCATGCGAAATCCCGACGGGTCCCCAAATACGGCTCACACAACAAATCCGGTCCCTATCATAGTCGTAGACAATGACCTTTCCGAAGTAAAAAGCGGCGTCTTGGGAGATATCGCGCCTACTGTATTGCAATTAATGGGAATTGAACCACCAAAAGAAATGACCGGTAAGTCTTTAATTTAAAACTTTCCAATCGAGAGTTTTCTTTGTAATTTTGCCCACTATTATGACTGAAACCTATAACATTGCGATCGATTTCGACGGTACCATCGTAGAAGACGAATATCCCAAAATTGGGAAACCGATCATATTTGCCTTCGATACCATGAAAAAATTGCAGTCGCAGGGACATCGATTGATCCTTTGGACGTATAGAAAAGGTAGAGCTTTAGATGAGGCCGTACAATTTTGTAAAGATAACGGTGTGGTGTTCTATGCTGTTAACAAGAGTTTTCCCGAAGAAGAATTTGATCCTAGTCATAGTCGAAAAATAAATGCCGATTATTTTATAGACGACCGCAATATTGGCGGGCTCATGGGTTGGGGAGAAATATACCAACTGTTAACCGGAGAGCGTACTCCCACTACCCCACAACCTAAAAAGAAAAAAGGTTGGTTTTCATTTTAATTATGCATCATGATCATACCTAAAACTAGAGAAGAAATTGAATTGATGAGAGAAGCCGCTTTAGTGGTTTCTAAAACCTTAGGGATGCTGGCGACCAAAGTTAAGCCGGGTGTTACCACTCAACAACTCAACGATATGGCCGAGGCCTATATACGAGATCAAGATGCGATACCGGGTTTCTTAGGCTTATACGATTGCCCTTCTACCTTACTCACCAGCGTAAATGAAGCAGTTGTCCACGGATTACCTACCGACAAACCATTGGAAGAAGGCGATATTGTTGCGATCGATTGTGGTGCGATAAAACATGGATTTTATGGAGACCATGCCTATACGTTCGAAGTTGGTGAAGTGGCGGCAGAAACCAAGAAGTTGCTGCAAGTGACCAAAGAATCTCTCTATGTTGGAATTCGTGAATTTAAAGCCAATAATCGCGTTGGAGATGTTGGTTTTGCCATTCAAAAATATTGTGAGGCACATGGCTACGGAGTGGTCCGTGAATTGGTAGGACACGGTCTAGGTAGAAAAATGCACGAAGATCCCGAGATGCCCAATTATGGCCGTCGTGGCAGAGGCAAAAAATTTGTGGAAGGAATGACGGTTGCGATCGAACCCATGATCAATATGGGTACTCGACGAATCAGTCAGTTGAACGATGGCTGGACCATAGTCACCCAAGACAAAAAACCTTCGGCACATTTTGAACACAATGTTGCATTAATAAACGGAAAGCCCGAATTACTTTCAACCTTCGCTTATGTATATGAAGCGCTGGGTATTGAAAGTGATGAAGAAAATGAATTTCGTGAAAAAGCGTTGGTGCTTTAAAACAAGGCATCATGCAAAAATTCTTTAAATTCTTTCTGAATCTATTTCCAAGGACCATTCTTATCCGACTTAGTTTTTTAGTACGCCCTTTGGTAGCTTTCTTTTTGCGTGGTGAAACTTATACCGATCCTATAGACGGAAGATCCTTTAGAAAATTTTTACCCTACGGCTACGAAAAAGTGCGGGAAAACGTATTATCGCCAAGCACCTTATCGTTAGAACGACATCGATTGTTATGGTTATTTCTGAAGAATGAAACCAATTTTTTTTCAGAAGAACACAAGGTACTTCACTTTGCACCCGAACAAGCCTTCTACTATCGATTTAAAAAACTGAAGCATATAAAATATACCACCACCGATCTAAACTCTCCTTTGGCAGAAGTAAAAGCCGATATTTGCGCGCTCCCCTTTTCAGATAATAGCTACGATTTTATCTTTTGCAACCATGTGTTAGAGCATATCCCAGACGACACCAAAGCGATGAAGGAACTCTACAGGGTATTGGCACCCGGAGGAACGGCAATATTACAAGTGCCGTACGCGGCCGATAGAGAACATACATTCGAGGACGATAGCATTACCGATCCCAAAGAACGGGCAGCCATCTTTGGACAATACGACCATGTACGTGTGTATGGAATGGACTACTTTGACAAGCTAAGATCGGTTGGATTTGAAGTAAATGCCGTAGACTATACCGCAACCCTTTCCGAAGAAGAGATCAATACCTATCGTCTGGCAAAAGGTGAGCTTTTGCCTGTTTGTAAAAAACCAATACAGAAATGATCTTAATTGGTTTTCATGATCGCAGCCATTCCCGGTGTTTGATACACCCTTGATTGCTCACCATCTTGATAGGTAAGGTAGGCTTCTACATTGGGGAGCGACGCCAATAATACTTTTGATTTTTCTAACCCCAAGGCCATGCAAGCGGTGGCATATGCATCGGCTAATGCACAGGTTGGAGCAAGAATGGTCGCACTCGTCACATCACTTTTTTCGGCAGAGCCTGTTAACGGATTTATGGTATGTACAAATCGTTTTCCGGTGATGGAGTCGATCCTAAATTTTCGGTAGTTCCCGGAAGATGCCATAGCTCGATCTACCAACGGCACGGTCGCTTCATAATTTCGATTATCCAATGCAGAATCAACTGCTTCAATTCCTACCACCCAAGGCTTGTTCTTGGCAATATTTTGTCCTTTTGCTAATAACTCTCCCCCTAGTTCTATTAGGAAGTTCTCGATACCTTCAGCTTCGAGATAGGCACCTATTCTATCAATTCCATATCCTTTGGCCACAGCATTAAAATCGAAATAGATCTCGGGATGTTCTTTTTTAACGGTTCCTTCGGAAGTGATTGACACCTTCTGAAATCCAACATAACGCATTAAAGAATCTAATACTGGGCTATCGATTCGTTCTAATGGCTTTACATCACCAAATCCGTATGCATTCCGAAGCACTCCGATAGTCGGGTCGAAGTATCCACTGGACTCCTTATATACCTTTTCAGAAATAACATACACCTCCTTAAAGATATCATCGACTACAATAGTGGAGTCGCCTTTGTTGATCTTAGAAATATCGCTGGTTGGCATATAAGTGCTCACCGATTGGTTGATTTGGTTAATCACCGAATCGACCCCTCTTGACATATCAACATTCCTTTCCGAATAAAACTGAATGGTGTAGGTCGTTCCAAACGCATTGCCTTGTTGCACCTTAGGCTGTGGCGTTTTTTCGACGCAAGCGACACTTACCATTAAGAAGATTAGAAAATAAAAAACACGTGTCATACTATTCTATTTGTTGCAGTCCGTTATACACCATGGTATAGGCTTCGTCCTTAATTACGGGCAAAGCGTAATCGGTGCCGTGACCTAATCCAACACCTGCATAATAGGTTTTGGCTTCAAACGAATCGGCGTGCTTTTTGATCTTTTGCATAAATTCTGCATCGTAGGTATTCGCATCATCGGGATACGAGATAGCCCTTACAATTACAAAATGCAGATCTTTATCTTTAAGTGCTACGAATTGCGGGTCGCGTTTTAATTTTGAGTTAACCCCTAAAAATTCGAATCCATTTTCTTCCAGATCCTTGCCAACAATATTCATCGCAAGATTATGGAGTTCCTGTTGTGTAAGCTTTACTGCCATAGTTATAAAATTACTGTAGCGTTTTCATCGGCAAAATTAATCATTTTTAGCCACTCGCTTCAATCGAACCCCATGTATATTCAAACACGAGAAAGTGTTTTTAAGAAATATAGCAAAAAAAGCCCTCAACTGCTTGAGGGCGAAATTAGAGAATTATACGTTAGTGTTTACTCTTTAATAAGCTTCTTCGTTACACTTCCTTCTTTGGTAGAAATAGTAACGAAATAAATTGCAGATCGCAATGCTGAAAGGTCTAATTCATGCGTTGATTGATTGGAAGTATCTAACTGCTGAATTGTTCTACCCTGCATGTCCAATACTTCAATTCGATCAATTTGAATTTGAGGTGACACCACATGCACCCGATCTTTTGTCGGATTTGGAAATACAGAGATCATTTCCAAGGCTGCTTCCTGATTATTTAAAATGTCATCACTTTTAAACTGAAGTACAAATCGATTATTAAATACGCCTTTATTGCTTCGGAAGCTATAAGGTTCCATAGTCAAATTAGTGATCACATTTTCGTAGGTATCGATAAGATATACAGTTGCTTCACTTATGGCAATTCCTTCCAAATCGGACAACGAAATAGTGTACTGTTCTTCCGCAGCGATTTGAGTAGAAAAGCCAAGTCGTATTTTCATACCGTCTTCAAATTGCTCACGAGTTTGTATGCCTAATTCGTTTTCACCAACTTCTAGCAACGAGTATAGACCAATATTGGTAGAGATTCGTTCACTGTCATATCCAGAATCAATATCCGGTGTTGCCAATGGGTTAAATGCGATGAGCGTATTACTACCTAATTCGTAGGTAGTATTTGCCAACTTGAGCCAGATCTTATCGATCAAGTCATTATTAGCGCTTTGTCGTAAGGTTGTATTTCCGGTAGTTAGGCGCATGCTATTTGTGAAATTTACATTGCCTCCAGAGAACACCTTGACAGCAAAGCCTTGAGCAGTTGAAATGACACCATTTGGCTCTGTACTAGTTCCAGGATCATTAGCTGCCGATGTTCCTCCCGATAAATTATACATAGAAAGATCGTCCATGCTAAAATTCATAGTAGGATTTGCACCCGGAAAGGAACTACTTGGTGGCGTTAGATGCTCCCAGAAATACACTTCGTTTATTAGTGGGTTTCCATTGATAAAGTCGTTAGCAGATATGGCCGACGGATATGGGTTTCCAAAAATATTCGGAGTTCCGTCAGGGTTGTCGGTTATATTATTAAAGATCGCTGGATGCGATATGTTCCCATTATTTAAGGTGCCTAAGGTATAGGTCATATTGAATGACTCGGTAGTTGGATGCGAATATCCGGTTTGCGGACGAACCAAATAACCTTCCCCCACGGTTAGTCCTCCTGAATATTCATTGTAGAAATCTCCGTCATCATCGGCAAAATTCGTACCTCCTGCAGGCACCAACGGATGTGGAATAAAGTTTTGAGGAGTAAAATCTAATACCAAGAATGCATCGGTATAAACACCTTCTCTAGTTTCGGCAGACATTGGCGTTCCCATTAACATAAAATCTCTTGGGCTTAACACCGGAGTCGTTACTTCAACATTTATCACCCCTCCTGCATTTTTGGTTACAGTTGCCGAAGGGTCAACTTGTACAACACTCCCTTGATGCTCTACTATTAGGCTTCCGTCTACCGTTATATCTCCATTTACACGTAGATATTGATCGGCCGTAACGGTTACGGTATTCCCGGCATTGATGCTTAGCGTACAAGCTTCAAGATCATTTGCAGCTAACGTAAGATCGCCATCTATCGTGACTGCATCTAGCGAAGTTGGATCTCCGGGTGGCAACCAACTTACACCATTCCATATCTTGGCCACGCCGGGACATGCAATAAATGCAGATGACGGGCCAAAGTAAAAGGTATCGCTTAATTCGGTGAAGGTAGCGGTCAAAGTTACATGCGCCCCAAAGGAGCCAATCGTTAGATTGGATGTTTCAGCTAAAAACCCGCCATCTTCCCTTGCGGCAACTAACGCAGTTCGATTAAGTGAGGTGGCCGTCTCCCATCCTGAAACTTCAGCTTCAGTGAAATAAAATGTAATTGTAACATCACCGGTAGTAGCAAGATTGTCTCTGTTTACTGTAAAGACCTTATCCATGACAAGATTAGGTGAAGTGCTGCCATTATAGGCTTGGGCTCCCGTGCCGGCACGTGAAACATAGACTTCGACACAACCATAGTCGTGAATAGTGTTGTTGTCAATCTCCGCCATTAGTGCTCCACTGGAACTATCGGTCATAAACATACTTCCTGAAGTAGGCAGGTTGGTTTCATCACTTGTAGCAATATTAGTCGCCGTTTGTACAGAAGTATCGACGGTAAGATCGATTGTTAACGTATCGAACAATAACAAGCCATTGTTGCTATCGGAATTGTGATGCCTTACCACAAAATAGCCATCTTGTCCGGCAATAGAAGACTCATTTACCGTAATAATAGCACCGGCTCCATTTGGGGTGTTTCCTTGTGATAATAAAATACCACTTGTTATTGCAGCTTCATTGCTGATATCTGTGGTCCAATAGGCAGCATAGTACTCCGAGTTTTGATAGCCTCCAATCCCAAAGCTAAATGAAACATTGGTAGTAGACGCAGGGATGGATTGTATCGGACTAATTACGTAATTATTCGGATTTGCATTAGGTGGGTTGGCGGTAGGCGTTAATATGGTTAGATCGGTTTCCGAAGCGAAAAACGTCCCCTCTATTCCTGTATATGACAAGCCTGAAACCAATATCCAAGCATTACCGTCACCATCGGCATCAATTCCTTGCCAACCTGTTGTGTCCTCCATATCGTATGAAGACAACGTATAGGTATCGGAGACCGGAGGAGCGCTATCATCGTCGGTAATTGTCACTGTAACTGAGTCCGCATTGGTATTTGCGGTGGCATCACCGCCATTTGCATTTACTGTAAAATCTACAACAAAGGTCTCGTCACTCTCGATAAAACCATCCTCATACACTCGAATTATAATGTTTTGGGGTGCCACCGATCCCGTCGGAAAAGTAAGTTGAGGGGTTAAAAGTTCTGCATCAATCCCATCTAAAGCTGTGCCACCGGCTACCGTAAAATTAACATCGGCATTAGCCGAAGGAGCCTGACCAATATTCACAGGTATGTTAATATCGGTGTAGCTACAATCGCTTCCTTCTGTAGTTTGTGCCGTAGTGGTTCCGAAGGAAATTTCAGGAGTTGCCGCAGCGATCACACCGCCTGTAACGATCAAAGAGAAATCTTGTGACCCTCCTGAAAGGGATCCCTTATGAGTAACCGTTAATACATATTGTCCGGTCGCTCCACTTGTAATATCAATTCGCTCGTACGGGTCCACGTCATTATCACCGGTTCCATTTGTGGTCACTCCGGTAAGGCGCCAAGGAGTATATGTTGTCCCATTGTTTAATCGGACGTCCAAATCGTTGACCAATGCGGGTGTGTTACTGTTGGTGCCATTGTTTACGGTCCCAGCCGGATCGGTCCATGAGATGGATGCCAACAACGGACTTACCCCGTCTGATTGGATTGTGATCTGGTAGGTTTGTCCTTGATTTAAGGTTAATTCTGAAATGATTGCCGAATTAGCAGCTGCATCTGTGATAGCTTCCGCTGCTTTCTTTGCATTTAATAGGCCCCATCCAAAATGAGCATCTGGACCGGAAGTACCGGCATCATCTGCTGTGTGTAAAGCAAGTCCTTTTAAAGTGGCTGCTTTCATAAATACACTATTCACATTGTTATAATGCTCTTGTAGCAACAATAGCGTACCTGTAACATTAGGCGCAGCCATAGATGTTCCTGAAATAGAATTATAAGCACTATCTGAATTATCGTATGTAGAATACAGTCCCGTCCCATTTCCTGCAATGTCGGGTTTAATTCTGTAATCATCAGTTGGACCTTCGCTACTACTCGAGTTCTTAGTAACCGAATTCAAGCTACCATCCGGATTGATACTAGCATCTTGAGCATTCGCAATCACTAAATTATTCTTAGCACACGCATCTCCATTTAATTTATCGTACCCACTCTGCCCGTCTAATGGTGAAGCGTTGGAAGTGTTATCGTTACCGTCGTTACCGGCCGACTTTATTTGCAGGTAGTACGGGGCGCTATACATTAAGGCGTCCCAGTCCCTTGCATCACTTCCGTATTGACCGAACCAACTATTAGGGATGCTAGGAGCTTGATATCCGTACGAGTGATTAGACAATAGCATTCCATTCGAGGCTTCATTAGTGGCCTCCGACAGGTCATTGTTCCAATCGTGTGTTAGGGCATTACCTTGCCAGGCCATTCCCTTGGCTGCACCTATAAACCCGGATGCCACGATGGTCCCCGTAACGTGCTGTGCGTGAAAACTGTTGCCATTTAGCCCAAAGACACCATCGTTGATAGCCACACGATTGTTCCCTCCGGCACCATCAAACTCTTGATGTGTTGGCCGTGTGGGTCCTCCATCCCATACGTGAGCTGTCATATCGTCTCCATCTACGGTAAGGCCTAAACCACCACCTGTATTTAGATAGTTGGCACGTGTAGAAATTGCAGCATCCACATTGTGAACTTCATAATAGATGGGTATCCCATTGGTAGTAATTTTTTGTAATTCGGAAAACGAGCCGTCCTCATTGTACTTTTTTAATGGAATGTTATGCAATAAAGCATAGGATCTTGCTATTTCTTTATTTAAAAGTTCTTTTTCTGAAGCTTCTTGAAACTGCTGTGACAGCTTATTTTGATCATAACTCGCGATGATCGCATTGATGGCAGTAGCATATTTAGTCGTATCGGTTCGTTGCTGCGGAAGGTTACGAACTTTCTGAAGTTGCTGCGCAGTCATAGAAAAACATGACAGCACCAATAGGCAGAGTATATAATTTCTCATAAGCATATGAAGTTGAGGGCGTAAAAACTAAAAGTTAATCTTCAAAAATAGCATTTTATCGATTAAATACAACTTTTTATCGATAAAATACATAAATATTCGTTAATTAAATAAAAAAAGACCGTTACAAT
>NZ_QOLC01000039.1 GCF_003333325.1 Candidatus Ulvibacter alkanivorans | reverse complement strand
CACCTATCACGGCCATGGTCTTTGCAAGTGATGCCAGTGGAAACATTGCAGCTTGTACTTCTATGATCACTGTGGTAGACAACTTGGCTCCGGTACTTACCTGTCCGGCAGACCAAACAGTTGATCCAGGAGAAGGAAACTTGTTCTATGAAGTGCCAGATTACTTCGCTACAGGGGAAGCAACGGCTACAGACAACTGTACCGATCCTGTGGTACTTACTACTCAAGATCCTGCTGCAGGAGACTTGATAGGAGATGGTACTTATACAGTGACCCTAACAGCAGAAGACGAGTATGGTAACTTAGCTACCTGTACGTTCGAACTTACCGTAGAGAGTATCCTTGGTGTAGAAGACAATGCACTTAACACTGCCATTGTGATGTATCCGAATCCGGCTACAAACCAAGTGACGATCGCCAACAGCTCGAATGTGCTATTAGACAGCGCTGTGATCTATGATGTAAATGGTAAGCTCATTAGTACTACCGACCTTAGCAACATGCAAGGAGAGCGTAGTATCGATGTGTCTGCATTGGCATCAGGAGTGTACATGGTTCAAATAACCAGTCAAGACGCAAGCGTTGTAAAACGTTTGATCATCGAGTAAAACTCGAATAATAACCAACCAAAAGAAAACCCCCTTGACAGTGTCAAGGGGGTTTTTTAATTTTTAGAAACTCTTTGAATTATTCGGCCAATACCCCATTCAATTGAAGGACCTCTACTTCGATGGTATTCGATTCGTTAATACGGTTGGCTGGAAAAACAAAACTTTTCTCATACAGCTTGTTTTCAGAAAAAAATGTTACCAAATATTCATTGGTAAAACTAAGTACTTCATCGATGATCATTTCGACTTTTGCAGCTGAATGCGCTGCGATATCACCTAGCCCATGACGTAAAGTCGCAGTTTTCTTGTGGGCAGTTGTTCCTCGTGACAGCACCAACACCATTTCGATAGGCTCGTTTCGATTGTTGACAAGATATACATTCCATTGTTGCGCAGAAAACTCCTTATCCCATTCCTTTACGGCCACGATCTGCACCTTTTCAGCAATGTGAAAATTAATATCCTTCTTCATAAAAGAATTGAATTTAGTAGGCGTCCTTAAATTGTTCTAAAAAACGAATATCGTTTTCACTAAACATTCTTATGTCCGGGATTTGATGTAGTAGTAGAGCAATACGGTCAATTCCCATTCCGAAGGCAAAACCAGAATATACTTCAGGATCGATACCACAGTTTTTCAACACATTGGGATCGACCATTCCGGTACCCATAATTTCTAACCAACCCGTTCCTTTTGTCATCTTGTAGTCGGTTTCTGTTTCTAGTCCCCAATATACATCCACCTCAGCACTTGGCTCGGTAAAAGGAAAATAAGAAGGTCTAAGACGGATTTTGGATTTGCCGAACATCTCTGTCGTAAAATATTGAAGTGTTTGTTTGAGGTCGGCAAAACTAACGCCCTTGTCCACGTACAGCCCTTCTACTTGATGAAAGAAACAGTGCGACCTTGCAGATATCGCCTCGTTACGATACACGCGTCCGGGAGAGATCGTGCGAATTGGTGGCTTGTTGTTTTCCATATATCGCACTTGAACTGTAGAGGTATGCGTACGCAATAACACATCAGGATCTGTTTGGATAAAAAATGTGTCTTGCATGTCTCGAGCCGGGTGATATTCCGGTAAGTTAAGTGCTGTAAAATTATGCCAATCATCTTCGATCTCGGGACCTTCAGAAACATTAAATCCAATACGTGAAAATATTTCGATAATCCTATTTTTTACAATGGAGATAGGATGTCTCGACCCGAGTTCGATGGGTTCGCCAGGTCTCGACAAATCGCCGTAATTACCCTTTATCTCTTCGGAAGCTTCCAGCGTATTCTTTAAGCTCGTAACTTTATTTTGGGCTGTGTTCTTTAACGTATTAACCGCTTGACCAAACTCCTTTTTCTGATCGTTAGGCACCTCCTTAAAAGCTGCAAAAAATTCATTTAGCAAACCCTTCTTTCCTAAGTATTTAATTCGGAAGGATTCTACCTCTTCTTTGGTAGTTGCTGAAAAGGATTCTACTTCTTCAATATGTTTTTTAATCGTCTCTATCATCGCTTACAATTCTTCAAAGCTGCAAAATTACGTATTTTATTTGCTACACTATCACCTCTTTTTCCAGAAAATACTGAACGATAGCCTCTTTCATTAAAACACTTTGTTCTCCTGCTTTTAGCGGTGGTAGTTGTTCAACGATCTTATAATGAGGCCAACCTTGTTCATCAAAATAATCGAATTCATAATATCCAAAAGGCTCCAACAACCTACAGATAGCAATATGCATTAGGTTGATCTTTTCGTCTTTTTTAAATTTTCGATGCAACTGTCCTAATTCTTGGAGCCCCACCAAATAGATGATCGCATCCAAATCTAGGGTTTCGCCATCGGCAAATTGGTTGCTGAGTAGTTCTACTACTGCTTCCCATCGCGCTTTTAAAAGTTCATCTCTTGCCATAATTGAAGTGCAAAGATACGGTGTTTTAGGACAATCATAAGGTGCTGAGACCGGCATTTCGACGGAAATAGTATCTTTACGATAAATTGACACCATTGAACGCAATCGATATCGTTTTAGGAATTATCCTCTTACTAGGTTTCTATGTAGGGTTTAAAAAAGGACTGTTCGTCGCCTTGGCCTCTTTAGTGGGTATCGTAGTAGGTGTGTATGGTGCCGTCTACTTTTCAGATTTTGCTGCCGATTATATATCCAGTTGGTTCGATTGGAGCGAACAACTCACAAATTTGGTGGCTTTCGCGGTTACTTTTTTCGCCATCGTTTCATTAGTGTCCTTGGCAGGAAAATTACTAACAAAAATGTTGGATTTTGCGGCATTAGGAATTTTTAATAAACTGTTGGGTGGTGTATTCAATCTGGTAAAATATGCCTTTATGATAAGTGTGTTATTTATGTTTCTGAATGCATCCACATCTATTAGCGGGTATGTAATTTCCGAAGAAAAGAAAGCTAATTCTATATTATATGCTCCAATTGCTTCTTTAGCACCATTGGTGATTCCGTTCATCCTTGAGGAAGTAGAGACTTTCCGAAGTGAAGATGAAGAAAATGAAGTAGAAGAAGAAGTACCAATTAGAGAAAGTGATACTACGCAAGCATAAAAAAAGCCCGCATTGCTGCGGGCTTTGATTTTAATTTAAACAACGTCTTTAACGTTAGTTCTAATATATTTCATTACCTCCGGAAAAGAGCCGAAGATTTGTTCTTCAGGAACCAGATCGGGGACAATATCGATGCCCTCCATCATTACTCTTGGTTGTTGTTGCAGATTTACAAAAAGGATCTTTATGTTTTTACGACTTAATCGCAATAAGATCTCTTCCATTGCATACAATCCAGATTGATCCATGTATGGCACTTTACCCAATCTAATTATAACATGCGTTGCCGTTGGTGGAATCGCACCAGCCAATTCTTGGAAATCGGATGTGTTTCCGAAGAAAAGAGGACCTTCCAAACGCTTAATGAACACTTCTTCTTTTAGTCTCTCCGGAAGATTGTTCTCGTCATTCCAAGGTAATCCCAGTTCGTCTGCAACTCCAAGTGGAACCACTTTAGCACGTGCTGCGGTAACATCTCCAATCTTCTTCATAAAGATCAACGATGCCATTACTAGTCCGATACCTACAGCATATACAAGATTCCAGAACACCGCTAGTAGCAATACTACCATCATAACGGCAATTTCACTCTTCGGCATATTAGGTATTGCTTTTAATCCTTTGTAGTCCATCACTCCTATACCTACGGTAATTAAAATACCGGCCAATACGGCTGCGGGTATTTGTGATGCGACAGGACCTAAGGCTAATAAGACCACTAAGAGTAATAATGCGGCGATCATACCCGAAAGACGAGTTGTACCACCACTGTTAATGTTTACAACGGTACGAATGGTTGCTCCGGCACCAGGTATACCACCAAAAAATGCAGCGATACTGTTACCAATTCCTTGTCCTACCAATTCTCTGTTTGGTTTATGCTTGGTCTTGGTCATGTTATCGGCTACCACCGAAGTAAGTAAGGAGTCGATCGCTCCTAAGAACGCCAAGGTTAATGCGGTAAACACATACGGTGAAATCACATCAAAACTGAAACTTGTAAACATTTCAAAATTTGGCAATGGTAACCCTTCCGGTATTTGCTCTATAGGTCGATATCCTAGATTGGCAAAATAAGCGACTCCAGACACGACAATTAACGCTACCAATGTACTTGGAATTGCGGTAGTGATTCGCTTAAACCCATAAATAATAAATATGGTTGCTAGTGCCAAGATAAATTCGAGCCAATTGATATTCTGCAGGGCACGTGGTAACGTTTTAATTGCGCCTAATACTCCCGAACTTGCCGATTTTGCCAACACTATAGCTTCGTTCTGAATATCTTCGTCATTTATTCTTTCCGCTCGAGTTATTGTTTCTCTAAAATCCTCCAGCACCAAAATACCTTCTCCTGCTTCTTCTTTTAATATCTTATCGAGCAGTACTTCTTCTGCCATTGGCGTGTATTGATCGATAAATTCTTGATCATCTTGTGTATAGTATCCTAACATTGGTAAGATCTGTGTGATCAAGATAATTACACCAATCGCCGTCATAAATCCGGATACCACGGGATACGGAATATACTTTATGTATTTTCCAACGCCCACAAGACCTAATACGATCTGCATAAGTCCGGCTAGTAAGAACACTAATAAGATATAAGGCAGTGCCTGTTCGACGTTTCCATCGTTAGCGGCAATAATTCCTGCAATAATCACCATAGAAACAGCGGTCATAGGTGCTGTTGGCCCTGAGATCTGTGTATTGGTTCCTCCAAATAAAGCTGCGAAGAATCCAATAAAGATTGCACCGTAGAGTCCTGCATCAGGTCCAAGACCCGACTGAACTCCAAACGCAAGTGCTAGTGGCAAAGCCACAATACCTGCAGTAATTCCTCCAAAGAGATTTCCTCTTAAATTTGTAAATAATCCTTTAAACATGTGTTATAAATTTAAGATTCGTAAAACTGTACTGAACCATCGTTAATATCGTACATTCCTCCAATGATCTTGATCTCTCCATTGGCTTCCATTTCTTTTAAGATTTCGCTTCTGTTGCGTATATCTTCAATTGTTAGATGTACATTTTTCTCTGCAACATTATTTACGAACTCTAAATTACCAGAGTTACGTTTAGATGCATCGCTTGGTTCTTTTACTGCATTCACTGCCGGCTTAATTTTAGACAACAAGGCTGTTAAATTCCCCATTTCGGCACCATCGCAAGCCCCTTTTACTGCACCACAACTAGTGTGACCAAGGACCACAATTAATT
The DNA here is from genome assembly GCF_003333325.1 of Candidatus Ulvibacter alkanivorans. Lineage (GTDB taxonomy): Bacteria > Bacteroidota > Bacteroidia > Flavobacteriales > Flavobacteriaceae > Ulvibacter_A > Ulvibacter_A alkanivorans. The sequence continues at coordinate 42,352 of NZ_QOLC01000039.1, read as the reverse complement.
TTGTTCCTGCTAGTTTACAGGCAAATTCCATGCTACCAAGGATATCCTCGTTCACGAAATTTCCTGCCACACGAGCACTAAAAATATCTCCAATTCCTTGATCGAAGATCAATTCTGAAGACACACGAGAATCGATACAACTAAGTATGGTTGCAAAAGGATACTGACCAGAACTGGTGTCTTTTACTTGATCGAGTAAATCTCGATCGGCTTTCTTATTGTTTTGAAATCTTTGGTTTCCTTCTTTTAACTCATGCAAGGCTGTTGCCGGAGTCATGCTTGCTTGTGTTTCTTTGGTATGTGCTTTCATAATGATAATTTTATATATAAATAAAGACGTCGACAAGGCCATAGGCGCTGTCAACTTAAAGTTATAAATACTTTTTAGATGTATTGTATTAGCTCTTTAGAGCTCGTTGTTCAGGGGGTGGAGACACCATTTCCAGATACACGCTATTCCAATCAACAGCTTGTTTCTGAACGGTTTTTTCTGAAGCGAGATTTGCTAAAATACCCTCTAAGGACTGTTTGTTATTGTGGATCGTTTTCTTTTCAATATCAATCTTATTGTTGTCTGAATTCTCTTCCTCGTTCATCGAGAAAAAAACAGCGACATCGTTAGTAGAATCCATTAAAGACACTACCGACGGTGTTACGAGAAACGACACAAAAATTAATAAGAAAAAAGTACTTTTAAACCTCAATACAGCTTGTTTTTAGCGAATTTCAAAAATAACATACATTTACGTAAATGCTGTTAATTAATTATTAAAATCTACAATTGCTTAAGGTCAGCTGCCGGCATCCAACCGTCTTTTCCGTCGACCAATGCGATCCGCACCCAGTCTTCGTCACGATCAATAATTTGTACCTTGGTACCTTCATGCAGTACAAAAGCGACATCCCCTCCCATACTAGGCCCCGATCGAACTTCGGTACTTTCAGCAAAAATTATCGCCGGAGTGTCGTTCACATGTTCGCCATAGGTTTTAAAGGCTAGCACTAACACAAAGATAAAAAGTATCACCGAAAACATAGAACCGGCAAACAGCATTCGTTTTCTACGTTCTGAAACCGAGAAGTAATACAGCAGGAACAAAAGTGTAAAGCTAATCGCACACACCACTGCAGCGACAGCCCAACCGTCAAATGTGAACACGCCCGAAACACGTTCATACCATTTTGCAAATACTGTTTTAGGCAAGGCTTCAATAGCGTCGATCCTCGCATTCTCGGCAAAGGCCAAATTGGTCTTTATATCGTTATCGTTGGGGGCTAATTGAAGTGCTTTTTCATAATAAAAAACACTGGGCCCAATATTATTTAGCTTGTAGTGCGCGTTTCCCAAATTAAAATAAAGAGAAGCACTGTGTTTGCCGTTTTCGAGTACCGAGCTCCAAGCTGTAATAGCTTCTTGATATTTTTCACTTTTATAGAACTGTACCCCGCGCTCGAACAAATCGTTGTTCTGTGCGCTACTGCTAACAGCAAACAATAAAACAAATATGTACCAAATCTTTTTCATTGCTTCGGAAGAATTTTACCGTATTTGTTTATCGATAGTCGATATTACATTTGCGGCCTTATTATAGTCTTGTTTTATTTCTACATTTGAAGCCGGCGTATAACGAGCGTATTCGCAACTTTTAAGAATTGAAAGAAAATCGCCTACCGTCACTGATGTAACGCCTTGTTCTTCTAATAATCGTGCAATACGATCTTTCGCCATTTCTGAGGTTTCTATATTGAGCTTGGCCTTTAAATAATTGTGCAAAGCGCGCTCTAAGGCTTCATAGAAGGTCGCTTTATCGTTCATATTTCGCTTCGCTTCCGAAAGGTATCTGCGTGCCAATTTATCGGCTTTTCGCAATCGGTTGCCTTCTACATCGGCCAATCGCTCTTTCCGTTTTTTACCCGCAAGAATAAATAGAGGAATGAGCAACAATGGGCCGCCAATTAATGACCAAAATAAGGTTGATTTAAAGAATGGCGAAGTTGCTATTGGCTCGAGATTAGCGTCGAGTTTTATAAACTTGAATTGGTCCTGCGTAAGTGTTACAGGTTTCGAACCGGACGCTTCACCGGTGTTCTCGTTGGTAGCTTGAGCGGTCAAAGGTCCCTTTTCTACATCGATTACGATCTCTTCGGAAGTCAATGTCTTGTAACTTTCGGTGGCAGGATCGAAATACGAAAAACTTATGGGCCGAATAGGGTACTGTCCTTTATATTGTGGCACCACCGTATATACTTCAGAAATTTCACCGGTCATTCCAGATCTGTTGGTACGTACGTTTTCGGTGCGTTCGGGCTCGTACACTTCAAGTGAACTTGGCAGCTTTAAACTTGGCGGATCGAATAGTTTTAGATTCCCATTACCTGATACTTTCACTCGTAGTTCTAATGCTTCATTCGCATTCAAGGTCGTTTTATTCGTCGCTACGTCAAACTCAAATGATCCCACAGCGCCATTGAATCCGATTGGTTTGCTGGCTTCCGGCAAGGGTTTAACAGTAATGGTTCTTTTACCAGCCGATATCGTTTTATTAACACGTGTCATTAAGGTCCTTCCGAAGAGATTACGACGCTTGGTAGGTACATCGATAGGGACATCTAACGTAAGTGGTTCGATCTCTAATTCGCCGGTCTTTTGCGGATATAATACGGTCGTTCTTAAAATGACATAACGATAGTCTTCGCCTTTATACGTCCCGTCATACACTTTAAAATTCCCTTGATTATCGATATTCTGACTCCAGAAATCGGCAAATTTAGGTGTTTCCAATTCTCGCCAATTACTGGTAATACTCACATCACGGGAAACGTACATTTTATATACCACCGTGATGGCTTCATTTAAGTACGGATTCGAATTGGATACTTCGGCAACCAAATGCACATTGTCATCGGCTACGAATTCGGCGTTGTAACCATCGGTTGGCGTTTGTACCGCCTCGGTCACTTCTACCGTTAAAGGGACGGTCTTGTAGGTATCCCCCTCTATTTCAATGGTGGCTTGCCCAATGGTTAACTTCCCTTTAGATAAGGGCGATAAAAAATAAGAGAATGTTTTAGAATAGCTCCGTTTTCCATTAATATACGAGTTACTAATGGCTTGGTTGGGCCCTCCTACAACACGAAAACCGTCAAATTTTGGCGGATTAAAATTGTCGCCATCTTGATTCATCTCAAAATCGACACGGACCCGCTCGTTGATCCCAAGTTTCTTTTTGCTCACTTTCGCAACAAAGGAAACTTGTGCTTGCAGGCTTCCGCAGCACAGCAGAAAAAATAGTATGTATATGAAATTTTTCGGTTTCATAGCATTACCAATCTTTATTCGACTTTACTTTTGCTCCTTTAGTTTTTTGTGCATTGATCTTATCCTGAACTTTTTTCTCTTCATTGTTCATAGCTTCTAACAAGCTCTTTACCTGTTGTGGAGACAATTTTCCAGGTACAGGCTGTTGTTGTTGCGGTTTCTCCTCGCCTTTACCGTCTTTTTGGTCTTCTGGCTTTCCTTGATCCTTCTTGTTTTCTCCTTCTTTATTCTCGTCTTTTTGGTCGCCTTGGTCCTTGTTCTCTTTTTCGTCTCCTTTATCGCCCTCTTGATCCTTTCCTTGATCGTCTTGATCTTGCTTATCGTCCTTATTATCCTTATTCTGTTCTTTATCACCGTCGTCACCACCGCCGTTCTTCTGTTCTTCTTCTAACAGCTTCTTAGCTAGCGCTAAATTATATCTGGTTTCGTCGTCGGTAGGATCATTACGTAGCGCATTTTTATAGGCTTCTACCGCCTCCTGGTACTTTTTTTCGTTCATAAAGGTATTTCCTAAATTATGAAATGCCTTGTGTTTTTGCGGTTTGGCTTCGGCTACTTCGGCAGCTTGTAAGAACCGTTTCATAGCTTCAGCATTCTTTTCTTTTCCGTAGTACGCGGTACCTAAATTGTACTTCCCCGTCTCGTCCACGGGGTTCAAAGCGATCGCTTTTCTGTATTCGGCCTCTGCCGAAGGGAATTTATCTTGATTGAGTGCGGCGGTCGCTTCACTTAAATACACATTTGCTTCTTGTATGGCTTCAGTTTGTTCCTCATTTAATTGAGCATAGGCTGTGTTGCCTGTAAATGCTACAAGTGAGCACAACAACAATAATGCTTTTGAAAATCTTTCCGAAGAAAAATATAATAAGATATCGTTCATATCATCCTCTTTTCTCATTAAACAAATTTAATTTTTCTAACCAAGCCGTTTTTCGCTCCAATAGAAAAACATCTAATAACAGCAAAAATAATGCCCCGGCAATAAACCACTGATATTGATCTTTAAAATCGGTAAATTGTTTTGCTTCAAATTCCTTTTTATTCATCCCTCCCAATATCGCTTTTACGTTTTCTACCACTTCTGCGGTATTGCTGCCATCAATATATGCTCCGTTTGCTTCGGAAGCGATCTCTCGCAAGGTTTCTTCACCTAAGCGTGTAATCACTTGCTCATTGTTCTCATCTCTCTTGTAATACTGAAGGATTCCGTTTCGCTTAATAGGAATGGGCCCTCCTTGTACTGTGCCTACTCCAATGGTGTAAATTCGGATTCCTTTTTCTGAAGCTTGCTGAGCAATATCTATGGCATTGCCCTCATGGTCCTCACCATCTGATACAATAAACAATACTCTATTGGCTTGTTCCTCATCGTCGTAATAGGTTTCTGCCATTTGTATAGCCTCGTTTATCGCCGTACCCTGCGATGAAACCATATCGGTATTCATACTGGTAAGGAACAATTTGGCAGAAGAAAAGTCGGTAGTGATAGGCACTTGAGGAAAAGCACTCCCTGCATACCCAATGATCCCCACACGGTCACCCGCCAGATTATTGATGATCTGAGTAACCAACTGCTGCGCTTTTTCTAATCGATTGGGCGCTATATCTTCGGCAAGCATACTTTTAGATACGTCTAAGGCAAAGACCACATCTACACCTTCTCGTTTTACCGTTTCCAGTTTTGTGCCAATTTTTGGGTTTACCAAACCAAAGCTTAAACATGCTATCGCAAGGCACAGTACCAATACTTTTAACACTGATTTGAATACCGAACGATTGGGACTTAATCGTTTGAGCAAGGTAGCATCGGCAAATTTTTTCTGGGTGTGTTTCTTCCAGACTTGCACCAATAGAAACAGCACCGCGATCACCGGAATGGCGAACAGTACATAAAAATAAATAGGTTCTTCTAATTGATACATTTTATATAAAACTTCTAAAAAGTGTATATCGCAACAACAGTTCCAACCCTAATAGTCCAAGTGCAAATAGCACCCATGGGCGAAATAGTTCGTCGTAATTCGTATACTTAAATTCTTCAATATCTGTTTTTTCTAATTCGTTTATCTGTTCGTAGATCTCGACCAATCGTGTGGTACTCGTGGCCCTAAAATAGGTTCCTCCCGTTGTTTGAGCGATCTCTTTTAACAATTCTTCGTCGATCTCTACTTGCATATTGCCATATTGAAATCCACCATCAGGTCGAATACCAATTGGTGATAAGGCCATGCCATTGGTCCCCAAACCAATGGTGTAAACCTTGATGCCAAATTCTACCGCCAATTCGCTAGCGATCTTTGGGTCTATAAATCCGCTGTTATTTACTCCATCGGTAAGCAATATAATTACCTTGCTTTTGGCTTTACTTTCTTTTAATCGATTCACCGCTGTGGCCAATCCCATCCCAATGGCCGTGCCTCCTTCTATAATATTATTGTACTGTATTCCTTTTAAGGACGATAACACAATGCTTTTGTCACTGGTTAGCGGTGTTTTTGTAAAACTTTCTCCGGCGTATTCTACCAATCCGATACGATCGTTGGGACGCTCGTTAATAAAACGTGCTGCCACTGTTTTTAGCGCTTCTAAGCGATTGGGTTTAAGGTCACGTGCCAACATACTTGCAGACACGTCGATCGCCATGACGATATCGATTCCCTTAGTGGTTTTAATTCGAGTAGATTCGTCTACCGTGCGCGGTCGAGTCATCGCAACAATCAAGGCTGAAAGCGCTAACAAGCGTAAAATAAAAAGGGCCGGGCGTAGGCGTGCCAACCAGTTTTTAGAGGTTTTAAATCCCTTTACGCTTGAAATTTTGAGTGCTGCTGTTTGCCTATTTCGTTTCCACACATACCAAAATATTGCCAATGGCAGTAGTAAAAACAACCAAAAAAACTGCGGATCCACAAATTCAAAATTTTCGAACATCAGTTTTGTGTTTTTGGAATTTCAACTTCTATGGAGTTGGTTATTCTTTCCTTAATTTGAGAGCCGTAGGTATTTCCCTGTTCGGTACTAATTGTAATTACATGCAAGGCCGTTGGTTGTTTTAATACGATCACCTCATATTCAAAGTTCCGGTCGTCTTCTTCGGTGGTAAAAGTTCCGAAACCTTTAATTCCTTCCACACCTGCTTCGGTATCAAAACGCTCTTGTTTTACGATCATGTTCAGGGCACCGTTCGCCTCTAATTCGGTCAACACCTCTTCCAATACGATATTCAAATCGATATCAGGACCTAGATTCTGTAGCAAGCCGGTGGTGTGTATGCGCACATACAGTTTGTCGAACCGCTCTCCTATTGCAAATATTTGGGTAGGTACGATCGTTGGTTTTACATTGCCCAAGGAATCTCGATTTTCTTGACGAACCAATACTTCGGGTGTTTCTATGATTATTGCCGGGTTGCCGTATTCACTTTTTATCCATCTGCCTTCAGCCAGTTCTCTCATTTCATTTCCGAAGAGCTTATCCTTTAAATTATCGAACCCTGTAACACCTCCATACACAAGAGCTGCGGCTATAACCAGTACGAACAAGCCGCCTACTCCCCAGATCCATTTTTCGCGTTCGCGTTTTTTCCGAAGTGATTCCAAATAACGTTCATTTTGCAATAATTCTTCTTCGGTAGGTTCGGGTACGGCTTCATGCGTATCGGTTATGATCTCCTCTATGGTATTGCGATCGGCCGAAGCCTGCCCCGCCTGTTGCTGCATTTTGGCAAACTTAACAAGGTCGGCTCTTTTTAGGATTTGTTCGAGATGCCGAATGGTCTCATTATCAAAATCGAAATGTCCCGCATCTTTGTGCAGTTGTAATCTTGCGATAAGCTCATCGGTAGTACTTTCTTGCGCTGTATCATCGATCTCTCGATCTAAATAACGCTTTACGATCTCGGTCAATTGAGAATAATACTCTTTAGATCGATTTTCTTTAAGCAAGGTAGAATTGTCTAATTCATGTAGTGCAGTTATAGCCTCTTCATAAGGCGGTAATTGTTGTTCTTCGGCTTCCTTTCTTTTCTTTCTTCGGAAGAAGATATAGACCAAAATCCCCAACACCAATACGGCCGGAACAAGCCAGTATAGCAATAGCAACCAATCGAAAGGTGGCTCCTTCACTTGAAGTGCGGGTTTTATATCGAACATTTTTTGTTTGGTGGTGTCTACTGGCACATCCCGAACTTCTACCAATATCGAATCGGTTTCGAATAAGGTCTCATTAATATAGATCTTTTGCTTCGGAATGGTATAAGCTCCCGAATCGAACTGTGTGAGTCCGTATTTTTTTGAGAGTCGATACGTTGCTTGCTCGTAGGTGGTGTCGATCTTGTACGACTCGATCACTTCCAACGGTAAAAAAGTTTGACCTTCGGGAAAAATGACCAGATCGGTAGTGTCGGCCTGTACTTCTATAGCGTATTTAATCTCCTCGCCAATTCTAATTTGAGTAGAATCGACCGAAGAACTAACCTGCGCTACACTTGAAGCCGCAAAAAGACATAGTACAATAGCCATACAATGCTTCAGCCCCAATTGGAGCAAACCGAAATTTTTATGGCAACGATTTCTGTTTAGCATTTTTACGCTCTTCGTTTAAAATATCCTAATAGTTTTTTTACATAACTCTCATCAACTCGACAACTAAGTGCCCCTGCACCACTTTTTAAAAAGGCATCTTCAAAATAATCGACACGTTCTCTGTAATAACGGTGGTATTGATCTCGAACGCCTTTTGCTCCCGTATGCACCAACAGCAATTCGCCGGTTTCCTCATCTTGCATCTGCACCATCCCTAAATTCGGAATCTCTTCTTCTCGACGGTCGTAGACACGAATTCCCGTGACATCATGTTTATTGGCAACGATCTTTAAAGTATCCTTATAGCCATCGGTTATAAAGTCGGAAAGCACAAAAACGATCGCTTTTTTCTTCATGACGTTGGTTAGGTACTTTAGGGCATGCCCTACATCGGTCTTTTTGCTGGAAGGTTGAAATTCTAACAACTCACGAATAATTCGCAATACGTGCGATTTTCCTTTTTTGGGTGGGATGAACAATTCGATCTCGTCGGAGAAAAGGATGAGACCTATTTTATCATTGTTCTGTAGTGCCGAAAACGCGAGTGTTGCTGCAATTTCGGTTACTATTTCATTCTTAAATTGGGAATCGGTTCCGAAGAACTCAGAACCGCTTATATCGGCCATCAACATCATGGTCAATTCGCGCTCTTCTTCAAACACTTTTACGAAGGGTTCGTTATATCGTGCGGTAACATTCCAGTCGATGTTCCTTACATCATCTCCAAATTGATATTGCCGAACCTCACTAAAGGTCATGCCTCGCCCTTTAAAGGTACTATGGTATTCACCTCCAAACACGTGATCGCTCAAACGACGTGTTTTGATCTCTATCTTTCGTACTTTTTTTAGAAGTTCTTTGGTATCCATTGTTTGTGTAAACAGTTTGCAGTGGCAGTTAGCAATACAGCGCAATTGACAAATAGCATGGTATTTCACGCTAAGAAATTGATCGCGAGGTAACGGATTAAGGGACTTCGATCACATTAACGATCTTGTTAATGATGTCTTCGGAAGTAATGTTCTCTGCCTCCGCCTCGTAGGTAATACCAATACGGTGACGCAATACATCGTGCACAACAGCACGAACATCTTCGGGTATCACATAGCCGCGACGTTTGATAAACGCATAGCATTTAGCAGCCATCGCCAGGTTGATACTTCCTCGTGGAGAAGCACCAAAACTGATCAAATGCTTTAGATCTGCCAGTTTGTAGTTCTCGGGTGTACGTGTGGCAAAAATAATATCGAGTATGTATTTTTCTATCTTTTCATCCATGTAGACCTCACGAACAGCCGCTTGCGCTCGTTTTATTTGGTCTAATGTAACCACCGGATTCACTTCTTCAAATCCGTCTTTTAAATTTTGACGCATGATCAATTGTTCCTCGGCTATTTGGGGATATTTAATTACCGTTTTTAACATAAAACGGTCGACCTGTGCTTCGGGCAAGGGATACGTTCCTTCTTGCTCTATAGGGTTTTGGGTAGCCATTACTAAGAACGGTCGCTCTAGCGTAAAGGTCGTTTCGCCAATAGTTACTTGTTTTTCCTGCATGGCCTCCAGCAAAGCAGACTGCACTTTTGCCGGCGCACGGTTGATCTCATCGGCCAATACGAAATTGGCAAAAATGGGTCCTTTCTTAATACTGAAATCGTTCAATTTCATGTTGTAAATAAGCGTTCCTACAACATCGGCAGGAAGTAGGTCGGGTGTAAATTGAATTCGGCTAAATGAGCCGTGAACTGCTTTAGACAAGGTGTTAATAGCTAAGGTCTTTGCCAACCCGGGCACTCCTTCCAATAATATATGCCCTTGCCCTAGGAGTCCGATAAGCAGTCGTTCGACCATGTGTTTTTGGCCTACAATTACTTTATTGATTTCTAATGATAGAATTTCTACAAAAGCACTTTCCTTTTCAATTTTTTCATTTAATGCGCCAATATCCAAGGCAGTATTTGTTTGTTCCATACTTCTAATTTTATCTTTTAAAGGCTTAGGGTGTTAACAACCACGCAAATTGTAGATTTATTGCCTAAAATGCTGTTAACAATTGGTTAAAATAAAAAGCGGAACCTTATCTCAAAGTTCCGCTTTCTCTTATCAATCTTAATTTTCTTACTGAACGGTGAGCAATGGTTCGCCCATCATGTCTTTTTGTTTCTCTTCTTCGGAAAGGTCTACGGTACCAAGCGCCGTTACTTCACCCATTCTAATTTCAACTTCTTTAAACGTATGCGAAGCGACTTTGGTGTCTTTAATGGCTTGGATCGTAATGGTATAAAACCCTTCTTCTTCAAATCCTTTGATAAAGAATTCACCCAACTCATTGGTCTCTCCGGTAATAATGTCGTTTCCATTCGATCCCTGAATAATAATATCGGCATCGGGAGCAATTACACTTCCTAAAATGGCACCGTCGGTAGGTGCTTCATTATTGTTTACTGTAACTACTTCTTCGGTTTCTTCGGTTTCATTCATAGTAAACGTTTCGGTCACCACCCAAGTTGGTAGTGCTATGAATAAAAGGTATATTGAGATTTTCCAGATCATAATTCAAATATTTTAGTAGTGCTAAGATACCTTCGGAAGCGAAAAAAATAAGTGGGATTAACGATGATTAACATCACATTTAACCGCCTCTTAACTATAAAAAATGTTAAAGAAACAGTACATTTAAAAACAAAAACCATGGCACAAAAAACGGCTCTGATCACGGGTGCGACTTCAGGAATTGGTCGCGCTACCGCTCAATTATTTGCACATCAAGGCGTTCGGTTGATCCTCTGCGGACGCAGACAAGAACGTCTCGATACACTTTCCGAAGCGCTTTCAACAAAAACTAAAGTACACACCCTACGCTTCGATGTGAGGAATAAACATCGTATTAATGAACTATTGCAGCAACTTCCTTCCGATTTTTTAGAAATAGACATCCTTATTAACAACGCCGGGAATGCACATGGTCTGGACCTTATACAAAACGGCTCGATAGAAGACTGGGATGCTATGTTAGATATAAACGTAAAAGGACTGCTCTATGTAAGCAACGCTGTCTTGCCGCAAATGGTGAAACGCGGTAGCGGCCACATCATAAATATTGGATCGACTGCCGGGAAAGAAGTGTACCCAAAAGGAAATGTGTACTGTGCAAGTAAACATGCGGTAGATGCGATCACTGAGGGCATGCGACTCGACCTCAACGGAACTGGCGTAAAAGTGGGTGCCATTAATCCGGGATTGGTTGAAACCGAGTTTAGTGAAGTGCGCTTTAAAGGAGATAGCGACAGAGCCGAAAAAGTGTACCAAGGATATACCCCACTGCAACCACAAGATATAGCCGATATAATTTGGTTCGCGGTTACACGACCTGCCCATGTGAATATTGCCGACCTAACCGTCATGTGTTTGGATCAAGCGTCTAGTACGGTTGTAAATAAAACGTAAGCTGGACTAGTATTGTTTATTCATATTATTATTGCTTATTGTTATTATTATTGTCTATTGCTATTGTCTATTGTTTATTGCCTATTGTTATTTTTATTCATATTTCTATTAATTATATCTATTCATATTAATTTTTTAAATGGCTAATTATACCTCATACCAACAAATGGAAATATATATTCTTGCAAGGGAAATAGCGAACGATGTTTGGAATTTGATCAAGGAAACATCATTAGGATCAGATTGTGAATTAAGTCATCAAATTAATCGGTCTTCGGGATCCATTATGGATAATATCGCCGAAGGATTCGGAAGAGGTGGCAATAAGGAGTTCATTGTTTTTTTAGGGTACGCAAGAGGTTCCTGCTGCGAAACAGAAGCACAATTGCAACGAGCAGCCGATCGAAAGCACATTTCAATAGATGAGCACAATCAATTATCGGAGAAAACTCAAGGTTGTATCGACCAAATTTCCAAGTTCATCAATTATCTAAAAACTTCTAAAAAAAAGGGTTTTAAATTCGACTAATAAAAGTTAAGAATGAAAATAAACAATAAGAATAAATAATAATCCCTCCCCATGATCAACAAACGCCTTTTAATAAAGAACCTGCTCGCTCATAACGACGAGAGTAGTTTCTATGACAAAAAGCGAAAGATCGATCTAGGTACCAAAGAGGGGAAGGCGAAATTCCTAAAACACATCTGTGCACTTAGTAATAGCAACCCGAAGAACAACTCGTATATCGTAATAGGGGTCGAGGATGAGACCAATGAGATTAATGGGGTGGATTTTTTCGACGATAGTAAGATCCAAAACCTCGTGAATGCTTACTTGACCAATGCCCCGCTCATTATTTATGAGAATGTGGCCTTTCCGCACCTGCCAACCGATAAGGTCGTTGGTCTGGTCACCATTCGACCCAATGGAAAGATCACCTCGCTGCGTAAGAACATTTGGAAGTATTGGGGCGGCTCCATTTTTTTACGCGATGGCAGTATATCGATGCCAAAGGATTTCGATATTGTGATCGAAGATGTGAATTCGGAGATCGTACAGGCCATCGAGAACAAGGCCAAGAACAATATTGAGCTAACCCTGGATGGTGTGATCGACTTTATAAATCACCGCCACCCCGATCTTGAGTCGCATTACAAGGTGTTTAAAGAGTTATTCGTGGTGTGTTGGGCGGGCATCACCAAACACCTAAAAGGCAACACCTATTATTCGCGAGTGGATATAGAATTGATTAACGAACAAGTTCGTCTGTTCTATTCTGCCTTAGACGAAGTGAGTATCGCCTTTAACGACAGTGAATTCAAGATCACCGAATTCGTGCACTTGGGCTTAAATAACCAATATCGGTATTATCCCTTAGAAGAGACTGTGATCACTTTTAAAGAGAACGGTTCGCACCAAATAGACACCAAATTGATCTTCGAGCCGCCGCGTTTCAACAAAAAGACGTTACATCATATTTACAACGCCAATAATGCCTTGGTAGAAAAACTTCGGAAGAACATTCCTTTAATTCCTTCGGAAGAAAAAGACCTTCGGAATCTACCTGCTACCTACCTCATTTGTTACTTGAACGATTTTTCCGAAGCAAAAACAAAACTGTTCGAGACCAAGCCGTTTTTAAAGCAACACAGCGAAATTGCCTACCAAGCTTTTAAAGACGCCCAGCGAATTTTGCGGAAGGTGAAGTATAATTAACTTATGCTAGCCGTAACATTTGCGTTTAAAAATTTACTTATCTTTAGAATTCAACTTTTTAAAACCAATACCACATGGGAATTTTTGATACAATAAAGGAAAAACTGAGTCATGAGTTTATAGACATCATCGAGTGGCTCGACTATACCGACGATACCATAGTACATCGCTTTGAACGCTATCAAAATGAAATTAAGAACAACGCCAAACTCATTGTTCGTGAAGGACAAACGGCCGTCTTTATAAACGAAGGACAGCTAGCCGATGTATTTACACCCGGCACCTATACACTCAACACTAAGAACCTGCCCATACTCACCACTCTTAAAGGTTGGAAATACGGATTTGACAGTCCGTTCAAGGCCGAGGTTTATTTTGTAAATACTCACTTGTTCACCGACGAGAAATGGGGTACCAAAAACCCCATAACCTTGAACGATGAGCGTTTTGGTCTGGTCGAGATCCGTGCCTTTGGAACCTATGCTTTTAAGATCAATGATGCGGGGAAATTTATCATCGATATTGTTGGGACCGACAATAACTTTACCAATTTCGAGATCAATGAACATTTAAAAAGTTTGATCGCTACCCGCTTTACCGATACGGTGGGCGAGGCCAACCTACCTATAGAACTTTACGCTGCCAACACTACCGAACTTTCCGAAACCTGTCGCGAGGTCATGCAACCGGAATTCAACAGTGTAGGGATCTCCCTTGAAAAATTCTTTATCGAAAATGTGTCCATGCCCGAAGACCTTAAAAAGGAGATCTTTGAGTATAGCCGTATCGACAAGCTCGATCTTGACAAGTTGACAAAATTTAAGACTGCTAAAGCCATTGAAGCTGCCGCCACTAACGAAGGTGGAACCGCGGGTGCCGGTATGGGCATGGGAATGGGCTTTGTCCTCGCACAACAAATGGGCAATACCATGAGTCCGCAAATGGGCGGGCAACAACCCATGGCAGCTCAAGCCGGCAGTGGTACACCGCCTCCAATGCCTGCTGCTGTTCAGTATTATTATGCTACTAATGGGCAACAGGCAGGTCCGGTACCGTTTGAAGCATTAAAAGCACTTTTCGCCAATAGAACCGTTAACAAAGACACCCTCGTTTGGAAACAGGGCATGCAGGATTGGAAACCGCTTCAAGAGATCGAAGAGTTAAAGGCCTTTTTAGGCGGAAGCATGCCACCACCATTACCGGGAGCATAGTCTAGTGTCATTCCGAAGGAAGAATGACCGAGGAATCTTACAATAACAGATTCCTTCCCCACCGCTGCTTTTGCGAATTGGGTTCGGAATGACATAGAACCGTTTTTCAGAAAAAACAATGCAACAACCTACCACCCAAACATCTGAATTAAAAAAATCCTGCGTCAATTGTGGCGCAGAGCTTCGGTATGCTCCGGGCACGACCGAACTCAAATGTGAATATTGCGGTTATACGCAAGAGATCCCGGCTTCAGAAAAAAGTTTTAAAGAACTTGAATTAAAGCCTTATCTCAACGAAATGGGAAGCCAATCGCACAGCGAAGCCATCACTATGCTTCACTGCAAGAACTGTGGGGCCAATCAACATGTAGAAGAGAATTACAAATCCCTGCATTGCGTGTATTGCAGCATGCCTCTTATTATTGAAGATGCCTATAAGGAGGATTGGATACTTCCCGGTGCGGTATTGCCGTTTAAAATGGATCAAAAGAAAGCACACCAAATCTTCAAAAAATGGGTTGACGGATTGTGGTTTGCTCCTAATAATTTAAAGAAAGCTGCGCTCGATCCACAGTATACCAAAGGGCTATATGCGCCCTATTGGACTTTCGATGCCAACTTATTTGCCAATTATACCGGACAGCGAGGTGATTATTATTATGTAAGTGTGCCTTACACAACAACCGTTAACGGGAAAACGGTTACCCGTACAAGACAGGAACGTAGAACACGATGGACTCCGGCCTCAGGAACCGTAAGCGGGTTCGTAGACGACACACTCATTAAAGCATCGCAGCAAAAGTCGGGTGTCATTCCTGCTAAAATTGCGCGTTGGGACCTCAAAGAATTGCAACCTTTCGATAGTGGTTTTCTTGCGGGGTTTGTAACCGAAAAATATACCATCCCTTTAAAAGAAGGACATTTAGAATCGAATAAAGAAGCTGAGCGAATTGCTAGACGATGGGCCATGCGTGATATTGGCGGCGATACCCAACGGGTGAGTAGTATTAGCATGAAGCTAAGCGATGAAACCTTTAAGCATATTTTGTTGCCGGTCTATGTAAGTGCCTATCAATTTAATGGCAAGCGCTATAATTTCTTTGTTAATGGGCAAAGCGGCGCTATTTCAGGACAACGGCCTTATTCATTTTGGAAGATATTTTTCTTTGTCTTGGCGATTTTGGTTGTCGTTTCAATTATCGTTATTTTATTAGCATTAGCACAATGAGAACTTTAGTAGTTGGAGACATACACGGTGGGCTTCGAGCCTTACAACAAGTGTTAGAACGTATGGAATTGCGTTCAAATGACCGATTTATATTTGTGGGTGATTACGTAGATGGATGGAGTGAAAATGCTGAGACGATTGCTTTTTTAATGGATTTTTCTGAAAGCTATGAATGTATTTTTATACGCGGTAATCACGACGAGCTTCTATACACCTATTTAAAAGAGAAGAATAACAATCCTATGTGGCTGAATCATGGCGGACTCTCAAGCCAAAAAAGTTACGCCAAACTTTCCGAAGCAGAAATAGAAAAGCATATTACTTTCTTGGAACACCTTCGAAATTATTATGTCGACAGCGACAACCGACTGTACGTACATGCCGGCTTTACCAATCTTCACGGCCCCGAGCACGAGTATTTCCCGAACACTGTGTACTGGGACCGAACCTTGTGGGAAACCGCTTGTGCCTTAGATCCCAACATATCGAAAGACGATCCTACCTATCCAAAACGGTTTACATTGTTCCATGAAATCTTTATAGGACATACCCCAACCACCCGAATAGGCAAGGACAAGCCCGCCAATTTCGCCAATGTCTGGAATACCGATACAGGAGCGGCCTTTAAAGGTCCTTTGTCGATCATAGATGCCGACACCAAAAAAGTATGGCAAAGCGATCCCGTGTATACGCTATATCCTGAAGAGGATGGGCGAAATGCATAAAAAAACCGCCTCATGCGAAGCGGTCCTTTATTTTTCTATTTTGAAAATTTACAGATCAAATTTAATTCCTTGCGCTAACGGCAACTCGGTCGTATAATTGATCGTATTGGTTTGGCGACGCATGTAAACTTTCCATGCATCACTTCCACTTTCACGTCCGCCACCAGTTTCTTTTTCACCACCAAAAGCGCCACCGATTTCTGCACCACTGGTTCCAATATTTACATTGGCAATACCACAGTCACTACCGGCATGGCTCAGAAAACGTTCTGCTTCTCGCAAATTGTTGGTCATAATAGCCGAAGACAATCCTTGCTTTACTCCATTCTGAATTTCCAATGCATTTTCTACATCGCCACTGTATTTCAACAAGTACAAGACAGGAGCAAATGTTTCGTGTTGTACGATCTTATAATGTGGTTCTGCTTCGGCGATGGCCGGTTTTACATAGCAGCCACTTTCGTAGCCTTCACCACTAAGAACGCCACCTTCTACAATGATGTTCCCTCCTTCTTCAACCACTTGTTCCAGTGCCTTGTTATACATGGCTACCGCATCGGTGTCGATCAAAGGTCCAACATGGTTGTTCTCGTCTAACGGGTTTCCAATTCGAAGTTGCTTATACGCATCGACGACGGCGTTTTTTACTTTATCGTAAATGCTTTCGTGAATTATTAAACGACGTGTGGATGTACATCGCTGTCCGCAAGTACCAACTGCGCCAAATACAGCGCCGATCACGGTCATTTTAATATCGGCATCGGGAGTAACGATAATAGCGTTATTTCCGCCAAGTTCAAGTAAGGATTTACCCAAACGTTCTCCAACTGTTTTTGCAACGATCTTACCCATACGTGTTGAACCGGTTGCGGAAATAAGTGGGATCCTTGTATCGGTCGTCATATATTCCCCAACTTTGTAGTCTCCATTTATCAAGCAAGAGATTCCTTCCGGCAGATCGTTATTGGCAAATACCTTGGCCGCAATTTTTTGACAAGCCACGCCACACAAGGGTGCTTTTTCTGAAGGTTTCCATACACATACATCACCACAGATCCATGCTAAGGCGGTGTTCCATGCCCAAACGGCAACGGGAAAGTTAAAAGCAGAAATAATTCCTACTACTCCCAGTGGATGATATTGTTCGTACATTCGGTGTCCAGGACGTTCGGAATGCATGGTAAAACCGTGCAATTGACGTGAGAGCCCTACTGCGAAATCGCAGATATCGATCATCTCTTGAACTTCTCCCAATCCTTCTTGGTAACTTTTACCCATTTCGTAAGAAACCAATTTACCAAGCGGTTCTTTTAATCGTCTTAGTTCTTCGCCAAATTGACGCACAACCTCTCCTCGTTGTGGAGCCGGAAGTATACGCCACTCTTTAAACGCAGCGGTAGCGCTTTCCATTACTTTTTCATAATCTTCTTTAGAGGTCGTGGTTACCTTTCCTATTAAAGCGCCATCTACCGGTGAATGCGAAGCGATTTCTTCGCCATTAGAAAACCAGTTGGACCCTGTGGAAGTTCCTTGATTTACCTCTTCTATGCCTAATTGTTGTAATGCTTCTTCGATTCCGAAGGAAGTTGCTACTGTTGCCATTTTGCTCTTTGTTTTTAAATTGTGTCTAAGTGGATGCGAAGGTACAGAATCCTAGTAAGAAATTGAAACTGAACCCGAGGACTTTCCGAAGAAAAGAGATCGAATATTCTAAACGGTAGTACGCTAAGGATAAAACTTGAAAATAAAGATGCAGCAACATATGGACAGCAATTGTCCTCACTGGATCTTATTATGTCTAGCTATGTTCAGGAGTCGGTTGTAAAGCGTTCGTCTGCTTCCATTACCTTCCCACAATTATTGCAGGTTCGCAGTTCTTTCGAGTTGTAGAAAGTATTAAAGTGGGGTAAGAAATCTTTTTCAATATCGTTGAGTTCAAAATAGACTTCGTGTAGTTTATTGTTGCAGTTATCGCAAAACCATAGTAGTCCGTCGGTGTATCCTTTTCCCGCTCGTTTTCGTTCTACTACCAAGCCTATAGAACCTTCTCCTCGCACCGGAGAGTGTGGTGTTTTTGCAGGATGTAGGTACATATCGCCGGGGCCTAATTCCATTTCCTTACGCGCTCCGTCCTCCTGAATCACCACTTTGATATTCCCTTCTAATTGGTAGAACAATTCTTCGGTTTCGTTGTAATGATAGTCCTTTCGAGCGTTGGGGCCGGCTACGATCATCACGATATAATCGTCTGCATCTTTGTACAGGTTCTTGTTGCCAACCGGTGGTTTTAATAATTCCCGATTGTTCTCAATCCAAGTGGTGAGATTAAATGGTTTAGAAATAGCCATAGCCGTATTTTTTGGAGTTGGTACGTAAAAATACGGCAAAAGCTTTAGATGTAAAAACGAAGTATAGTTTTATCTTCTATAAAAAAGTTGGGTAAAATAGTAACGCCCATTTTCATCGGTAAGTACTCCAAATCCGGAGTGCGTATAACTACCTTCGATGATGCTTCGGTGACTATCACTGTTTAGCCAAGCGTTCACAACACCTTCGGCTGTATCGTATCCAAAGGCCACATTTTCTCCAACCACTTCGGCTCCTCTGTCTTTTAGTGCTGCAGAGCGAATTCCAAAATTGTCGTGGTTAATTTGTTTTTTATCGATCATATAAAAGGTATGATCAACAGCAAAGGCAGAAGCGTGCTGTCTGTCTCTTTCAATGGGCGCCAGGTTCTTAGTAGCTCTGTGCTCATTTACCAACACGAGAATCTCGTCTGCCATTCTCCAGTCGGTTTCCATTGCAAGGTTAAGATCGATAGTGTAGTTGGTTTCTTCGGAAACCACATCTTCGTCTTTTTGACAAGATGTAACGAGGCACATTAATGCCATAGCCAGTAGGCCAGTTCTTAGTAGGTTCATAAGTCGGGGGGCATCAAATTTGGGGCATGATGCTGATTCAAATATATATAAATTATTTAAAAAAACTACACTTTATCTGATTTTTTGTGCATTTCATCGATAATATTTATATAATCTGTATAATTTTCCGACATCAAAAAATGCTGTTAGCTATGGAAAACAGCGGATTTTATTCTATCTTCGGAAAAAGTTTTAAGATCATGCAAAAACATAGAATTTTAACATTTATTTTACTCATTTTCATCGCTTTTGGATGTAAAAATGAACATACAGCTTCTTCCGAAGCATCTGTTTCCGAAGAAAAAAATGAAACCAAAGCACCTACATTCGGAATTGTCATCCATGGAGGCGCTGGAACCATCCTTAAGGAAAATATGAGCGACTCATTAGAAGCCGCATATAAAGCGAAGTTGGAGGAAGCCATTAGAACAGGCCATGAAATTCTAAAGAATGGCGGCTCTGCCATGGAAGCAGTTACCAAGACCATAAACATTATGGAAGATTCACCGCTGTTCAATGCAGGGAAAGGATCCGTCTTTACGCATGAAGAAACCAACGAGTTGGACGCATCGGTAATGGACGGCGCTACGCTTAATGCAGGAGCAGTTACCGGAGTTACACAAATTAAAAATCCGATCGATCTCGCCCTATCGGTAATGAACGATTCGCCTCATGTCATGCTAAGCGGGAAAGGTGCGGAGACCTTTGCCCAAGAACAAGGCTTTGAGCTCGTAGACCCTTCTTATTTCTATACTGAAAATCGATTTCAGTCGCTGCAACGTGTAAAAGAAAGAGAGGCACAAAAGGCCGATGCAGAGAAAATGGTATTTACAGATCCGTTTATTAAAGACGCAAAGTTTGGTACAGTAGGTTGTGCTGCGCTTGATAAAAATGGGAATCTAGCTGCAGGTACCTCAACCGGTGGTATGACCAACAAACGATGGAATCGTATTGGAGATGCTCCTATTATAGGAGCCGGAACCTATGCGAATAATGCAACTTGTGCAGTGTCTTCTACAGGATGGGGGGAGTACTTTATTAGAGCCATGGTAGCCCATGACATTTCGGCTTTAATGGAGTACAAAGGATTGTCGCTTGAAGCTGCTGCTAAGGAAGTCATTCAGAAAAAAGTACCCGAATTGGGAGGTGACGGCGGTATTGTTTCCATAGATAAAGATGGAAATGTTGCGATGGAGTTCAACACTGCGGGGATGTATCGCGCCCATATGAATGCCGAGGGCGAACTGGTCATTGGTATTTATAGCGAATGAAACCCTACTATGCCGTAATATTCACATCGGTGCTCACCGAACAAAAGAAAGGGTATGAAACTATGGCTGTTGCCATGGAAACGCTTGCAGAAAAACAACCCGGATTCCTAAGTTTTGAAAGTGCGAGAAACGAATTGGGTATATCTGTAAGTTATTGGGAAAGCGAACAAGCGATTCTCGACTGGAAGCAACAACTAGACCATCTCAAAGCACAAGCATTGGGTAAGTCGAAATGGTATGACCGCTATACTATTCGTATCTGTAAAGTAGAACGAGAATACTCCTTTTCAAGATAAGATACGAAGCAGCTATCTACTTAAAAACGAATGCTGTAAGGATGTTAAACTCTTCACAAATGTTAAAATTTCGTATACGAACCCTATTTCTTGTGTCGTTGTAACTGTAACCACCCCACCTAAAAGCTATAAAGTTCTCAATATGACGACTCACAAACGATTCGTTGTACCAGCTTTGCCATTGGAATACCTTAGAATTTAATGTAATTTTAATTATCGTTAGTAACCATCGCTCATGAAAAAACTGCAATTCTCTTTCGCTGTCACTTTTGTCTTCTTACTGTTTTCCTGTGGAAAGAAAGATACGACTTCAGAAACCGACAACCTTTTTGCCTTTAAAGAGTATATTTCATTTCATACCCACGGAAACCAATCGGTAGCAAACCCTATACGAATAGAACTCGCCCAACCACTCGAAAACTATGAGCTTTCTCAAGAACTACCCCAAGAATATGTTACCATACGACCAAAAATTGCCGGATCATTATACATTGAGAACGGACGATCCTTGGTCTTTCAGCCTTCCGAACAATTAAAACGGGATACCGAATACACCGTCACCGTTCAACTGGTAAAGCTTTATGAGGATATTGCGCCCGATTATAGAAAATTCACCTTCAGTTTTAAGACCTTAGCACCACATTTTAAGATCGATCTTGACGCACTTCAATCGTATAGCAAACAATGGCAATATGTAACTGGAAGTTTACAAACCTCCGATCTTATCTCCCTTTCTGAAGCACAGCAAATACTCTCGGTGTCGCAATCGAACAAGAACCTAAACATTAAATGGCCTTCGGAAACGAAGGAAGCAACTTATTTTAATTTTACCGTCGACAGCATACAACGTACTGTTAATGATTCAAAGATCACCGTTTCTTGGGATGGTTCACCCATCGATTCAGAGAACAAAGGAAGTAACACTTTTGATATTCCAGGGCAGAATGCCTTTAAAGTAATCGATCTAGAAACCACTATGGCTCCGCAGGCATCGGTTGCTATTAATTTTTCCGATCCGTTAATGGCCGATCAAGATTTTAACGGTTTGGTCGTCTTAGAAAATGCGCCGGAATTACGTTTTGAAGTAGACGGTAATCTACTTTATGTGTATCCATCAAATTCGATTGTGGGAGAAGTGCGTCTTGATTTGTTTAATGGCATCAAAAATTCTGATGGATTCTCACTGCAGAATGAAGTTAGTGAATTAATCTCTTTTGACCCTATAAAACCGGGAGTCCGGCTCGTATCGCAAGGAGTCATTCTGCCTAATGCCGCTTCGACCCCACTCTATTTTGAAGCGGTAAATCTATCGGCTGTCGATGTGCGTGTGGTAAAGATCTACGAACAGAATATGCTGCAATTTCTTCAAACCTCCAATCTTAACGACGCTACTTCTTACGAGATTCGTAGGGTGGGGCGACGCATTGCCAAAAAAACCATCATACTCAACGAAAATAGTCTAGGTCAATCTGGATTGTGGAAAGCATATGCGGTCAATCTGTCGGAATTATTTGCTGCCGATCCCGGAGCCATGTACCGAGTAGAGCTCAGTTTTAAAAAAGAATACAGTACCTACGATTGTGATGCAGACACCAATGATCTCGCGATAAACGATACAGGAGAAGATTTCTATGAAGATGATTATTACTACAACGAAAGCTTCGATTCTCTTGAAGACGAAGATGCTCGAGAAGAACGCTATTGGGACAACGAGATCTACAATTGGCGCAACTATCGGTACAATTGGGAGCAACGGGATAATCCGTGCCACGATGCATACTACAGTACCGATCGTTTTGCAAGCACGAATGTGTTGGGAAGTGATATCGGGATGATCGTTAAAAAAGGAAACAACAATTCCTATCATTTTGCGGTCACCAATTTGCTTACTGCCAAGCCCGAAGCTGGTGTGCGCATAAAACTATATAATTTCCAACAGCGCCTAATTGAAACGATCAAGACCGATGGGGATGGTCTTGGTATTTATGACAGCGAGCGAACGGTCGCTTTTGCGGTCGCACAAAAAGGAAACAATATTAGCTATATAAAATTACAGGACGGGAACGCACTCTCGCTTAGCAAATTCGATGTTTCCGGAAAACAATTACAAAAAGGACTTAAAGGGTTTCTATATACCGAACGCGGCGTACACCGCCCTGGTGATAGTATTCACCTTACCTTTGTGCTTAACGATGAAGCGAATCGGTTGCCCAAAGGGCATCCGGTAAAGCTTGAAGTCACCGATGCACGTGGACAACTGGTTCAACAAACGGTGCTAAACGAATCAGAACAAAAGGTGGGGTCGACTCAGGCACTCAACGGATTTTACTATTTCCCAATTGCAACCGATGCCGCAGCTCCCACCGGCAACTGGAATGCTACGATCTCAGTGGGCAGCGTTCGATTCTCGAAATCGCTAAAGGTTGCGACCGTTAAACCAAATCGGTTGAAAATTAATCTGGATCTCACTAAAGAGGTACTCTCCACTCGCGAACCCATTAGAGGCACTGTTAAAGCCAATTGGCTTCACGGAGCTCCCGGTAGAAATCTAACGGTTGAAATGGATGCAACCTTACGAAGCACCACAACTGTGTTTAAAAACTTTGCTGGTTACGATTTTACCGATCCAATTCGAAAGTTCAACGAAGTAGAGCTGCCTATTCTTAAGACGACGCTTTCTTCGGAAGGCACTCGTGATTTTTCCAAGGACATCACTTTAAGCAACAAAGCTCCTGGAATGCTTAAAGCCACATTCTTGACCAAGGTGTTTGAAGGGGGCGGCGATTTTTCCATCGATGTTTTTAGCAAGAATTTAGCCCCATACACCCACTTTGTAGGCCTGCGTTCTCCGGAGACACACCGCTACGGCTCCTATTATACAGATGAAAATACGGTGTTCGATGTTGCGACAGTAGACGAAAATGGCGTGGCAAGTGGCAACCGTGAATTAGAAGTAAAAGTGTTTAGAATCGAATGGCGATGGTGGTGGAACCGAGGGGAAGACAATTTGTCGCGCTATGAAAATGCCACCGTTCATCGACCAGTAAAAGATTTTAAAGTGACTACAAATAATAATGGACAAGCATCTTTTACCCTAAATATTCCTGAAGAACAAGGAGGCCGGTACCTTATTAGGGTCATCGACAAAGCTTCGGGTCATGCCACAGGACGAATCACCTATTTTTATCGTAACTGGTCGCAACGCCCATCTGGTGGTGATGCTGAAAGTTCTAAAATGTTAGTCTTCTCATCCGATAAAGAATCGTACAAAGTAGGTGAAGAAGCTATTATCACTTTTCCTTCCGGTAGCGAAGGTCGAGCACTCATTAGTGTTGAAAATGGCACCGAGGTGTTAGCTACCCATTGGATCGAGACCAAAAAGAGTGAAACAAAGGCTGCTATTCGATTAACAGATATCATGGCTCCTAACATTTATGTGAATATTTCGTTGCTTCAGCCGCATGCACAAACAAAAAATGATCTTCCTATTCGACTGTATGGAGTGATTCCAATCTTAGTAGAAAACCCCAAAACCATTCTGAAGCCAAAATTGGAGATGCCTAAAGTATTGAAACCGGAAGAAACCTTTACCGTCTCTGTTTCCGAAGCAAACAATCAACCCATGACGTATACCATCGCCATGGTCGATGAAGGATTACTAGACCTCACCCGATTTAAAACACCCACGATTCACAACGCATTTTATACTCGTGAAGCATTAGGGGTACGTACCTTCGATATTTTTGATGATGTGATTGGTGCTTTTTCAGGGAATGTGGACAATATTTATGCAATTGGTGGTGGCGATGTGGCAGCCGGAGCTAAAAACAGAAAGGCCGATCGATTTAAACCGGTAGTCAAGTATCTAGGGCCGTTCGAACTAAAGGCAGGAGAAAAGACCCACCATCAAATTACGATGCCTAATTACGTAGGTTCGGTTCGCACCATGCTCATTGCCGGAAATAATGATAAAAGCGCCTACGGTAAGACCGATGTGACCACACCCGTACGTAAACCATTGATGGTGTTAGCATCGCTGCCGCGAAAATTATCCCCGGGAGAGAAAGTCACCTTACCGGTAACCGTCTTTGCCATGGAGCGTAAAGTGAAAAATGTACAAATTTCGATCAACACAGGAGAAGCATTAAAACCCTTAGAAAGTACGACCAAGAATATTTCATTTTCTGAAACTGGAGAAAAGATCGTCAATTTTACGTTTGAAGTATTGCCTGCAAACCATTTTCAAACCATCGAAGTGGTCGCTTCGGGAGGTGGTGAAAGAGCGAGTTATAAAGTAGCGATAGATGTGGAAAACCCGAATCCAATCTTTCAGAAAACCACTACCTATACTCTTTCTGAAAATGCTTCGGAAACCATCAACTTTGAAACCTACGGCGTAGCCGGGACCAACGGTGCTACTTTAGAATTTTCTACGGCACCACCCATGGACTTCAATAAGCGCTTGTCGTATTTGATCCAATACCCACATGGTTGTATCGAACAAACAACTTCGGGAGCCTTTCCGCAGTTATATCTAGCCGATATCTTCGATCTTACTTTTGAACGAAAAAAGACCATAGAACAGAATGTGACCACAGCCATTCAACGATTGGCTAATTTTCAAGTGGCTTCCGGCGGATTGTCTTATTGGCCCGGAGAACGAGCTCCAGACTATTGGAGTACGAATTACGCAGGACATTTTATGTTGGAAGCAAAGCAAAAAGGATATGCTTTGCCCATTACTTTCTTAAGCAATTGGTTGCAATTTCAGAAGAAAGAAGCACGGGAATGGCGCAATACCGACACTTCTTATAATTCCAGTTTGATACAGGCGTATCGATTGTACACGCTTGCTTTGGCAGGACAGCCTGAATTGGCCGCTATGAACCGTTTGCGGGAATCGAGCCGTTTAAGTAATGATGCCAAGTGGCGACTTGCAGCAGCCTACGCCCTAGCCGGAAAGGAGTCAGTCGCTCGAGAAATCACCCGAACTGCAAATATCAATTTTGAACCTAAGGCTTATGATCATTACACCTATGGTTCATCCTTCCGAAATAAAGCGATGGCACTAGAAACACTAGTGCTACTAGATGATGAAAAGCAACGAGAAATGGCTATTTCGGTTGCAAAAGAACTCGCTTCACAACGCTGGTACAGTACTCAGGAAACTGCTTATAGTTTATTATCCTTGGCAAAAATGATCCATAAGAATGGTGGAAAGGCTATGAACTTAAATTATATAAATAATGGCAAGACCGTGGCTGTTAGTACTGAAAAAGCTTTGTCAATTCGTGAGCTAGACATTTCTATGGGAAGCAACTCGGTCTCGATTTCTAATAACAAAGCCAATACGGTATATGTGACATTGATACAACAAGGAAAAATGCCCTTGGGAGATGAAATTGCAGAAAAAAATCAGCTTGCCATAAAAGCTTCCTACCTAGATGGAGCCGGCAACCCGTTAGATGTAACAAATCTAAGACAGGGAACCGAGATCATTGCCAAGGTTTTAGTTACCAATACTTCCAACGATTATGTCGACAATATTGCGCTCACGAAGATCTTTCCGGGCGGCTGGGAGATCGTCAATACCAGTTTTACGGAATTAGCGGGAGGTACTTCAGGGAATGCACGGTATACCGACATTCGAGATGACAGGGTACATTTTTACTTTGATCTTAAAGCGAAGCAATCGAAAACCTTTAGTGTAAAATTAAACGCCTCTTATTTAGGAACGTACTATTTACCGGGCACACAGGTGGAAGCAATGTATGATGCGAATTATTTCGCCAGAAACAAAGGAATTTGGGTAACCATAGAACAATAATGCGACCTTTTTTATTCCATAACAACCGATTTCTTAAGAGACACCGATGGAAAGTCCTGTTCTTCTCGGTATGTTTCATTTATTGGCTCTTCTGCCTGCCATCCACTTTATTTGAAGTGCCTACTGCTACCATTGCAGAAAGCAAGGA
Organism: Candidatus Ulvibacter alkanivorans; assembly: GCF_003333325.1. Lineage (GTDB taxonomy): Bacteria > Bacteroidota > Bacteroidia > Flavobacteriales > Flavobacteriaceae > Ulvibacter_A > Ulvibacter_A alkanivorans. The sequence goes on along the minus strand of NZ_QOLC01000039.1, from coordinate 15,662 downwards.
CGGCCGTATGCTAGGAGCGCGTATTGCAACCGACGGACAATGGCGCTTCCCAACAATGGACTCGGTGCCTTATCGGTTTGAACAGAGCATCCTTTATTTTGAAGATGAATACTTCTATAAGCACCCGGGATTTAATCCGGTGTCTATAAGTAAGGCCCTTTGGCAAAATTTGACCTCAGAACAACGACGCGGCGGAAGTACGATCACCCAACAAGTGATCCGGTTATCGCGAAAGAATAAAAAGCGAACCTATTTTGAAAAGGCAATCGAATTATTGCAAGCCACCCGACTGGAAGCGGGGTTTTCAAAAAAGGAGATCCTAACCCTCTATGCATCTCATGCTCCCTTTGGCGGTAATGTGGTGGGACTTGAAACGGCCGCATGGCGTTATTTTGGGATTCCGGCTAGCGAACTGAGTTGGGGACAAGCTACTTCATTAGCTGTACTGCCAAATGCCCCGGCACTCATCTTTCCCGGAAGAAATGAATCCGTTTTAAAGAAAAAAAGAGATCGACTGTTGCAAAAACTTTTTAATAATGAAGTAATCGACAAGACCACTTACGAACTTGCCTTGTTAGAAACCCTTCCCGGTAAACCTTTACCATTGCCCGAATTGGCACCACATCTTACCGAAAAGATCAAAAAGTATCGCTCCGGAGAACGCATTAAAACAACGATCGATTATAGCCTTCAGAAAAAAATAAACCAGATCACAAAAGTGCATCATGCGCAATTAGCACAAAATGAGATCCATAATTTGGCAGTGCTTGTTATGGATGTTGAAACAAGAGAAGTAATTGCGTATATAGGCAATTCCCCAACCACTGCGAAACATCATAATTATGTGGATATAATGGATAAAGCAAGAAGTACTGGAAGCGTCTTAAAGCCTTTTTTGTATACCGCCGTATTAGATGCCGGTACGTTGTTGCCACACACCTTGGTGGCCGATATACCAACAACCGTTAATGGGTATAGTCCCGAGAATTTCGATCATCAATTTCACGGAGCGGTTCCCGCGAGCATAGCGCTATCACGTTCTCTCAATGTTCCAGCAGTACGCATGTTGCGGGAATATGGATTACAACGCTTTTACAATTCACTTCAAAAAATGAATCAGCCGTCCGTGAGCAAACCTGCCGATCACTACGGACTTTCTCTCATTCTTGGAGGTGCCGAAAGTTCGGTGTGGGATGTAACTGCCGCCTATGCAGGCTTGGCTTCAACTCTTACTTTTTTTAATAAGAGCTCTAGCGAATACCGTCCAAACGAATTTGTGTCGCCAATTTTTATTGCTTCGGAAAAGGCTTCCTTCGGAAAAAAACAAATAGATCCTGCCCTTTTTAATGCCGGTGCTATTTACCATGCATTTGAAGCCATGCGAGAAGTAAATCGCCCTAGTGGTGATGAAAATTGGAGTTTTTTCGACGATGCACAACCCATTGCGTGGAAGACAGGAACCAGTTTTGGGTTCAAAGATGCATGGGCCGTGGGAGTTACACCGGCCTATGCCATTGGCGTATGGGTAGGAAACGCCGATGGTGAAGGACGACCGGGTCTTACCGGGCTACAGACTGCAGCTCCTATCATGTTCGAGGTTTTAGAGGAACTCCCAACCAGCCAATGGTTTGCCACACCTTATGATGAATTGGTTGAAACACAAATTTGTGATAGAAGTGGTCATTTAGCCGGTGTATATTGTACGGAATCCACAAGGACGTTCATCCCAAAAAATGGCGTAAAGACAGCTCCATGCCCGTACCATCAAAATATTTTTCTGGACGCTTCCCAGACGTATCGGGTAAACTCTTCGTGTTATCCACTCGCCTCCATGCAGCAGCAGCAATGGTTTGCACTACCCCCTGTGCTCGAATACTATTACGCACCGCTTCACCCCGAATATCAAGTCTTACCGCCCTTCCAAAGCGAATGCTTACAAGACGGAGAGCAGCAAATGGATTTTATTTTTCCGAAACAACGGGAGGCCGTACTATTGCCAAAAGATTTTAATGAAGAAGTAAACGAAGTGATCTTTAAACTGGCACATCGCAGTCCTGAAACAACGGTATACTGGTATTTGGACGACCACTATATTGGAAGCACCAACACCTTTCATGAGTTGGCGGTTGCTCCAAGACCCGGTAGTTATATACTTACAGCAACCGATGCCGCCGGTAATGAGATTCAGCAGCAAATTGAGATTTCTATGGCGTCTCAATAAACTATTGCCTATTTTAGTTGCATGAGATCTGCAGCGACCCTTTTTTTACTATTCCTTATTTGCGGTTGCTCACAATCTCCAAATGAGCAACTACTATTAAACGATGATTGGCAGTTTTCCGAAGCAGGAAAAAACAGTTATCATCCGGCTACTGTACCAGGAACGATCCAAACCGATCTACTTTCCCTCGGAAAGATTCCCGACCCGTTTATAGGAACGAACGAAGACAGTATTCAATGGGTCTCTACTAAAACTTGGGCGTACAAAAAATCATTCGATCTTTCCGAAGCCATACTAAAGAAAGAGCATCATTTATTGCGATTTGAAGGTTTAGACACTTATGCAACGGTTCGTCTAAACGACAGTCTTATTCTCACCGCTAACAATGCGTTTAGAACTTGGGAAGTCGAAGTCGCTTCCTTGCTGAAAGAACAAAACGAGCTACGCATTAGATTTGAGCCTACGACCCATTTTGAAACAGAAGCTTCTAATTCTCTAGCGTATCAATTACCGGAAGCACCTCGTGTTTTTACCCGAAAACCGCAATTTCAATATGGTTGGGATTGGGGGCCAAAAATAAAGACCATGGGAATCTGGCGTGATGTTTCGCTAGTCTCTTACGATAAATTGCGAATTGCCGATGCCTATTTTCAAACTGAACATATCACCGATTCTTTGGCAACCTTAACACTACGGCTAGAGTTAGATGCTTCGGAAAAATCGGAAGTTAGCATTCATATCAATAATAAAACGACGGCCCAAATAAGTTCTTCTCTTCTTCAGGTTGATCCAACTGTTTCCGAATACACAGTTCCTATACAAATAAAACACCCAAAGCTGTGGTGGCCCCATACGCATGGTGACCCTTTCTTATACGATTTCGCCCTACAAATCGAGCATAGAAATACGGTGATCGATAGCATTTCAAAAAAAATAGGTCTTAGAACCGTAGAATTAATAACAGAAAAAGACTCGATTGGCGAAACATTCTATTTTAAAGTAAACGGCAAACCCCTTTATATGAAAGGCGCTAATTACATTCCACAAGACGTATTCTTGCCAAGGGTTAATACGAAACAACGGGAAGCGCTGTTAAAATCGGTTGTGGATGCGAATATGAACATGCTTCGCATATGGGGCGGAGGCGTTTATGAGGACAATGATTTTTATGAGCGCTGTGACGAAAAAGGAATTCTGCTTTGGCAGGATTTTATGTTTGCCTGCGCCATGTATCCGGGAGATTCCCGCTTTATGGAAAATGTGAAACAGGAAGCGATCGATAATATAAAACGACTGCGACAACACCCAAGTATTGCTTTATGGTGTGGAAATAATGAAAATAGCGAAGGTTGGCATCGATGGGGCTGGCAAAATGGTAAGACCGAGGCACAAAAAACGGAGATTTGGAGCAACTACAAAGCGCTCTTTAACGAACTATTACCAAGTTTGGTGGATAGCCTACACTCGGCTGTTTCCTATTGGGAAAGTTCTCCTAAATATGGTCGAGGTGATGAACGCTATCAGTTCGAGGGTGATGCACACGATTGGTGGGTGTGGCACGACGGATACCCCTTTGAACATTTCGAAACTGCAGTTCCTAGATTTATGAGTGAGTTCGGGTTTCAAGCATTTCCGTCGTATGCAACCATTCGTTATTTTACGCAAAAAGATATCATTGATCGCTCACAACCAGCTTTTAAAACTCACCAAAAACATGCTCGTGGGTACGAAACCATAGACACCTATATGCAGCGTGATTTTCCCGTGCCTGTTAATGATGAAGATTATGTGTATATGAGTCAGTTGCTACAGGCCTACGGCATCACTAAAGGAATTCTGGCACATCGCCGATACAAACCTTATAATATGGGCACTCTATATTGGCAATTGAACGATTGCTGGCCGGCTGTTTCGTGGTCAAGTATTGATGCATTGGGCCATTGGAAGGCGCTTCATTATAAGGTAAAAAAAGCATATGCGAATCGGCGTATCATTCCCTGGGTTGAAGCGAACACACTAAAGATCGTGGTGGCAGACGATACGTTCACACCAATCACCGATTCGCTACGCATTCGTATCATGAATTTCGACGGTAAAGAAATAGCTTCTTTTCAAGAACCCAACATCACCAGTGGAAGCACTAAGGAAATGGCTTTCTCACTATCTTTAGACACCTACTCCTTCGATAAGAGCCAAAGTTATGTGGATATATCGTTTGCAGACATGCAGCAACTTTATTTCTTCGGAAGACCAAAAGATCTAAAACTAGAGGACATTCCTTTAAAAATTGAAACCAAGACGATAGAAGGCGGTTATGAGGTATCGGTTAGCGCTACTAGCATGCAAAAGGATGTTTTTTTAATGGCTTCGGAAGCCGGTACATGGAGCGACAATTTCTTCGATCTCCCCCCAAATACGACCAAAGTGTTAACCTTTTACACAACTAATGCGACATCCCCTACCATTACGTATAAAACCTTAAATTCTTTTGTAGATCATGCGAGCAACGCTTTGTAGTATTTTAATAGGACTTACTTTTCTTGCAATAAGTTGTGAAAGTACTTCGGAAACAGAAAACAAATCCGTTGTGCTTATTCCCAAACCACAAGAGTTGGTAATACATGATGGTATGTTCCTTTTATCGAATGAAGCCACGTTGTTTGCAACTCCTGAATTTGACACCGCTTCCGGCTTTCTTCGGAAGTATTTTCAGCAAGGGGCGAATATCACTTTAGAAAACACCACTCGAAACGCGGCTACTATCGTACTTCAAAAATCTGATTCGTTAGCCGAAGAGGAGTATGAACTACAAATAGATGGTAAGCAAATTGTGATCACAGCAGCCACTAATGCCGGAGCATTCTATGGGGTTCAGACCTTACGCCAATTGCTTCCGGCTAACTGGGAACAACCTAATTCATCCACAGCTTCAGCTATTCGCCTGCCACAGCTACACATAAAAGATAGTCCTACTTTTCCCTACCGAGGCATGCATTTGGACGTGTCCCGCCATTTCTTTCCGAAGGAATTCATTAAACAATACATCGCTCATCTTGCCATGCTAAAAATGAACCGTTTTCATTGGCATCTCACCGACGATCAAGGTTGGCGTATCGAAATTAAGGCATATCCCAAGCTTACGACTCACGCTGCATTCAGAAATGAGACGCTGCTGGGACATTATAATGATTCGCCACAGCAGTACGACGGTAAGCGGTACGGCGGATTTTACAGTCAAGAGGATATTAAAGAAATTGTTGCCTTTGCAAAAGCGCACAATGTAACCATCATCCCGGAGATCGAGATGCCGGGGCATTCGCAAGCAGCCATTAGTGCCTACCCGGAGTTAGGATGCACTAATGAAACGATCCCGGTGCTCACCAAATGGGGTGTTTCGGAACATATCTTATGCCCCAATAAAGAAACGTTCGATTTTCTAAAGAGCGTTCTCACTGAAGTCATAGCATTGTTCCCCGGAGAATACATACATATTGGCGGTGATGAAGCACCCAAAATACAGTGGGAAAACTGCTCACATTGCCAACAACTTATAAAAACCCACAAGCTTGGTGATGAGCACGGTTTACAAAGTTGGTTTATAAAAGAGATCGAAGCGTTTGTAAATAAGAACGGAAAGCAAATAATAGGCTGGGATGAGATCTTAGAAGGCGGTCTGGCGCCAAATGCCACGGTAATGTCATGGCGGGGAACCGAAGGGGCCGTTACAGCAGCCAAGCAAGGGCATGATGTCATCCTTACACCAACCTCGCATGCGTATTTCGACTATTATCAAGATGATCACCCCGATGAACCTCTAGCCATTGGTGGCTATCTCCCTTTACAAAAAGTATACGGATTTAATCCGGTGCCCGATGAGCTTTCAGAAACAGAAGCTAAGCACGTTTTAGGAGCTCAAGGAAATATTTGGACCGAATATATAAAAACCACAGATCAAGTAGAATACATGGCATTTCCAAGAATGCTTGCAATGAGTGAAGTTGTTTGGACCGGCCCGTCAAAAAACAAAGAGGAAGATTACCTCGAGTTCATTGCCCGTGTTGAACCCTTTTTAACGCGACTGGAAGCTCTAGATATTAACTACGCCAATCATTTGTATACGGTAGAAGGCGAAATCGAAAAAAGGGATGGACAATTACATTATACGCTTACTACGACTACTTCAGGTAAGACAATCAAGTACAAGCTTAATAATTCAAGTGCCCAAATTTATGAGGGTCCCATTGCCATAGAAAAAGATGCAAGTATAGAAGCATATCTTGAAAAAGACGGCAAGCAGATAGGAAGGACCCTTACCGAAACTATCACCTATCACAAAGGAGTTACCGCGTCAATTTCTCTAAATACAACACCTCACGATGCATATGGCGCCGGTGGTAAGAACGCATTGATAAACGGGATCTCGGGTAGTGATAGCCGTTACGGAGATAAAGAATGGTTAGGTTTCTGGGGGGAGGACGTACGAATCACGATCGATCTGGAACGACCCACCAATATACGGTCATTAAAAACGAGGTTTTACAACGCCAACGGACAATGGATCTATGCGCCACCTTACATCACCGTGCGTCTGACTCTTGAAAACGGTAGTATGCAAACGGTGTCGACACGCTTGGATGTTGCACCTGAAAACACCTTGGTCCCTGTTACGATTAATGTTGAAAAAGCTCCTGCCAAGGTACGTCAACTACAAATAGAAATTCCTTCCTATGGTTTAATCCCGCAAGGAAAACAAGGAGCCGGAAATGCCTCATGGATCTTTATTGATGAAATTATAGTACGATGATCATAGAAATTTGTGCCAATTCTTTTGAAAGTGCCAAAGCAGCACAATTAGCCGGGGCCGATCGCATTGAACTTTGCTCCGAATTGGCTGTGGGTGGCCTTACCCCCTCGCACGGACTACTTCAAAAAGTTTGCGACGAACTTAGTATTCCTGTCCATGTACTTATACGCCCTCGCAGTGGGAATTTTATCTATACCGATGCAGAATTAGATGTGATGTTACGCGACATTTCGTTTTGTAAAAAAGTAGGAGTTGCCGGAATCGTTAGCGGAATGCTTACTTCGGAAAATACTGTAGATGCCGTTGCTACTAACGTATTGATAGAAGCTTCCAAAGGCAAGGAATTTACCTTTCATCGTGCCTTCGATTGGTGTGTCGACCCCTTAGTGGCCTTGCAGTCACTGAAGGAATTAGGGGTAGATCGTATACTGAGCTCGGGACAACATCCCAAAGCGATCGATGGTATTGAATTATTAAAGCAACTTCTAAGCCTTTCCGAAGGGAAGATACAGATCATGCCCGGAAGTGGGGTTTCTCATTCAAACATTCTAGATTTTAAGCGAGCCGGATTCGAGATGGTACATTTTTCTGCCACTGTAAAAGAGCAAGTATTAGGTACACCACCAAAGGTATCGATGCACAGCCCAGACCTGTTTAAAGAAGGCGTTATCGCAACCACACAACAAGCCGAGATCGCAAAGGTAATTGCACTGCTGCGTTAATGTTTAACGCAAGGGAAATCCTTTTCCTGCCCACCAGGGATGGATCTCTATAACGAGTCTGCCTGCTTTCACCATGGGGTCCAAATTCGCAAGACTATCGGCCATTTGCTCGGTTGGGACATTGTAAATAGTCACGCCGCGCAACTCTCCGGCATCTTCAAACGGACCTGAAATATCGGCATAGCCTTGCTCATACATCCGACCCAGATGGGCCAAATGTAACTGCTGCAAGCTATCGGTTTCTTTTTGGTTTTGCGAACGATTAGGCCCAGATTTTAAAAAAGCCATAAAGTATTTTTGCATCAGGATGGTGTCTCCTGTTTTTGCATCGACATAATCGAAAATTTCAAATCCGTCGTCGGTGAGCTCCTTCTTTAATTCTGCCACCGATGTTCTTTCCTCTAATGCTTCGCTATGGGCTTCGAGGTGAGACGTCCCCATTTCATCATGATCGTGGGCATCTGAATTCTTTTTTTCGTTACAGCTTATCAAGAGTCCTAGCATCAGTAGCAGCGGCAGTATTGATCTATTTTTCATGCTTCCAAGTATTATATGGTTGTTTGCTTATTTGTGAATTGTAATATTTCTTTTGACCGGTGACCTCATCACCGAGCCATGAAGGTTTAGCGTACAGCTCATCCTCATTCGAGAGCTCTACTTCTGCGATGGTCAATCCCTCGTTCTCACCCAAAAATTCATCTACTTCAAAAATATGGTTTTCGGCCTTGACCTCGTAGCGCATCTTTTCGATGATTCCGGGTTCACATATCTCAAAAAGTGCTTCAGCTTCTTTTACCGTGATCATTTTTTCCCACTCGAATCTGCTGGTACCACTTTCGTTCCCTTTTCCTTTAACAGTAATAAAACCTTCGTTCCCCCTAATGCGAACACGCACTGTTCGTTCCGGGGCTCGATTTAAAAAAGCCTGTTTTATATGGGTCGTCTTAAAAGCATCCGATTTGTAGGCTTCAGAGGTTACTAAAAACTTTCGCTCAATTTCGATCATTTGCAATTTCTTTTATTCGATGAGATGGGATCCTTTTTTCTGAAAATTTTTCCGAAGCAAGAATGATCATAGCTTCCGCAATAGTGGTTGGTGATATGATCTTGTATTTCTTCGGAATAAGAAAACTGAAGGTCTTCATAACTAATTGTGCCATACGTTCACCCAAGCGTTTTTCTTCACGTGCGCCTCCAATTAGGGACGGCTGAAGCAGATAAATGTTTTCAATTTGCTGTTCGAGTACCGCATCTTCCATCTCACCTTTTATCTTATTATAGAAGATCGAGCTGGAAGCATCTGCGCCCATGGCCGAGATGACACAAAAGGTGGTTATTCCGTTTTGCTTAGCGAGTTTTGCTGCAGTTAGCGGTATACCATAATCGATCTGACGGTATTTTTCTTTGTTCGGTGTTTTCGACTTGGTGGTACCAATGCAACAAAAAACCACATCGCCGGTAAACGATTCTTGGTGTTTCTCAAGCGCTAACAAGTCGATTAGATGTTCTTCGATCTTGGCGTGGGTACGTTCTACCGAGTTTCGCGAAAATAACTTGATGGTGGTATACCGAGCATCCTTTAAAAGTAGCTCTAACAGAATGCCTCCGGTAAGACCTGTCGCCCCTAAAATTATCGCGGTTTTTGCCATGTTTTTTATGAAGTATCTTGAGAAGAATTTCGCCTTTCCCCAACTACTAATTGCCAATAAAGATATTAAATTTACATCATGGAGGCCCCTTTTCCCATTCGAAAGATTATTCATGTAGACATGGATGCGTTTTATGCATCGGTGGCACAATTGGATGATCCAAGTTTGGTGGGGAAACCGATTGCCGTGGGTGGAAGTTCCAAAAGAGGCGTAGTAAGTGCAGCAAGCTATGAAGCGCGAAAGTACGGTGTGCGAAGTGCCATGAGCGGGATGCTGGCCAGAAAACTGTGCCCGGATCTTATTTTTGTAAAAACCGATTTTGAGCGCTATAAAGAAATTTCGAATCGAATTCGGTCGATTTTTCTATCGTTTACAGACATGGTTGAGCCTTTGTCCCTAGATGAAGCCTATTTAGACGTAACCCAAAACAAGGTTGGTAATCCGAGTGCCACTTTGATCGCCCAAGAAATAAGAGCAAGGATCAAGGAAAAGACAGGTTTAAATGCTTCGGCAGGTATTTCGATAAATAAGTTCATCGCCAAGGTAGCCAGTGACATCAATAAGCCAAATGGGCAAAAAACCGTACCACCGGAAGAAGTACTGGCCTTCTTGGAACAGCTTGATATTAAAAAATTCTATGGTGTTGGCAAGGTGATGAAAGAGAAAATGTATCGGCATGGGATCTATACAGGTCGGGATTTAAAACTGAAATCGCTGGCGTATTTGGAAACTAACTTTGGAAAGAGTGGTGCCTATTACTACGATATTGTGCGCGGCATACAGCACAGCAAAGTAAAACCTTCACGTACGCGAAAATCGTTGGCAGCAGAGCGGACGTTTAGTGAAAATATCTCTTCGGAATTATTTATGATCGATCGTCTGGAGGAAATTGCGCAGGAGGTAGAGCGTCGACTTCAAAAAAGTAAGGTAGCCGGTAAGACCATAACCTTAAAGATCAAATACAGTGATTTTACGTTACAAACCAGGAGCAAGACCTTGCCCTTATTTGTTTCAAGTAAGTCGTTGATCATGAACACTGTTAAAGATTTGTTATTTCAAGAAAAAATGAAAGATTCGGTACGTTTGTTGGGAATTTCTTTATCAAATTTGAATACCGAAGATTCGAAGGATACAAACGCTTCCGAAGAGAAATCTATAGACGTACAACTTAAACTCGACTTTTGATTATATGTAAGACCACTACTTTTTTCTATATTATTAACTAAAACCCATATTGTTATGAAAAAAGTAGCACCTATCCTTTTAGCGTTCATTTTTGCAACATTCTTTGTTGCTTGTAAAGACGAAACCAAATCTGAAACCCCTCAAGAAACGGATGACCTCGCTGTTGCCGATACCACTTCGGAAACCACTCCCGATTATTTGTATGTTACTGCTTCCAGCGGATTGACCTTACGTGAGTTTGCCAATTTACAAAGTGAGAAAGTGGCGGTGATGCCGTATGGCACTAAAGTAAAAGTGGTCACTCCCGAATCCAATGCCACCATGAATGTTGGAGGAATCAAAGGCGGGATGCACGAAGTAGAATTTAACCATAAGACCGGATATGCCTTTAACGGTTATCTTTCCAAATTCTTTCCTCCCGAAGAAGATATGAAAGCTGTTGTGTATGCAGAAGAACTAAAAGCTGCATTTCCGGAGGTTTCATTTACGGCTACCTCAGGGGGCTCTGCAAGCAATCCAACGAATACGGAAACGTTGCTCTTACCCACTAATGAATGGCATGAAGCCTTTTATATTGCCAAGCAACTTTTCAACATTCCTACCGAATTTGCCTTTCCAAACCCAAAAGGCAGCAACGAAGAAATCGTTAAAGAAACAAAGCCTAAGAGCGGCACATGGACCAGCGAATTAAGCGTTGCACGCAATAATGACACCCTCGAAAAGATCACCTATTTGTACCGTACCGAAGGCTATGGTTACGAGGTAACCATAATTGAAGAAGGTGATAAGATGAAGATAGAGAACAAATCGGTAGCCGATTAAAGCCGCCTATTTAGCCTGAGATACTCGCAACGTATTTACCATGCCTTTATCGACAATTGGCATTGCCGCCAAATTAACAATATAATCGCCTTTAGAAACATAGCCGCTTTTGGAGGCGATATTGTTTACATCGTCTACGGTTTCATCGGTACTCACGAATTTGTCGTAATAAAAGGATTTGACACCCCACAACAGGTTGAGTCGAGATAGAATTCTTTTGTTCGAAGTGTACACTAAAATGTTGGCATCGGGTCGCCATGCAGAGATCTGAAAAGCCGTATAACCACTATTGGTTAAAGTACATATGGCCCGTGCTTCAATTTCGTTCGCCATTTGTGCGGCGTGATAGCAAATCGATTTTGTGATATATCGATTGGTACGTACATGTGGTGGTTCATGAGGTACGTTAATTAGCGATGAATTTTCAACATTCAAACAAATATTCGCCATGGTGTTAATCACTTCTACCGGGTACTTCCCTATCGAGGTCTCCCCGCTTAACATCACAGCATCGGCACCATCCATGACCGAATTTGCTACATCGTTCACTTCGGCTCGTGTAGGTGTTAGTGAGGTGATCATGGTTTCCATCATTTGTGTCGCGATTATTACCGGTATTCGCGCACGTTTCGCAGTAAGCACGAGTTCTTTTTGGATCAATGGCACCTCAGCGGCGGGTACTTCGACACCCAGATCGCCACGAGCTACCATAAGTCCGTCGCAATACGCCACGATCTTATCAATATTTTCTACAGCCTCCGGTTTTTCGATCTTAGCAATGATCGGGATCTTATATTCGCTATGTGCTTCTATAAGTGCTTGCAGTTCTTTCAGGTCTTCGGCATATCGAACAAAAGAAAGTGCGATCCAGTCTACTTGCTGACTAATAGCAAAGATGGCATCTTCTTTATCTTTTGCGGTAAGTGCCGGTAATGAGATAGACGTATTAGGAAGGTTTACTCCTTTTTTAGAGCGCAACGGGCCTCCTTGGATCACCTTTACCTTCACGGCGTCTTTATTATTGGTTTCCAGTACTTCGAAGATCAATTTACCATCGTCTAGCAGCACTCGTTCGCCAGAATTTACATCTTGCGGGAAATTATCGTAGTTCATATATACGCGTTTCCTAGTGCCTTCAAACTCTTCACCGGTGCAAAAATGAAGCGTGTCTCCCGGTTTAACCACAACTTCTTCTTTCATGAGACCTACACGCAGTTTAGGTCCTTGCAGGTCGGCAAGTATGGCCGTACTTGTATCCATTTCGTCTCCTAGTTTTCGAATGGTCGCTATTGTTTTTTTTACTTCGGAATAGTCGGCGTGTGAAAAATTAACTCGGAACACGTCGACCCCCGCCAGGATCATTTTTTTAAGGATGGCTTTATTTGAAGAAGCAGGCCCTAGGGTTGCTACTATTTTAGTTCTTTTTCTATTCGGCATTAATCAAAAATTAAATTGTTCTTAGATTTTATATCACTCGCTTCTAAGGTATAAGCTGAGATCACTTGTTTTATTTCGTTTATGGAAGCGGAAAGCTTCCGAAGTGGAACAGATGCAAAATCTGAATCTATCTTCAGAAAAAAATCTACATTCTTATACTCCGGTAACAGATAGGTGATAACAGTCGATTCAGAAGCATCGGCACCAAAAAGTCCGCCGCTACTGTGGGTATGAGCTGTAACCGATTTGCATTTATTGCCCACTAGGGTATAATTGGTATACTGTAACAAATCCTCAAACTCGAAGCAAGGAAATGTCACATCCAATCCATTGGCTGAAAAATCGAGATCTACTCGTCTTCGCTTGAGGCGTAACCCAGCATATTTATTGAGAAGATACGCCATTTTAAAGGATTCTTCACTACAATGAATAGCCAGTAATGAAAAATCTTCATTAAGATCGTCATCCATTAATAGCTTATAGTTTGCCATGCCCCTAGTTTCAATGCTTAAAAATACTCATTGTTTTACGAAAGTGACAGAATGAATCTTTAAATCTGTGTAAAAAATAGCGAACTTCTACAGGGTGCTAATAGATTTTTTAGTCGAGATCCCGTTCAATGGCTGGCTGTAGTTTATAAAAAGCTCTTTTGGCAGCGCGTTCTTCGGCCTTTTTTTTAGAGGTTGCACGACCTTTCCCTACCGTCTCATCTTCCAGCGATAATTTTACGGCAAAATGTTTTAAGGCATCCTTTCCGGTGTCTTCGTAGACCGAGAATTTAAATTTCTTCTTGTTCTTTTGGCACCATTCGATAAACAAGCTTTTATAGCTTATGATCTTTCCTTCCAGCTTTTCAATATCTACATAAGGCTTGATCACTCTTTTATAGATGAATTTTTCACAATACTTATAGCCGCGGTCCAGATAAATTGCTCCAACCAGAGCCTCGAACACATTACCATGAATATTGCCTCCAAACTGTTCGGTTGGAATGGTAGTTCGTACCAATCGAATAAGATTTAGGTCTCTACCCAATTCATTTAAATGCTCTCTACTTACCACTTTAGACCGCATCTTGGTGAGGTAGCCTTCATTGCCTCCGGGAACTTTTTTGAATAGGTGTGAAGCGATGACCGCACTTAGCATAGCGTCGCCCAAAAACTCTAAGCGTTCGTAATTTTGAGAATGACCTTTATCGTTGGTGGTATTCATAGAACGGTGGGTAAAGGCTTCCAAATAAATAGTGATATCCTTGGGTTTAAAACCAAGGATCTTTTTTATCGCTAAAAAAAAATCCCCGTCACTTGCAGCACGGGAATTGAATATGTTTTTAATAGATGCCATCTACATAATTTACGCGTCCCATTTCTTAAACAGCACACAAGCGTTATGTCCTCCAAATCCGAAGGTATTGCTCATGGCTACTTTTATCTCGCGTTCTTGTGCTTTGTTCAAGGTAAGATTTAACGAAGCATCAATATTTTCATCCACGGTAGTGTGGTTAATAGTTGGAGGCACCAAACTGTGTTCCATGGCCAAAATGGATGCAATAGCTTCTATAGCGCCTGCCGCACCCAATAAGTGACCGGTCATAGACTTGGTAGAATTAATATTAATATTCTTAGCATGTTCTCCAAACACATTTGAGATGGCCTTAAGTTCGGCTACGTCTCCAAGTGGTGTTGAGGTACCGTGTGTATTGATCGTATCTACTTGATTCGGGCTCATGCCTGCATCGCGCAAACAGTTCTGCATTACACGTTCTACTCCGATTCCATCGGGATGTGGAGCGGTCATGTGATAGGCATCACTAGACATTCCACCGCCTAATACTTCGGCATAAATTTTAGCTCCGCGTTTTTTGGCATGTTCATACTCTTCGAGTATCAAGGCGCCGGCTCCTTCTCCCAGTACAAATCCGTCTCGAGTTGCGTCAAAAGGTCTTGAGGCTGTTTCGGGGCTATCGTTGCGGGTAGACAGGGCGTGCATTGCATTAAACCCTCCCATTCCTGCAGGGGTCACGGCAGCTTCACTACCACCGGTTACGATAATATCACAATGCCCTAAACGAATGTAATTAAGCGCATCGATCATTGCATTGGCAGACGATGCACAGGCTGAAACGGTAGTGTAGTTCGGCCCCATGAATCCGTGTTTGATAGAGATATTACCTGGGGCAATATCGGCTATCATCTTAGGAATGAAGAAGGGGTTGAAACGCGGTGTTCCATCCCCTTCTGCAAAGTTTATTACTTCATCCTGAAAGGTCTTAAGTCCGCCAATTCCCGCTCCCCATATAACACCTACACGAAACTTATCGATCTCATCGAGGTTGATAGCGGCGTCTTTAATGGCTTCGTCTGAAGACACTAAGGCGTATTGGGCGAATCGGTCTAATTTTCGGGCTTCTTTTCTATCGAAATGATCTTCAGGAGCGTAATCTTTAATTTCACAAGCGAATTTTGTTTTAAACTTTTCAGTATCGAAATAGGTGATAGGGGCACATCCACTTTTTCCATCTTTTAGACCGTCCCAATATTCTTGAATATTGTTACCGATGGGTGTTAGTGCGCCAAGACCTGTTACTACAACTCGCTTTAATTCCATAAAGAAGTACTCTTATTTAGCTTCTTCTATATATGAGATTGCTTGACCAACTGTAGCAATATTTTCAGCTTGATCGTCTGGAATTTGGATATCAAATTCTTTTTCAAATTCCATAATTAGCTCAACCGTATCCAAGGAGTCTGCTCCTAAGTCGTTTGTGAAGCTCGCTTCGGTTACAACTTCGTTCTCGTCTACACCTAATTTGTCTACGATAA
>NZ_QOLC01000061.1 GCF_003333325.1 Candidatus Ulvibacter alkanivorans | reverse complement strand
GTAAGAACGGTGTTCTATTCTTCTTCTTTTGAAGCTTCTTCTAAAACCTGCTCTTTTGATTTTTGCTTTACAGGTTGCTTGGCTTCTTTCATTGCTTTCTTATCCTCCTTGTCTTTTGAAGGAACTTCAGCTTCAGCTTTAGCCTTTTTCGCTTTAGGTGCTTTGTCTTTTTTAGAAGATGTATCGCCTTCGCTATTGTCTTTACCAGACTTTCTTTCGGCCAATCCTTCGATTACAGCTTCAGAAACAGAAGACATGATCTTGTCGATCGATTTAGATGCATCATCATTTGATGGAATCACGAAGTCGATCTCACGTGGATCACTGTTAGTGTCTACCATCGCAAAGATTGGAATGTTTAATTTTTGAGCCTCGGCTACTGCTATGTGCTCACGAGTAGTATCTACAATGAACAACGCGCCTGGAAGACGACTCATGTCGCTAATAGAACCTAAGTTCTTCTCTAATTTTGCACGAAGACGATCTACTTGTAAACGCTCTTTCTTAGAAAGGGTGTTAAACGTACCGTCTTGCTTCATACGATCGATAGAAGCCATTTTTTTAACAGCTTTTCGAATGGTAACGAAGTTAGTCAACATTCCACCTGGCCATCTTTCAGTGATGTAAGGCATGCTAGCATCTTTTGCTTTTTCAGCAACGATGTCTTTTGCTTGTTTTTTGGTAGCAACGAATAGAATTTTTCGTCCGCTAGCTGCGATCTTCTTCAGTGCTTCATTAGCCTCCTCGAGTTTTGCAGCAGTTTTGTAAAGATTGATAATGTGGATTCCGTTACGCTCCATGTAGATATATGGGGCCATGTTAGGATTCCATTTGCGTGTCAAGTGTCCAAAATGTACACCTGCGTCCAGAAGTTCTTTAACTTCTGTGTTTGTTTTTTTTGCCATTTTTGAATTAGTTTACGTTCCTGTTTAGATATAGCAACCTTTTATAATACTCGTATATTTGGAGTACCGTTATTATGGTTTAGATGCTAAACTACTTTCCGTATGGTACGGATAACAGCGATTGATTAAAAAAATATGAACTTGGTAACTTGTATTGGGTACCTCTATGAGATACCCAAACAAGTTGAAAATATTAACGTTTAGAGAACTGGAATTTCTTACGCGCTTTCTTCTGTCCGAATTTCTTGCGCTCTACCATTCTCGGGTCTCTTGTCAATAAACCTTCCGGTTTCAAGATCCCTCTGTTTTCGTCGTTAAGCTCGCACATTGCTCTGGAAAGTGCCAAACGGATTGCCTCCGCTTGTCCTGTGATCCCACCTCCAAATACATTTACGCTCACGTCAAATGTCTTTTCATTTTCGGTAAGAGCTAATGGCTGCTTTACTTTATATTGTAAGGTTGCTGTTGGAAAGTAATTATCCAACTCACGCTTGTTTACAGTAATGTTTCCTTTTCCTTCTGAAAGGTATACACGAGCAACAGCGGTCTTTCTTCTACCTATTTTGTGAATAACTTCCATTACTTGATATCGTTAAGGTTAATGGTTTTTGGTTTTTGTGCCTCTTGGTCATGCTTGGCACCGGCATATACTTTTAGATTGCGAAATAATTCGGCTCCTAGTTTGTTTTTAGGCAACATTCCTTTTACCGCTTTCTCTACAACACGTGCAGCATCTTTTTCTTTTAGTTCGATGGCGCTTAAACTACGTTGTCCACCAGGATATCCTGTGTGACGGATGTACGATTTATCTTGCCATTTGTTCCCTGTCAAGATGATCTTTTCGGCATTCGTTACAATAACGTTGTCACCACAATCAACATGAGGGGTAAAATTAGTTTTGTGCTTTCCGCGAAGTAATTTTGCAACTTCACTGGCAAAACGACCCAACGTTTGCCCGTCAGCATCCAAGTGCAACCATTCCTTTGTTACAGTCGCCTTGTTGGCTGATTTAGTTTTATAACTTAGTGTATCCACTTTTAATTAATTTTACTGCCGGCATTCACCTACCTACAGCGTTAAACATTCCTTCTTTTGGATAAATCGGGGTGCAAATGTACTATTATTTATTTGAATTACAAGGGGGTGGTTTTTATTTTTTTTCGAAATCAACAGTCAAATCACTTTATTCCAAGGTAACCACCAAATCTCCTTTTAAGACCATGGTTCCCGGCGATAACGCTACCGATTTTACTTTACCTGCTTTTGTGCTGGTCACCGTACTTTCCATTTTCATGGCCTCTATGATGAATAACGGATCATTCGCCTTGATTTCCTGCCCTTTCTTTACCAAAACTTTATACAGTAGACCTTGTAGTGGTGCGCCAAACTGATTTTTATCTTCGGGATCTGCTTGCTTGTGGACCTCTTTCTTAACCTCGATCGACCGGTCCTTGATCTCTACGAACCTATTTTCTCCATTTACCGAGAAGAACACGATGCGTTTTCCTTCATCATTTGGAATGCCTACCGAGAGCAACTTTACCGTAATGGTTTTACCTGGCTCCAACTCGATCATTGTCTCTTCCCTCAATTTCATTCCGTAGAAAAATTGAGCCGTCGGTAATATAGAAGTGTTACCGTATAGTTTATATTTTTCATGTGCTTGCTCAAATACCCTAGGGTATAAACTGTACGATAGGAAATCTTCAAATTCTATGGGTCGCGAAAATCCTTTCTGATATTTTTTTCTGAAAGCAGCAAACTCGGCGTCAAAATCGATAGGTGTTAAATGCGCATTCGGTCTATCGGTATACGCTTTGTTGTTCTTTAAAATTATTTTTTGAAGTTGCTTCGGAAAACCACCCAATGGTTGTCCAAGATCTCCCTTAAAAAAATTGATAACCGATTCCGGGAACGATATCTCATGTCCGCGTTCTAACACATCTGTCGTACTAAGATCGTTTGTGACCATAAAAATGGCCATATCACCAACTACCTTCGAGCTCGGGGTTACTTTTACCAAGTTTCCGAAGAGCTCATTCACCTCAGCATAGCGCTGTTTTACCTCATCGAACCTACTTCCTAGGCCCAAAGCTTCTGCCTGCGGACGTAAGTTCGAATATTGCCCACCGGGGATCTCATGGGTATACACTTCGGCGGTTCCTGCTTTCAGCCCCGACTCGAACGGATAATACAGTTCTCTCGTGTCTTCCCAATAATTGGAGAATTCGTTCAACTTTTTACTGTCAAATTCATGAGCTCGTTCCTGGAACTTCATCATTTCAACCACCGAATTAAAATTGGGTTGCGAAGTAAGCCCGGATAATCCGCCCAAAGCAACATCTACTACATCAACCCCGGCTTCTATGGCTTTTAAATAGGTTGCCGACTGGATGGACGCCGTGTCATGAGTGTGTAAATGCAACGGAATTTGAACGGTATCTTTTAATGCCGATACCAGCTCGGTTGCCGCATAGGGTTTTAATAAACCGGCCATGTCCTTAATGGCGATCATATGAGCGCCAGCATTTTCAAGATCTTTTGCCAATTGGGTATAATAGGCAATGGTGTATTTTGTTTCTGAAGGATCTAGAATATCGCCTGTATAACTAATAGCAGCCTCGGCAATTCCGCCTGTTTTATTGCGCACATAATTAATGCTGGGCTCCATTGCTTTTACCCAGTTTAGCGAATCGAAGATTCGAAAGAGATCGATCCCATTTTCCCATGAGGTTTCAATAAATTTTTCGATCAAGTTATCGGGATACGCTTTATAACCAACTCCATTGGAGCCGCGTAACAACATTTGAAAAAGAATATTTGGCATGAGTTTGCGCAATTCGCGTAAGCGTGTCCATGGAGATTCGTTCAAGAAACGCATACACACATCGAAAGTAGCGCCGCCCCACATTTCGATACTAAAAATGTTTGGGTGGTTTTTCGCATAACTTTCGGCGACGGCTAACATATCGTAGCTTCGCATACGGGTTGCTAACAACGATTGATGCGCATCACGCATAGTGGTATCGGAGTAGTGGATCTTTTTTTCAGCCTTTAACCAATCGCAAAAAGCTTCCGGGCCTACTTCGGTTAATCGATCTTTTGTTCCCTTCGGAAAGCCTTCCGAAGCAGAAAAAATAGGGATCTTGGCATTTCTAAAAACCTTGTTGTCGTCGATGAACTTTACATCGGGATTTCCATTAACGATCACCTCACCTAAATAATTCGTGATCTTGGTGGTACGATCCTGTGGCAGCTTAATATTAAATAGAACAGGAGTGTTAGCGATAAAATTGACGGTCGCTTTACCTTCCTTAAAGGTTTCGTGTTGAATGACATTCCGAAGAAAATGAATGTTGGTTTGTACTCCTCGAATACGGAACTCTCGTAACGCGCGTACCATTTTACGAACAGCACCGTCTAAAGTGCGCCCATGCGCCGATACCTTTACGAGCATGGAATCGAAGAACGGACTCACACTATACGACTGGTAAATACTACCGGCATCCAATCGAATTCCCATTCCCGACGCCGATCGATAGGTGGTTATAGTGCCATAGTCCGGTGTGAAATTGTTCGCAGGATCTTCGGTAGTAAGACGGCATTGCAAGGCAAAACCGTAGGTCGCCAAGGAAGATTGATCGTAAATTTTTATCTGTTTGTCTGAAAGTTTATAGCCGCCCGCTACGAAGATCTGTGTCTTGATCAGGTCGATGCCCGTGACCATTTCTGTTACCGTATGTTCGACTTGAATCCTTGGATTTACCTCAATAAAATAGACTTGGTCTTCTTGGTCTACTAAGAATTCGACCGTTCCTACGTTGTTGTAATTTACTTCGGAAGCAATTGCAATAGCGTAACGATACAGTTGTTCTTTGACTTCGGTACTTACATTATACGATGGAGCGACCTCTACCACTTTTTGATGGCGGCGTTGTACCGAACAATCTCGCTCGAACAAATGACGAATGTTCCCGTGGTTGTCGGCTACAATTTGTACTTCTAAGTGTTTTGGGTTTTCCACATACTTTTCCAAGAACATGGTGTCATCGCCAAAGGCGTTGAGCGATTCACTCTTTGCCGAGTCGAAATTATGCTCAAGATCATCTGCGGTTCTAATAATTCGCATTCCACGTCCGCCGCCACCACTAGCTGCCTTTAGCATGACAGGGTAGCCTATTCTTTCGGCTTCAGCCAAAGCGATCTTTATTGAATTTAGTTTTTTAGTATTGCTTTCTATGATTGGGACCTTGCACTTTTGGGCGATCTTTTTGGCCGTGATCTTGTCTCCTAAGGCATCCATCACACTTGGATCGGGTCCGATAAAAATGATACCATTGGCAGCACATTTTCGGGCAAATTCAGAATTTTCAGACAGAAATCCATAACCGGGATGAATTGCGTCCACCTGTTTAGATTTGGCCAAAGCGATGATCTCGTCACCGTCTAAATAAGGTTTTAAAGGCTCTTCTTTCGTGCCTATTTGGTAGGCTTCATCTGCTTTATATCGATGTTGGGAATAGCGATCTTCGTAAGTGTAAACGGCAACTGTCTTCAGATTAATCTCTGTACAAGCACGAAATACGCGAATTGCGATTTCACTGCGATTGGCGACAAGAACTTTTTTAATTTCCATAAGAATTCGGTTAATGGATGGTGTGATATTTTGACAAACAGCATAAAGATACAATATACTATGCATGCATAATAAAAAAAGCAACAATTATTTTATGCTAGTGTACTGATAGAACAAGTTTTCCGAAGAAAACCCTAAGAAACGTCCGTGTCTGAAATAATAAACGGGTTTTCGTTCTGATAGTTTCGCACGATAAAATCTAGAGCACTATCCAGTATTTCACCCATATTCGAGGATTTTTTAAAATTGATATCCCCGGTTAGATCGAATAAGGAATATTTGAGCTCTTTGATCTTTTCTTTTGGGGCAATAGTATCGGTTCGCATGCAATGCATCAATTCTTCTAACCTTGTCTTTTCACTAGTGGCACGTTTGGCCAACATAGATCGTTCTTCGCGCTTGTATTGTTCTACCGATTCATCCTGCAGCAGGTCCACAGTCATTTGGACCAACCGATTGTTTTCTTTTAAAAATTGAGGTTTGTAAACTTTGGTATTGCCTTCGTAAGATTGTTGGTCGAAATCGATTGCACGAATGCGATACTGAATACGATCGAAATCATGCGTAAGAACCATTACGTAGTTATAAGATCGCATGTCGCCAAGCAGTCTAACAAAACATCGCTCGTTGAACTTAACAAACTCCTTTGCGATCTCTTTTTTATCACGTTCCGAGCATTGGTCCAAATGGTTCTCGATAAAATCATCTCCGGGAATTCCGGAGATATGTTCTTCGATCAAACTGTTGCCATGCACTAAAAAAGTAATATGGTTAGGAGAGAGCAGATGTTCCAATTCTAAGCCGTAGATGCGAGAAGCATCGGCTTTCTTTAAATAGAAGAAGATATAATTATCGTTTAGAATATTTCGCACTTTTATGCGAAATGGTTTTGTGTTTCCGAAGGTGCAAAAATCTATACTGTCTATGGTAACATAGGGCAACAAACTGTCACTTCCGTCACTATGCAGGATGGAATACATGCGCTTTAGGCTAAACTCTATTTCCTGTTGTTCGCTTTGGGTATAATACACACTTATCCATAAGGTGTCATTACCATATTTATCGTAGATCACGACCGACCCTTGAAATCGTAATAGATCGTCGTAATAAATAGGAATCTTGATCATCCTTCCGTGACGTGACAAATAATTTGACAGCGAATCAGAGATCTCGTACGCGGGTTTCTTTTTGGAAATTAATTTTCTCATATATCCTTCTTGTTAGTAAAGATAACTGTTTCTATAGTGGCGCTACTATACGATTAAATGTTAAAACTTTCTTAAATTACATATTAGACTGTCACATAGCAGCGTTGTAAAGGGTCTTTAAGATAATCATCAATCAACCAACCAATCAAATGAACTTGTCTTCGCGCAACCTTATAGTGCTCTTTTTATTGTTGCCAATCCTCGTACTCGCACAAGAAGAAACCACTACCGAAATACCTAATGAATATCCAAAACGCAGCTACACCACGGCTTCAATTTCTAATGCAACTCCAATAGCTATAGATGGAAACATCAACGAGGAGGCATGGGATGCGGTTGAATGGACCACAGATTATGTGGAGTTTGAACCGGATAATGGTACTGCTCCAAGCGAACAGACCAAAATGAAAATCGTTTACGACGACAAGAACCTGTATGTTGCATTTATTTGTTATGAATCAGACCTTAGTAATATCGAACGTCGACTGGGACGCCGTGATGATTTTCCGGGGGATTGGGTAGAGATCAATATAGATAGTTATGGGGATGACCGCACAGGGTTTTCATTTACAATCTCAGCATCGGGTGTAAAAGGAGATGAATTTATTTCGAACAATGGTAATTTTGATAGTAGTTGGAACCCTATCTGGTATGTAAAGACGGGAACAATAGCCGAAGGATGGACTGCCGAAATGCGAATACCACTAAGTCAGTTGCGTTTTGGTGCTGAAGAGGAACAAGTTTGGGGGTTGCAATCAACACGACGGTATTTTAGCAATGAAGAACGTTCTACCTGGCAGCAGTTGCCTCCTAATCCGCCGGGATGGGTAAGTGCTTTTGGAGAACTAAGGGGTATAAAAGGTCTAAAACCTCAAAAACAATTAGAAATTCAGCCGTATACAGTGGCGCAATTAGATACCTACGAAGAAGTGCCGGGCAATCCGTTTCTTGATGGAAGCGATGCGCGACTTACCGGAGGTCTCGATGCCAAGATTGGTATTACCAACGACCTTACATTAGACGTTACCATAAACCCGGATTTTGGACAAGTAGATGCTGATCCAGGTGCTATAGCATTAGATGGTTTTGAGATCTTCTTTCAGGAGCGCCGACCCTTCTTTGTCGAAAATAAGAACATATTCGATTATAATATTAGTGGAAATTCAGACAATCTGTTTTTCTCACGCCGTATTGGTCGCAGCCCACAAGGTTCGGCTGTTGGTCCCAACACTTTATTTATTGATCAACCCGATAATACGACCATCTTGGGAGCGGCTAAATTTAGTGGAAAGACTCAAAATGGATGGTCTTTGGGTGTGCTAGAAAGTGTTACTTCTAAAGAATTTGCCGATGTCATAAATCAAGATGGTTCCGAAGGAGAGACCTTAGTGGAACCGCTTACCAATTACTTTGTTGGTAGAGCTCAAAAGGATTTTAACGATAACAATAGCTTTGTGGGTGGCATAGTTACTTCAACCATTCGCGATCTGGAGGACAATGTGACCTTTCTGCATAAAAATGCGACGAGCTGGGGGTTAGATTTTAGACATAACTGGAAAGAACGTACGTATTATCTGGAAGGAAATTTAGTAACCAGTCATGTAACAGGTTCTAAAGAGGCAATTGAACAAACACAGCGGTCTATCGTGCATTTGTTCCAGCGAACCGATGCGAGTCATATTTCTGTCGATCCTACTAAGACTTCTTTAACAGGTACTGGCGGGCAGCTTGGCTTCGGAAAGTCGGGTGCCGGCGATTGGCGCTACAATGCAGGAGCTTCATGGAGGTCGCCTGAATTGGAGTTAAACGATATTGGCTTCCTTCGAAGAGCCGATGATATCTTTCAATATGCAAATATCACTCGACTGTTCAACAAACCAACCGATTGGTATCGAAGAGCCAACTTTCGTCTTAGTCAGACATCCAACTTCGATTTTGAAGGTAATTACAACCGTATGCAATACGAGTTAAACGGCTTTGTTAATTTAAAGAACAACTGGTTTGTCGAAGGTGGTGCAGCCCATAAGCCAAGGATCTATATAAATTCATTTTTACGTGGTGGGCCAAGATGGCGCTATTCCGAAGAGAACTTTGGTTTTCTTTTTGCCGGGACCGATCAGCGAAAAAAGTTTAGTACGGTTGCAGGTTATGTGCATTCTCAGGCCAAACAAGCCAACTTTGGATTGCGAAGATATGAACTGCGGTTTCGCTACCAACCCTTAAATGCATTAAGCTTGTCGCTGGATACACGATTTGAGATAAGTCCCAACAAAACACAGTATGTAAGTCAGCAAGATTTTAACGGTACTACTCGCTACATTACGGGCGAGATTGATCAAGAGACGATAAGTGCTACGCTACGGGTAAATTATACCATTAACCCTAACCTTACCATTCAGTATTACGGACAACCATTTATTTCGAGGGGAAGGTACTCCAATTTTAATTTTGTAACCAATCCTGTTGCCAAAGACCTTGACGAAAGAGTGCGTTTGTATAACGAGCAACAAATTTCTTTTAATGAGGGAAGTTACTTTATAGATGAGGACACCGATGGTGCCAACGACTATCAATTTGGAAACCCTAATTTCGCCTTTGTTCAGTTTCGGTCTAATCTTGTAGTGCGTTGGGAATATATTCCGGGCTCCGAGATCTTTTTGGTGTGGTCTCAAGGAATTACCGGTTTAGGTGAAGCCGAAAACGATTTTAATACTATAATCGATAACCAGATCTTCGATCAACAACCACAAAACACATTCTTGATAAAAGCGACCTATCGATTTGTGTTGTGAGGCACCCAGTGCACTATGTATTCTAATGCAATGGTAATTTGAGGGAATATTGTGTTGATTTGCTTCGGAAAGATGAGCAACTACCTGTTTTGTAAGATGAATAGTTAGTGTTGTTCTTTTTTACAGAAAACGACTGTTTTCTAATTGCTTCTTTTTATTTTTGAAGAGAATGTCGGTAATCACAATTCGTTGAGACACCAATAACCAAAAATTTTCCATGCCAGATCCACAAAAAAGACTGTTTCTTGTCGATGCTTATGCCTTGATTTTTAGAGGGTATTACGCTTTTATAAAAAATCCGAGAATTAATTCCAAAGGGTTGAATACTTCTGCCATCATGGGCTTTATGAATTCGCTCATCGATGTTATAAAACGGGAACGCCCAAATCATTTGGCGGTTTGTTTTGATAAAGGCGGAAGCACCGACAGGGTAGAGATGTACGAAGAATACAAGGCTAACCGTGATGAGACACCAGATGACATTCGAACGGCCGTCCCAATAATCTGCGATATACTTGAGGCTATGAAAATACCGATCATGGTACAAGAGGGGTTCGAGGCAGATGATGTGATTGGAACACTGGCAAAAAAAGCCGAAAAAGAAGGCTACCAAACATTTATGGTCACGCCCGATAAAGATTTCGCACAATTGGTTTCTGATAACATTTTTATGTACCGCCCCAAATCTTTTGGAGGAGGCTATGAAATCTGGGGCATTCCTGAGGTACAGAAAAAATTTGAAGTAGAGCGTCCAGAGCAAGTTATAGATTATTTGGGCATGATGGGTGATTCTAGCGATAACATTCCGGGACTGCCAGGAGTGGGGGATAAAACTGCCAAAAAGTTTATCAAAGCATACGGTTCAATGGAAGGGCTGCTGGCGAACACAGACCAATTGAAAGGCAAGATGAAAGAAAAAGTAGAAGCCAATGCAGCACTAGGCAGGTTATCTAAGAAATTGGCAGCCATCATGCTAGATGTACCTTTAGAGTTCAATTATGAAGACTTTGAGATGTGCCCTCCAGACACCGAAAAGGTCATGGAAATTTTCGACGAGTTGGAGTTTAGGAGATTGAAAGATAATTTTCTCAAGGCCTTCTCTGAGGCGGGTATGGCAAGTTTAGGCACCGAACATCAACCCAAGGAAAACGTAACCAAACCTGAAACGAAAGCAGAAGCGCCAGCCGCAACACCCCAAGGACAAGCTGGGCAAGGCCAGTTCTCCTTGTTTGGTGGTGATGGTGAGGCTACTGAAGCCGCTAAGACATATAGCTCGCGTAAAACAATTAACGATACCGAACATTTCTATCAAACGGTGCAGCCGGGAATGGGGATGAAGTTATTCGTGCAAAACCTAATGAAACAATCGAGTGTTTGTTTCGATACCGAAACTACCGGCTTGAACCCACTAACAGCGACTTTGGTGGGGATCGCCTTTTCATGGGAGGCCGGGAAAGGATTTTATGTGCCATTTCCGGAAAATAAGGCTAAAGCTCAAGAGCTAATTGAACAGCTTCGACCTTTCTTCGAGTCGGAAGAAATAGAAAAGGTGGGTCAGAATTTGAAATACGACATCAAGGTACTGGCAAAATACGAGGTGACGGTACAAGGGAAATTGTTCGATACTATGTTGGCCCACTATCTTATAAATCCCGATATGCGCCATAATATGGATGTGCTATCTGAAACCTATCTCAATTATACTCCGGTCTCTATTACCGAGTTGATTGGTAAAAAAGGAAAAAATCAGAAATCGATGCGCGATGTGCCCATCGAGCAACAGACCGAATATGCAGTAGAAGATGCCGATATAACATTACAGCTAAAACAGCATTTTCAGGATGAGTTGGGAGCCGCAGAAACACAGAAATTATTCGATGAGATCGAAATTCCATTACTACGTGTGCTCGCAGCAATGGAGTTGCAAGGAATTAACTTAGATAAACAATTTTTAAAGGACCTTTCCGAAGCCTTAGAAAAAGACATCGCTACTCTAGAGCAGGAAATTTACAAGGAAGCAGGTGAGACGTTCAATATTGCCTCACCAAAACAGCTGGGTGAGATTCTCTTCGGAAAGATGAAGCTGGTCGACAAGCCTAAAAAGACAAAGACTGGTCAATTCTCAACAGCAGAAGATGTATTGTCTTACTTGGCAAAGGACCATAAGATTATTCGAGATGTGTTGGAGTATCGCGGACTTACAAAACTAAAAAGCACCTATGTAGATGCGTTACCGGAACAAGTAGAGCCATCCACTCATAGAGTACATACCGATTATATGCAAACGGTGGCAGCGACAGGTAGATTAAGTAGCAACAATCCGAACTTACAAAATATACCAATTCGAACCGAACGCGGTAGAGAAGTGCGAAAGGCCTTTATACCTCGCAATGAGGAATATGTGCTTCTAGCCGCCGATTATTCGCAGATCGAGTTGCGTATAATTGCCGCATTGAGCGAGGAAGAAACCATGATAGAAGCGTTTAAGAATGGAGAAGACATTCATGCATCGACCGCTGCGAAAGTGTTTAATGTATCAATAGATGAGGTGACCCGAGAACAACGAAGCAATGCTAAAACAGTGAATTTTGGAATCATTTATGGGGTGTCTGCCTTCGGACTTAGCAATCAGACCGACCTATCCCGAAGTGAGTCTAAAGAATTGATCGACACCTATTACAAGACCTATCCTAAGTTGCGTAATTATATGAACGAACTTATAGATTTTGCACGCGAAAATGGGTATGTGCAAACGGTCTTGGGTCGAAGACGTTATTTAACGGGAATTAATGGTAGCAATGCAGTGGTGAGAGGTGCAGCAGAACGGAATGCTGTAAATGCTCCTATTCAAGGGAGTGCTGCCGATATTATCAAGATCGCAATGATCAATATTCATGATAAACTTTCAGCAGGCAATTACAAAAGTAAAATGTTATTACAAGTGCATGATGAACTGGTATTCGATGTGTATAAACCCGAGCTGGAAGAAGTAAAAACAGTAATTAAAACTGAAATGGAGCAGGCCTATAACCTATCGGTGCCCTTAGATGTGGAAATTGGTGTTGGCGCCAATTGGTTGGAAGCGCATTAAAAAAAAGCCGGAAAATAACTTCCGGCTTTTTTTTATTTTTTATTGACCTCTTTAATATATTTTTCCAGCGCCATGGTCATTGATGGTGTTTCGGGCGTTGGCGCCTGAATATCGACTCGCAATCCATTGTCTGTAGCGGCTTTTACAGTGGTGTTTCCGAAAACGGCAATTCTAGTGTCGTTTTGTTTGAAATCGGGGAAATTCTGAAGCAAGGATTCAATTCCGCTTGGACTAAAGAACACCAAGATATCATAATACACATTTCGCAGATCGGACAAGTCGCTCACTACTGTTCGGTAAAAAATAGACTGCTTCCAGTTAACCCCAAGCTCGTTAAGTACAGTAGGTACTTCTGGCTTTAGCTTATCGGAAGAAGGCAGTAAGAACTTTTCATTCTTGTATTTCTTAATGAGCGGGGAAAGCTCGGTAAAGGTTCGTTTTCCAACATAGATCTTTCGCTTGCGGTACACTACATATTTTTGAAGATAGTAGGCAACAGCTTCACTTTGGCAGAAATACTTCATCGAATCCGGCACCTTAAAACGAAGTTCTTCGGCAATTCTAAAGAAATGATCTACAGAATTTCGACTTGTTAAAATAATTGCGGTATACTTAGTAAGATCTACCTTTTGCGTTCGCACTTCTTTTCCCGAAACTCCTTCAACGTGAATAAAAGGAATGAAATCTATTTTAACTTTTTGTCTATCGATTAGATCGAAATAAGGCGAGTTTTCAACCTTTGGTTCAGGCTGAGAAACTAAAATAGTTTTCACTTTCATAAGCAGCATTTTGTTTTTTTCCTACGATACAAATACTTTGTACAGAATAATGTAGGGTGAAATTTCAAGTGCGCAAAGATACAAAATAAAATAGAAGAAATTACCTATTATTAAATTTCCATTTGTTTTATAACTGTATAACAATGCAATTGCATTTAGAAGAATAACAATACCAACAAATAGCAACAAGGCCGCCCCGGTAGGTTGTATGAGATAATAGAATAAAATATTTCCAATAAACAGTACGACCGACAGCAGATTGCGATAACTTAATTTTTGATAGAGATACCTGTTTATTAGCGAGTCTATCGAGAACATTGCGCCTAAAATCTTTTCGACACAGAACTTAGCAAAAACAAATACGACATACCCACTTACGATTTGAACGAACAACCAGTCATTTTCACTAGTATAATCTGGACGTAGTGTTTTAAATAAAACATAAATGAACAAAGAAACACAGAGCACTTGATTAATAAATAGTAAGATATTGAATGGATGTTGAATTGCATCATTCTTCCCTTGGATCAAAAAATATTTATTGGTTACCGGAAGGAATATAAATTCTTGAAATCGCTTGGGATACGCATATTTGGCGAGGGCATAAATAATTAAAATACCCACTAGAGAAATAGTGATCCAATCAACAGATTCGATATGACGCTCCATGTACTGCACTGGTAGATTTGTGAGCCTAAAGGTACAGCAATTTAAAATTGACGAAAAGGGATTCTATAGAATTTTAGCGAACGATATTAACCTAAAAAGAGGTACATTTGCGCAAAAATAGCAGTATGTCCGATGCCTTAGTGGTAATACCTACATACAACGAAATTGAAAATATAGAACGGTTGCTTCGGAATATCTTTTCGCTGCAACGAAGCTTTGATGTATTAGTGGTTGACGACGGTTCTCCCGATGGAACAGGACAGGAAGTTCGCGATCTAATGAAAACCTATTCATCCCAGCTTCACTTGTTAGAACGCGAAGGAAAAATGGGTCTAGGCACGGCTTATATCGCAGGGTTTAAATGGGCCTTGGCGAGAAACTACACCTATATCTTCGAGATGGATGCCGATTTTTCACACAATCCGAATGATCTTATACGCTTGTACAACGCCTGTTATAAAGGAGGGTACGATTTAGCAATTGGATCGCGTTATGTAAAAGGAGTGAATGTCGTGAATTGGCCAATGAGCAGAGTCCTTATGTCCTGGTTCGCTTCCAAATACGTTCGACTAATAACCGGTATGGATATTTACGATACGACGGCAGGTTTTGTGTGTTATCGACGAACTGTGTTGGAAAAAATAAATCTAGATAAAATTCAATTCGTAGGGTATGCGTTTCAAATAGAGATGAAATTCAAGACCTACTTAGCAAAATTTAGGATCATAGAAGTTCCTGTAGTATTTACAGACCGAACAAAAGGTGAATCGAAAATGAGTGGTGGAATTATTTCTGAAGCCATTTTTGGAGTACTAAAAATGAAATTTAAGAGTTTATTCGGAAAGAATAATTTTAACGAAATTTAATGCAAACGATTTTAATAAAAAATGCGCAAATAGTAAATGAAGGAACCATCACTCAGGGTGATGTTCTCATTCAAGGTGGGCGAATTGCTGAGGTGTCTGAAAGCATTAGTGTGAAATCTTCGGAAACCAAGGTGATCGATGCCGATGGACAATATTTGATCCCCGGTATGATCGACGATCAAGTGCATTTTAGGGAACCCGGCCTAACGCATAAGGCAACTATAGAAACAGAATCGAAAGCTGCAGTGGCCGGCGGGATCACTTCTTTTATCGAAATGCCGAATACGGTTCCGCAAGCGACAACCATCGAACTGCTAGAAGAAAAATTTGCCATTGCCAAAGAGACCTCTTGGGCTAACTATTCGTTTATGTTTGGCGGCACCAACGATAACTTAGATGAAATTTTAAAGGTGGATCCTTCAAACGTAGCCGGACTTAAACTATTCTTAGGCTCGTCTACCGGAAACATGCTTGTAGACAATCCGAAGACCTTAGAAAATATTTTCAGCAAAACAAAGCTGCTAATTTCGGCTCATTGCGAAGATGAAGCGACCATACAGAAGAACTTGGCCAAGTATAAGGCCATACATGGTGATGATATCCCCATCGAGCTGCATCCGGTAATTCGAAGTGTGGATGCCTGTTATATATCCTCTTCAAGAGCCATCGAACTTGCCAAAAAGACGGGAGCACGATTGCATGTTTTTCATTTGTCGACCGAAAAAGAAACCCACCTTTTCGACAACAAGAAACCACTATCCGAGAAGAAAATTACTGCAGAAGTGTGTATTCATCATCTGTGGTTTACAGACACCGATTATGCTGCCAAAGGAACTAAGATTAAATGGAATCCGGCTGTTAAAAGTGAAGCAGACCGAGAAGGACTTTGGAAAGCACTACTTGATGACCGCATCGATGTAATTGCTACCGATCATGCGCCACATACCCTAGAGGAAAAGGAGAATGTATACACCAAAGCCCCCTCCGGCGGACCATTGGTGCAACACGCATTGGAAGCATTGTTCGAGATGAGCTTAAAAGGAAAGATCAGTATCGAAAAGATCGTGGAGAAGACCGCACATAATCCGGCCATCTTATTTCAAATAAAAGATCGCGGATATATTAAACAAGGGTATAAGGCCGATCTAGTGTTGGTAGATCCTAATGCTCCTTGGACGGTAAAAAAAGATAATATAGGATATAAATGTGGCTGGTCACCTTTTGAAGGAACTACTTTTAAAAGCCGCGTCACCCATACTTTTGTAAACGGGGTACTGGTTTATGATAACGGGAAATTCCCAAACCGTGGTAAAGCAGAACGATTAGCATTCGATCGATGAAAAACATATTAAACATATTTTTTATAGCCTATCTTTTACTCTTTGTTGGTTGTGCCGAAACGGTGGAGCCCGAGAAACCGGCCCGACTAATTGCCGAAGAGAAGATGATCGATATTCTTACCGATGCTTATTTAAGCAATGCGGCAAGAAGCGTGAACAATCGGTTAATTCGAGACAAAGGGGTGATGCTGGATTCATTGATATACTCAAAACATAATATCGATAGTTTGCAATTTGCCCAGAGCAATGCGTATTACGCTGCACAAATGGATACCTATTCGGAGATGTTCAAAGAGGTCGAAGCACGGCTAATGCGCTTAAAGAAGGAGAGCGACAGCTTGCAACCAAACTCGAATAGGCGTCGTAAGGATACCATAAAAGGTGGGCCCACACTTATTCAATCTCAAGAAACCGACCCAGAAGAAACTTCGGACGAGTAATTTTTTACTACGCGTTCTATAGTGTCTTCAAAACGAATGAATTTATATTTTAACTCGTTTCTAATTTTTGAAGCATCGTAAGCAGTATCTGTGTACATAGAACGTACCGTGGCTTTTAATAAGCGACGCTTACTTCCGAAGAGAACAGCAGCCAGCCAATCTAATCCACTCAAAAAGTACAAGATCCATTTGGGCGCTTCTTTTTTTGGCGGACTTTTTCCAGCATTATTTGCAATGGCTGAGAGAAGTTTTTTATATGAAACATTGGCACTCACTAAAACATAGCGTTGACCGGTAATTTCTTCCTTCATTAATTGTAGGAGAATACGAACGACGTCTTTTACGTCCACAATGCCAATTCCACCACCAAAGTAAAATGGAATCCCTTTAGACGCCGTTTTAATTATTGAACCACTGCCCGAATTCCAATAGCCCGATCCTAGGATCACACCGGGATTAACGATCACGGCATTTAAACCTTCTTGTGTACCACGCCAAACTTCCATTTCTGCGCCAAATTTAGTGATGGCATACACGCTGTTTTCGCCTTCGGGATTCCAATGGGTATCTTCAGAGATCATTTTACCATTTACAGCATCGCCAAGAGTTGCTACTGAACTCACATAAGCTAATTTTTTGATACCATGCGATAAACAAAGGTTTACGATATTGGCGGTTCCTTCGACATTGGCTTTTTTAAGTTTTCGGTAGTGTGCCGGGTCGAAACTAATATAGGCTGCACAATGATAAACGTGGGTGATGTCTTGAAATGCTTCGGAAAGTGCAGGAATGTCTATGATATTAGCTTCAATCCATTCAATGCGATCAAATAGGTCAGCTGCTTCGGAAGCGTAATACCCAAAGACTCGCTTCACCGATTCTAGATCGCTGTTTTCGCGATGGATCGCTCGTACAGTTTCGTTCTCTTTCAGAAGAAAATATAACAAATGCGAACCTACTAATC
This sequence comes from Candidatus Ulvibacter alkanivorans, assembly GCF_003333325.1. GTDB lineage: Bacteria > Bacteroidota > Bacteroidia > Flavobacteriales > Flavobacteriaceae > Ulvibacter_A > Ulvibacter_A alkanivorans. Next base: position 31,041 of record NZ_QOLC01000061.1, on the reverse strand, counting down.
CTGTGCCCCCTGTAACTAAAACCATAGTGCGAAAATACTCTTTTTTAGAATACTCTTTTATCTTTTATGGGTTCGGACTATCTTTACCGAAATTTTAAAAAATGAGTTTGAAAAATTTCGTAGAAGAGCTTACATGGCGGGGAATGATACATGATGTTATGCCCGAAACCGAAGCGCATTTAATGGAATCGATGCGATCTGCCTACATAGGCTTCGATCCTACAGCCGATTCGTTACATATAGGAAACTTAGTGCCTATAATGTTGCTGTCATTTTATCAGCGGTGCGGTCATAAGCCTTATGCTTTGGTGGGTGGTGCCACGGGAATGATTGGTGATCCGTCGGGTAAATCGAGTGAGCGAAACTTATTGGACGAAGCTACCCTGCGTCACAACCAAGAATGTGTACGTGCACAATTGGCTCAATTTCTAGATTTTTCAAGCGGTGCTGCGAATGAAGCGGTACTGGTAAACAATTACGATTGGATGAAAGAATTCTCATTCTTAGATTTTATTCGTGATGTAGGAAAACACATTACCGTAAATTACATGATGGCGAAAGACTCGGTTAAAAGTCGACTTACCGGTGAAAGTAGCGATGGTATGTCATTTACCGAATTTACCTATCAATTGGTACAAGGGTATGATTTTCTTCATTTATACAAGAATCACTCGTGCACCTTGCAAATGGGAGGAAGTGATCAATGGGGAAATATTACTACAGGCACCGAACTAATACGAAGAATTGGCGGTGGTAAAGGCTACGCACTCACCTGTCCGTTAATCACAAAAAGTGACGGTAGTAAATTTGGAAAAAGCGAGGGAGGCAACGTTTGGCTTGATGCCAACCGAACTTCGCCTTATAAATTTTACCAGTATTGGTTGAATACCAGTGATGAAGATGCGGCGAAATATATCAAGATATTTACATTTTTAGAGCGACAGACGATAGAAGATCTAATCGAATCGCACCAAGAGGCACCCCATACCCGTTTGCTTCAAAAGCGCTTGGCAGAAGAGGTGACTACTACTGTTCACGGAGCCGAGGAACTAGAAAAGGCAGTGCAGGCATCTTCAATTTTGTTTGGTCGTTCTACTTCCGAAGATCTAAAAAAACTGGACGCTAAAACCTTTTTAGATGTGTTCGATGGTGTACCGCAAGCAGAAGTTGCGCTAAGCGAGATCGAAAATGGATTGGATATCATATCAGCACTGGCCGAAGTAACAGGATTTTTAAAATCGAATGGAGAAGCAAGAAGAGCGTTGAAGGAAAATTCTATTTCGGTAAATAAGGAAAAAGTTCAAGAAGGCTATTCTATTATGACGGCAGATTTGATAAATGGGCAATTTATATTGCTGCAACGAGGTAAAAAGAATTATTTTATCATCAAGGTGGTATAAAATAAGAAAGCCCCGAACATGTAGTTTCGGGGCTTTCAACATTAACTAACTAACCAATCAATTATGAGTAGGATTACTGATCCTTCATCACAATATTTTTCCAGTTCTCATCTGCTTGTTGTTGCATGATGTCTGCTCCTTTTTTATTCCATTTTTTCTTTGTGTCTGCAAAAAGACTATCGTAAAAGAGGTATAAATTTCCATCTTTAATCTGAAAACTTTTTGGGTCTATTCCTACTTTTTTCCCTTTATCGGCAATGGCATAGGCACAAAATCCGCCATACGCTGGAACAAATTTTTCAGGATTTTCGAGGAAGGTGTCTAAATTCGATTGACTCGAGAATTTATAGTGTGCACCTTCATAGGTGGTTGTAAAAGTTTCGTTGCCTTCAATAGCCATATTGTCAAAATAGGCTACAACATCGTATCCCTCGGCCATAAAACCATTTGAAATGTTCATAGGACTTTTTTGGGCTGTTGCTACTAATGTAAAAAGCAGTACACTGTAAGTAAATAATAATTTCATCCTTCTTTTTTAGCCCCTGCTTGGTCGCAAGATTCCCAGTGTACTTACAAGAATTACAAATAATTGGTCACTTCGGGATAGGGTAGTAAGGAGCTCACCATAAGTGCAATGCTATCTTTAACGATAAGTGTGATGCTTAGCATGATCGCAATAGTTAATATGGCAACCGATATGTTGTTCTGTTGAATTTCCTTAAACTCATTTACTCCTTTGGTAAGCACCGAGAACAAAAAGAACACCGCTGCGTTTATTACGACAGTGACCAGAAATCCGATGAACAGATAAAGTCCAGAATACTGCACAATGGTTAGCGCGTCTATGGGTTCATTGGCGGTTATTGACAGTCTAATTACATTGGTGATAGAAGGAAGGATTTCTCCTAGGATCATTCCTATTGAAAAAATAAAACCAACGGTGAAAATGGTGAAGGCCATATTGTTGCCGCGTAGATCTTCTTTGCTGAAAAACAATCGCTTTAAGATCTTATAGGATACAAAAAGGATAACGACTGTAATAACGATCGATAGCATAATTTCGATCAAGGATAAGATGAAGAGTTGTGAGTTCATAAGTTGTTATTTACTGGTTAGTACCACATACCAATGGGAAACATCGTTGAAATTATAGGGCAAGCTGCCAATTTCGTAATACTTGGCCGTTGTTTCCCAAAGCATATATTTTTTCCCGTTGTGGATTTTAAAAGCACCACTTGCTGGTATGTTAATGCCAAGGATCGAATGTTTATAAAAATCGCTATTTAGAATAGCAATGTCGTAATCAAAATGTTTTAGAACCGAGTAGATAAGTACGGTCCTGGTGTCACAATCGCCTTTTAGGTTTTGTAGAAAAGCTACAGGTGTTTGGACTCCGTAGCGAACATTGCCAATACAACATTCGGGACAACTGCGAAGAATCTGTGCGATAGCTTCTTCGTAGTATTCGGCAGGACGACAAATGTCTTGAAAAACAAAAGAGTACGGTATGTCCTGAATACAGCTTACGACCATTTCTGCAAACTCCATCGTGTTAAGTTGTCGTGTGCGATGTATGCCTTCAAAGGTTGCCAAAACCAGATCTAAACTAGGAGTATCGTTGCGATCTATATGATCGTAAAGACCACCCCAAAAGTTTCCACCCGAAGGAGGTACGTAGTTCTTCGTGTGGTCTATGAGTCTGAGAAAATCGCGTTCGCGTATGGTAAGATCACCGGAAAATTCATTGCCGTAATTGTCTTTCCACAATCGATTGCTGGTATACACCGAAATTGTATCGGTACCTTCCACCATCTTCGATTTTTGTACAGCTTCGGAAACAGTAAAAGTTTCATGCTGCTGCGGAATGGTTTTTAGAAGTTTCAGAAAAAAATTTCCGAAGAAATGCAAACCAAAAAAGAAAATAAAAAGTAAAATTCCGTTGCGTACTGCTGCTGCAACGGAAGGTTTGCCGAGTAAACGAGTAGTGATTACGAATGAAATTAACAAGGCTACAGTAAAGGTCACGTAAGTTGTTGCGCCAAAGAGGAGCTTTACAAAACCAAAAGCGCCAAGGAGTAAGACTCCACTAAGTAATAACCATACACATCCGTTGTTCTCAGATTGCTTCGCCATTTATAGAACCATCAAATTACAGCCTCGAATATCGCTGCTGTCAAATCTACCCAAAATTTTAAAACTTCCATTCGATGCCACTCTTCCAAGATCATCGGTAGCAATAAAAGAACAGGAGTAGCGATTTGCCAGATCGATCACATTTATACCGCCGGTCTTACCATGAACAGCTTGTAATGGGTCTTCGGTGTCTCTTGTGCTAACACGCATCCATGGAGGACAATGGTAGACACCTTCACCTTTAGAATAGGCTTGAGAAAGCAGTTCGGTCATACCGTATTCGCTATGTATTTGCATCACACCAAATCCTTTTTTTAATGTATGGTGCAATTCTTCTTTGATCATCTCTTTTCGTCTTCCTTTCATTCCTCCGGTTTCCATCACGATGGTGTGGTTCAATTTCAATGGGTTGCGTTCGATCAAATCTAAAAGGGCATAGGAAACACCAATTAGTATGGTAGGTTGTTTTATTTTTTCCAAGCGTTCAATAGTGTGGGTTAACGCTTCCAAATTGTTGAGGTAAAATCCGCTGTCGGAATGTCCACTCTTCTCGATCAAGGAGTTCGCCATATAGACCAAGGAGGAGCCTTGCCGTTCTAGATACGACGGTAGCAAGGCGAGTATCACATAATTGGATGGATTTCCGTAGCAGCGTTGAAACCCTTGTAAAAAGCTTTGTTCGTATAGAGCAGCTTTTAGAACGTGATGTTTGCTAGTTGTACTTCCTGTGGTTCCACTACTGCTAAAAGTGAGTTCTGCTGTTGTTTTCTTCGGAAGGATGGTATGGCTTTTAAAAAACTGAATGGGTAAGTATGGTATCTTATCTAGCGAATTAACATCATTTGCCGAAACATTTAAAAGCGTACAAAATTGCCGATACACCGGAACGTTTTCGTATTGAAACGTAAAGGTGTCGAGGGCTGCCGATTCAAAGGCTGAAGCAGAGGTAATGCTAAAAATTTGAGATTCATGCATAGCACTTTCAGAAAAGCTTTGTCAAAAATAGCTAAATAAAAAAAGCCCCTTCGTTAAAAGAGGCTTTTTAGTGTATGTTTTTAGATAATTACTTGATCACTAATTTTTTTGTGATAGTAGCATTTCCTTGAGTGATTCGAACAATGTAAACACCGCTGTTCAAGTTAGCAACATCTAATCTGTCGCCGGCCAATGTTTGGTTGATCACTTGCTTTCCTAATACGTCGTAAACTGCCACTTCTTTGTTTCCGCTTAAAGTAGAAGTAATGTTTACAAAGCCTTGGGTGGCAGGATTCGGGAAAATAGCGAATTGATCGGCATCTACTGAATCGGTTCCTAGAATATCGGCAACATCTAAGTTGTCGAAAAAGAAGGCTTCACTACTTGCGTTAGTTCTTGCTTCAATTACCAATTGGATGGTCGTGTCCGGTAGTAAAGACGCAGTTCCTGTGATCCACTGTCCTTCGATTAGAAGATCGTTGATGTCGGTTCCTGTAGTATCCAAGATATCGATCTCTGTGCTGTTTGTTAGGTCTCTAACATAGATTCTAAGTCGGTCTGAACCAGAAGCGTTTTCTGTACCGTCACCTTCATAACCTGTGATCGAGATAAAATAATCGATTGCTAAGGTTGGTGCAGTAGTTCCAGTTAGGTCTACTTGGTCGAATTCAAGAATGTAGTTTCCGTCGACGTCACTAATTTGGTATCCTTGTGTCCCGTCTGTGTAATCAACAGGATCGGTACCGTCAAAAGGTCTAAAATCGGTAACACCTACAAAATCACCATCGGTAAGTCCTTCACCTGGGGTGTCGTATGGTACATAAGAAGCATCAAATCCAATTTCCCCGCCTGTAGATGTAAAATCTACAAAAGGTTCGTCTGTATTGTTTACTAAATCATGTGCTACGTTAGGATCTCCGGTATCGGTATAGTTCATAGTAGAAAGAGGTGGTTCCTCAAAACTAGTAGATGCTATTTGTGCAATAGAAGCAGCCGAAATAAAAAGAGCTGCTAAAAGAGTAATTTTTTTCATTGTAATTGATTTATTTAATTTTTACAAATATATTAATATGATACAATTTACATGCCAATTAATCGTAATTTATCAAGTGTTTAACTTTATCATAACATCTTGCTGTCACTCAATTTATTAAATGTTATTGCTAAGGTTACCGAATCGTTAACAATAAGACTTTCACATGTTATGAATAAGTAAATACTGTATCTTTAGACCGCAATTATTAAAGTATATTATGAAAAAAAAGGATACTAAAATATTATTGGTAGATGATGAACCGGATATTTTAGAAATAGTTGGATATAATCTAACTTCCGAAGGATATAGGGTTATTACTGCCGAAAATGGCAAAGAAGCCATCGCCATGGCTAAGAAACATTTGCCACATCTTATCATCCTAGATGTGATGATGCCCGAAATGGATGGTATAGAAGCTTGTGAAAAGCTTCGTAGTATACCTGAATTAAGTGAAACCGTAATTACATTTCTTACAGCACGTGGGGAAGATTATTCTCAGGTGGCTGGTTTCGATGCTGGTGCAGACGATTATATTACAAAACCTATTAAGCCAAAATTATTAATTAGTAAGGTTAAAGCATTATTACGAAGGCTAAAAGAGCCGGAAGATAGTGATACAAACATTAAATTGGGCAACCTGGTAATTAATCGGGAGGAGTATAAAATTGTAAATGGTAAGGAAGAGATCGTCTTGCCTAGAAAAGAATTCGAACTGTTGTCGTTACTAGCTTCAAAGCCGGGGAAGGTGTTTAAACGAGAGGATATTTTGGACCGTGTTTGGGGAAACGAGGTGGTCGTAGGTGGACGAACAATTGATGTGCATATTCGTAAACTACGAGAAAAGATAGGAGACGAACGCTTTAAGACCGTGAAAGGCGTTGGGTATAAGTTTGTGGTGTAATGCGCATCGATTTTAAGAAGACATATAAATTTGCCGGAATTACGGCAGCATTGATAACAGTATTCTTGACACTCGTTATGGGTGTCTTTTTTTATTATTACCAAGACATTCCCTTTGTGTTTTTGATAGGCTTTGCCATTCTTTGTTACTTGATTACATTCTTTTTAATCCAATATCGTGTCGAGAATTTTATCTATAAACGGGTTCAAAAAATATACGACGATATCAGTCTTTTAGAGTCTTCACCCATAGGTCGCTCACAAATTACTACCGACATGGGTACACTTATCAAAGAGGTGGAGCGATTTGCAAAAAATAAGAAGTTGGAGATTGAGGCATTAAAAATTCGCGAGAACTATCGAAAGGAATTCATCGGTAATATCTCTCACGAATTAAAAACCCCACTATTTACCGTACAAGGCTATATTTTAACCTTGCTAGACGGTGCTATGAAAGATAAGGCAGTTCGCAAAAAATACTTACAGCGTGCCAGTAAAGGGGTAGAGCGCCTAACCTATATTATTAACGATCTAGAAATGATCACAAAGCTGGAAGTTGGTGATCTCAACTTGAACAAAAAACGATTTAATATTATTGAACTCACCCAAAATGTGTTCGATCTTATCGAAATGAAGGCTATAAGGAAGAATATTACGCTCACCTTCGATAAGGACTACAGCAAAGGCATTTATGTGAAAGCAGATAAAGAACGGATACAACAAGTGCTGAGTAACCTTTTGGTGAATTCGGTCAAATATGGAAAAACAGGTGGTACTACCGAAGTAAGTATCGAGGACCTGATCAAGAACAAAGTGCTTATTCGGGTTACCGATAATGGAGAAGGCATCGAAAAAGAACACATTCCAAGATTGTTCGAACGTTTTTATCGGGTCGATAAAAGTGGATCGCGTAAAGAAGGTGGCAGCGGTTTGGGACTATCCATTGTTAAGCACATCGTTGAGGCACATAACGAAAAAATATATGTCGAAAGCCAATTTGGTGTAGGGTCAGAGTTCTCCTTTACCCTTGAAAAAGCTGAATAACGCCTCATAATCACGTTGGCTCTTAAAATCGTGTAGTCCTTTATAATCTCGTACCGATTCTAATTTATCTATCGAAAATTCTTTTTGCTTACACATAGGCACCAAACCGTGATCGTCTAATCTTTTTGCTAAATAATTTTGTTCATATTGCCCGGGAGTTGGTATAAAAAAGGCTTTTTTTTCTAGAACTGCCAAGTCCATGATGGTGGTGTAACCCGATCGAGAAACGACCAGATCACTCGCATTAATTGCCTGTTCCAATTCCTCACTAAGCATGTAATTAACAATCTTTAAATTGTTCAGCTGTCGAATTTCTTGTTGTGATTGTACATTGCCTTGCACCAGCAATACCGAGTTAGCTGCTTTAGAGAAGAGTTCGGTTAGTTGTAGTTCCAGCATGCTTCGCTGTGGTTCGGGACCCGATAATAATACCAAAATATCGTATTGCTTCGGAAGCAGTTGTTTTTTCATTCTACTTAAGGGTCCGATATATGTAACCGGAAAGTCGGCATGTTTTATATGCCCTAATTTTCCGCTCAGATTAATAATATTTTCTACGTCGGGCACCCAGCACGCATCAAATTTTCTAATGATGCGTCGGTGAAGCTTGCTGCTAAAAAAAGAAGTGTGTCCTGTTAGTACGTTTAGTTGATGCGTAATAAAGACCGAGGGGATCTTCTTGTTACGAACCCCTAAGCGATTGTCGCTAATAATTCCGTCGATGGTGCCTTGAGCAACCATTTTCTGAATTATTTTTTTTTCTGAACGCATTGTTTTTTGAAGCGCAGGCAGTTTCCAAAGCAATTTCCACTTAAAATAAACGCCTTTCTTGGGATAACGAATGTTGTATGCCGGCAAAGAAACATAAGGCAATTGCGGAAACTCCTTCCGAAGCAACAACAAGGCATCACCATCTGAGCCAATAATCACATTAAATCCATGTGCGAGCAATGCATCGATAATTGGGATACATCTTGTGGCATGTCCCAAACCCCAACATAACGGTGCGACCAAAATGGTTTTTTTTGCTCCCATAAAAACAAAGGTACGGATTATAACAGCCGTTTAGAATTCCGTAATTTTGCATTCAAAGAATTTTAAAGTAACACTTACGAACTCGTGGGAAGCAAGAATAAACTTAAACGATTTAAACAAAACGAAACTTTTGCTAATGTAGTGCAACCTACACGAGAAGAAGTGTTTAATAACAGTCTCGATCTAAGAGGTAATTGGGGAAAGCAATTCTTTAAAAATGAGCACCCCTTAGTTCTAGAACTAGGTTGTGGCAAAGGAGAATATACCGTAAACCTAGCAAAGGCACATCCCAATAAGAATTTCTTAGGAGTAGATATTAAAGGTGCGAGGTTTTGGAGAGGTGCAAAAACAGCCTTAGAAGAAAATCTTGAAAATGTTGGTTTTTTGCGTACTCAGATCGAATTGATAGATCACCTTTTTGAAGAAAATGAAGTCGATGAGATATGGATCACCTTTCCCGATCCACAGATTAAATACAAACGCACCAAACACCGACTTACAAACCCCGATTTTTTAACGAAATACAAAAAAGTACTTAAACCGGGAGGGTATGTACATTTAAAGACCGACAGCGAATTTATGCATGGGTATACGCTTGGTTTGCTTAGTGGATTGGACGAAGAGATCGTTTACGCACATCACGATGTATACGGAAACGAACACTCGCCTGAAGAAGTGACAAGCATACAGACGTACTATGAAGGCCAGTATTTAGAGGAAGGAAAGAAAATCACCTATATCAAGTTTCGATTTCGTTCCATTTAAATTCTGTATCTTCACATAGCAAACAGCCCATTAATGTCGCTATTTCTTAATTTCGTTATTGGTTTTTTGGCCGCATTGGTAGGTGTAATTCCACCGGGTTTGCTTAACATGTCGGCTGCTAAGATCAGTATGAAAGAAGGCCGCAAGAACGCCCTACTATTCTCTATAGGCGTTTGTGTTACTGTGATCGCTCAAACCTATGTCGCCCTAATATTTGCACGCTATTTAGACATGAATCCGGAGATCGTGGACACCTTACAAGAGGTTGCCTTAGGGATCTTTATTTGTATCACTATCTATTTTTTCTTTATTGCCAAGGACACGAGAAGGGAAATTCCGGAAGACGTAAAACACTCTAAAACGAACCGATTTTTCTCGGGGATATTTCTAGCGACCCTAAACTTGTTGCCTTTACCCTATTGGGTCTATATAAGTGTGACCTTTTCGGGCTTTGGATGGTTTACATTTTCACAGTCCGGTATATGGACCGCTGTAATTGCTTCGGGTTTAGGAACCTTTGTAATGTTGGCCCTGTATGTTCAGTTCTTCAAAAAGACCGAGAATACGTCACCCCCAAGAATGAATATGAACTACATCATTGGTGCTATAACTGCTATTATTGCTGTGATTACAGCCTTTAAAATTTTTAAAAATGTCTTCTGAAGGTTTTTTCGAACAGGTGTATAAGGTAGTTGAGAAAATTCCGCATGGAAGAGTAACTTCGTATGGTGCTATTGCTAAATATTTAGGGGCGTCCGGAAGCGCTAGAATGGTGGGTTGGGCCATGAATGCTAGCAAAAAAGCTGAGGTGCCGGCACATCGCGTGGTAAATCGAAACGGACTTCTTAGTGGGAAACACCATTTTAAGGGCACCCATTTAATGCAGCAGCTATTAGAAAGTGAAGGCGTTGTAGTTAAGGAAAATCAGGTGCAACAATTCGATGTTCTGTTCTGGGACCCAAGAAAGGAACTATAGTCATTTTCACTACATTATAATAGTATAAGTCAAATCAATCTTACAGCTTTACTATCCAAACTATAAGCGTTATATTTGCACTTTAGAATGAATCTAAATATTGCAGCATACGCCCTATGAAATTGAAAAAACAAGATATATTAAATGCACTCTCAACGATCACAGTAGCCGGAGAAGGAAAGAATATGGTAGAAAGCGGTGCGGTGCAGAATGTAGTAACATTTGCCGATGAGGTGGTGGTCGATCTTAAATTAGCCACCCCTGCTATGCATATTAAGAAACGTGCTGAAGCCGACATCGTTAAGACCATTCATGAAAAAGTTGATAAAGATGCTAAAGTTCAAGTGAATGTGAAGGTAGAGGCCCCTAAAAAGCCTGCCAACCCTAACTTGATTAAAGGTAAGCCAATCCCTGGAATTCAAAATATAATCGCTGTGGCGTCTGGTAAAGGCGGTGTGGGGAAATCTACAGTTACTGCGAACTTGGCCATTACCTTGTCAAAAATGGGCTTTAAGGTTGGTATTTTAGATGCAGATATTTACGGGCCGTCCATTCCTATGATGTTTGATGTCGCGATGGAACGACCTCTTTCGGTAACGATTGATGGGAAGAGTAAAATGAAGCCCATAGAAAATTATGGAGTTAAAGTATTGTCCATCGGTTTCTTTACCAAACCAAACCAAGCCGTAATATGGCGAGGTCCAATGGCGGCAAAAGCATTGAACCAATTAATTTTTGACGCAGACTGGGGGGAATTAGATTTTATGTTAGTAGATCTTCCGCCGGGAACCGGAGATATACACTTGAGTATTATGCAATCGCTTCCTATTACGGGAGCCGTGGTAGTAAGTACACCCCAGAATGTTGCTTTGGCCGATGCTAGAAAAGGAGTTGCTATGTTTCAGCAGGAAAACATCGATGTGCCAGTATTGGGGATCATAGAGAATATGGCGTATTTTACGCCTGAAGAGTTACCGGAGAATAAATATTATATCTTCGGAAAAGAGGGTGCTAAGCATTTAGCCGAGGACCTGGATATACCTTTCTTGGGTGAATTGCCATTGGTGCAGGGCATTCGAGAAGCAGGTGATGTGGGTCGTCCTGCTGCACTTCAAACAGCCACAGTAATTGAAGAAGCGTTCGAGAACATTACAAAGAACGTAGTTTCCGAAACTGTAAAGCGAAACGAAAACCTTCCGCCTACCGAGGCGATCAAAATAACTACTATGGCAGGTTGTAGCGCCGTAAGAAAATAATATGACGACACAAGAATTAAAATCGAAAGTGGAATTGGCCTTAGACGAGATTCGCCCATTCTTACAAAGTGATGGCGGCGATATTTCATTGTTGTCTATAGATGAAGATGGTCGAGTTGTACGTGTTCAGTTAGAAGGAGCATGTGTAGGCTGTTCGGTCAATCAAATGACCTTAAAGAGCGGCGTGGAACTAACAATTAAAAAGCACGCACCTCAAGTAGAACAAGTTATAAATGTAGAAGCCTAGGAAGGAATGATAAAAACCGATATACTCATTATTGGTGCTGGACCTACGGGTCTTTTTACCGTTTTTGAAGCTGGATTGTTAAAACTTCGTTGTCATTTAATCGATGCGCTCCCGCAACCGGGAGGTCAATGTGCCGAGATCTATCCTAAAAAACCAATTTACGATATCCCTGCTTTTCCGGAGATTCTCGCCGGGGACCTTGTTAAAAATCTCATGAAACAAATTGAGCCGTTCCAACCGGGTTTTACCTTGGGGGAACGTGCCGAAACGATAGAGAAGCAAGACGATGGGAGTTTTATAGTAACCACCTCAAAAGGCACCAAACATCAGGCGCCTGTTGTGGCGATAGCCGGTGGCTTGGGAAGTTTCGAACCAAGAAAACCTCCTATCACCAATCTTGCTAACTACGAAGATCACGGGGTGGAGTATATTATTAGAGACCCTGAACTGTATCGCGACAAAGAGGTTGTAATTGCCGGAGGTGGTGATTCGGCCTTAGATTGGAGCATCTTTTTAACCGATGTGGCCAAACACGTTACCTTGGTACATAGACGAAACGAATTTCGAGGTGCCCTGGATAGTGTAGAAAAAGTGCAGGAGCTTAAGGACGATGGTAAGATTACGTTGATCACTCCTGCCGAAGTTATAGATGTGGTAGGAACTAACAAAGTACAAGGTGTGTCTATCAAACGAGGAGCCGATGTCTTTAATAAAGAATGCGATCATTTTGTGCCGTTATTCGGGTTAGCACCAAAATTAGGGCCAATCGCAGATTGGGGATTGGAAATAGAAAAGAACGCTATTAAGGTCGATAATACATTAGATTATCAAACCAATATCCCCGGAATCTATGCCATTGGCGACGTAAATACATATCCAGGTAAACTAAAACTTATTCTATGCGGGTTCCACGAGGCTACGCTAATGTGCCAGAGTGCGTATCAACGTATCTATCCAGATAAGCGATATGTGATGAAATATACCACAGTAGGCGGAGTAGAAGGTTTCGATGGAAGTAAAAAAGAAGCACCAAAAGCGGTCGTAAAATCGATTAATTAGTACTTCGGAAAAATGAAGGACATCAAAATTACAATAATCGATAGAGAGGGAAATTCGCATTCAGTGGCTGCACCCACCGACATGAATATGAACATTATGGAGTTAATTCGCTCCTATGAATTGGCGCCCGAAGGCACCATTGGGGTCTGTGGCGGTATGGCCATGTGTGCGTCTTGCCAGTGTTATGTTAAGAGTGATCACGAATTACCGGAAATGAGCTACGACGAAGACCTTATGTTGGCAGAAGCATTCAATGTGCAAGAAAATAGCAGGTTGGGTTGTCAGATCTATATTACCGAATCCTTAGATGGATTAACGATTGAAATCGCTCCCGAAGTATAAAGAATTAGTTGCTTCGATAAGCGCTTAGTAGCTGAGGACCTTCCAGCAATACGCGAATCACTTTAAGCGTACCATCTTCGGTAGTTGCAATTTGCCACTTGATCAATGAAATGGAATTGTTTTCTATTTCCAGACCCGTGATACTTCTAGGGTGTACACAGCTTCCATCGTTAAAATACGCAATACTTCCGGGTTCGGGGAATCGTGGTCGATGCGTATGACCGGTAATGGTAAAAAGATTGTTGTTTTCTGTGATCCATTTTTTTGTACGACGCTCTACTTTAATAAGTTCCTTGTAGTTTTTTGCGGGACTGGTAGGGTCGCTTATTCCCACTACTTGAAGCTGCCGCCATAATGCACGTACCATGAATCGATTGATCTTCCATCCGTGGTAGTTCATCCAGTCGGCTTGGTGACCGTGCAACATAAATATTTCTTGTCCGTTGGTTTCATGCTCTAGGATAAGTCCTTCCGAAAATTCAATATCCGGAAACAACGGATCTTGTGCTCCGGTCACTTTGTTGAGATGTGTAAATAGGTGCTTTTCTACATAGCGTTTGTTCATATAAACCATGTCATGATTACCAACAACTCGATACAATCTGTTCTCATTGTGAAACAAGCGCATCAGGTCGAATACGTTCTTATGTGCTTCTAGTATCGATTTAAATTCTATATTTTCCCAAAGCTCATCTCCATCGCCGAGTTCGCAGTAGGCGAAGCTTTCTTTGTAATAATGTTTTAAGGCGTGAAAGTAAATGTTGCGATTGTTGGCAAAATCGTCGGCAAAGCTATTGTCGCCGCGATGGCAATCGCTAAAGATTATAAACTTAGAGGTGTCGTTAAAAGAGATGCGTCGCGCCGTTTCGTAAGCGCGGGTAAATCTTTTTTGTGAAGACATAGTGATACTTTTTTTAAAGATACAGTATGCTCGCTTTTTATACTAATTTGAAGTTTAAATTTCTCGTACGAGTCGTTTTCCGAAGAAGACAAGAAAAAAAGGCCTCAATACTGAAGCCTTTTATTTACTAGATAATTCGTCTAATTACTTAAATGCGTTTAAGCCTGTTATGTCTAGTCCGGTAATGAGCAAATGTATGTCATGCGTTCCTTCGTAGGTGATCACGCTTTCTAAATTCATTGAGTGGCGCATAATGCTGTACTCGCCTGTAATTCCCATTCCACCTAAAATTTGTCGCGCTTCGCGAGCAATATTAATGGCCATGTCTACATTGTTCCGCTTGGCCATGGAGATCTGTGCCGAAGTTGCTTTTCCTTCATTTCGAAGCACACCTAGACGCCATGCCATCAACTGGGCTTTGGTGATCTCGGTGATCATCTCGGCTAATTTTTTTTGTTGTAATTGAAACCCTCCAATTGGTTTGCCAAATTGCGTGCGTTCCTTGGCATATCGAAGCGCCGTGTCGTAGCAATCCATAGCGGCTCCAATAGCTCCCCATGCAATCCCAAAACGAGCAGAATCTAAACACCCTAAAGGCGCACCTAATCCGGATTTATTGGGTAATAGGTTTTCTTTAGGAACTTTTACGTTATCAAAGATCAATTCACCCGTGGCAGAAGCGCGCAGTGACCATTTGTTGTGTGTTTCTGGTGTACTAAAGCCTTCCATGCCTCGTTCTACGATCAAGCCGTGAATTCGGTCATTTTCATCTTTGGCCCACACTACTGCAACTTGTGCGAAAGGCGCATTGCTTATCCACATCTTGGCACCATTCAATAAATAATGATCTCCTTTGTCTTTAAAGTTGGTGGTCATTCCACCCGGATTACTACCATGGTCTGGTTCGGTAAGTCCAAAACAACCCATCCATTCGCCACTTGCCAGTTTTGGAAGGTATTTTTTTCGTTGGTCTTCGTTGCCATATTTCCAAATAGGGTACATTACCAAGGACGATTGTACCGAGGCTGTACTTCGAACCCCACTATCCCCACGTTCAATTTCCTGCATGATAAGCCCGTACGAGATCTGGTCAAGACCGGCTCCTCCATAGGTTTCGGGAATGTATGGACCAAAAGCACCAATCTCAGCAAGTCCGTCAATAATTTGTTCGGGGAATTCTGCTTTCTGGGCGTATTCTTCAATAATGGGAGACACGTCGCGCTTTACCCAATCTCGGGCTGCATTGCGCACCAATTTGTGTTCATCGGTTAATAGATCATCAAGATTGTAATAATCGGGGGCTTCGAAAAGATCGGGCTTCATAGATATTGATTTATAGCAATACAAATGTAAAAATCACAAGCCGAACGTCCTACATTTTCAAATAAAAATCTGAAACTAAATTTTTATAGTCTTCGGTATAGTTGTGGCGTTCGGTTTCGATGGTCAACGCTTCAAGAATTGCAGGTTTTTTTCTGAAACTGAAAGCCAACATACTTCTTTTTATGGGTGCATTTGCCGTTCCTCGCACCCGGCAAATTTTGTTGGGAAATAAATTTACTTCCGAAGCTAACGCAATAAAAGCAGCTTCTTCACTATACGGAATAATGGTAGCGAATAGCCCATCTTGTGCCAATAAAACCGACACCGAAGCAATTAACTCACTAAAGGGGAGGGCGTCGTTAAATCGAGCGGTATCTCTTGCTATGTCTGAGGTTTTGTAATTAGCAGAATAAAATGGCGGATTAGAAACGATAAGATCATAAGGTTCTTCCGGATCTTCGGTAAATTCATCTAGCGAAGCGTGGTAACAGAAAAGTCGGTCGCCCCAAGGCGAGCGCTCAAAGTTCTCTACACTTTGTTCATAGGCATCGGGATCGATCTCTAAAGCATCAATAAGAGTTGCTGTACTTCGTTGTGCGAGCTGAAGTGCGATCACACCTGTGCCTGTACCGATATCTAGAATAGAAAAAGGATGGTGCGACAGTGGCGCCCATGCGCCTAACAATACCCCATCGGTGCCAATTTTCATCGCACAGCGATCTTGGTGCACAGTAAATTGTTTAAATTCAAATGGCTTGTCCATAGTTAAAGGTACAAGTCGATTAACCCTTCGGGTACATCTAAATGGATCTCACCTTCGGTTCGATCTACCTTTTTTATAAATGAGTCGTTTATGGGGATCAAGATCTCTTTTTCGTCACGAGCAATAACAAAAAGGTGTTGGGCCGTAGCATCGTTGATCGCCGTGATAGTACCAACCTTTCCGAATTGCCGGTCGTAAACGGTAAAACCAATGATCTCGTGGTAATAGAATTTATTTCCTGTTAATTTAGGCAAGGCAGCCAAAGGAAGGAACAAGTCTTTTTTCAATAGCGCATCTGCATCTGCTTCATTCTCTACCTCTTCAAATTTAACGCGAAGTAGGGTCGATTTGTGTAGCGAACTGTGTTCAATAAAAAATGGAATCAAGTTGTTGTGTTGTTCCACAAAAACCGATTCCATTTCTAAAAATTGTTCGGGGTCGTCTGTATCTAATTTTACAAGTAATTCCCCTTTAAAACTGTACTTCTTTACGATTTTGCCTACGAAGAAACAATCCTTCTTTTGCATATCGCAGCCGTTTTATTCTTCTTCCTTAGCAGCAGCTTCCTTCTTTTCTTCAGGAGCGGCTTCTTCGGTGGCTTCGGCAGTAGCTGTTTCTTCTGTAGCCTCTTCAGTGGTAGTTTCTTCCTCTGCAGGCGCTTCAGCTTCGGCAGATTCAGCAATACGAGCTTCATTTACTGCTTTTTCGGCAGCTAATGCTTCTTCTTTTGCTTTTTCCTTAGCATCACTTAGCTTGTCTTTCTTAGCGTCAACAGCTTTCGCTTTTTCTTCTAACCAAGCATTGAACTTTTCTTCGGCTTGTTCTTCGGTCAACGCACCTTTACGAACACCACCGGCAAGGTGATGCTTTAACAACACTCCTTTATAAGAAAGGATCGCTCTAGCGGTATCGGTTGGTTGAGCCCCGTTTTGAAGCCATTGTACTGCGCCATCAACATCGATGTCAATATGAGCAGGGTTTACATTTGGATTGTAAACGCCTATTTTTTCAAGGTATTTACCATCTCTTTTCGCGCGACTATCGGCAGCCACGATCCAGTAAAAAGGTTTTCCTTTCTTACCGTGTCTTTGTAATCTTATCTTTACGGGCATATCAATTAATTTTTGGGGTTCCCGACCCCGGTTATAATTAAGGACGGCAAAGATACTATATTTTTTTTCTGAAATTCAACAGATTAAACCATTTTATTTTACATTTGTTGCAAACCTATTTATTCTAAAGATTATGAAACGATTATTGATGCCCCTTTTTACTGTCTTACTGGTTTTATTTTCAGCCTGTGAAGACATCCAAGATAACACCCCGGCCATGCAAGGAACGTTAGATGATGTTTTCTTTAAGGCGAACGATGCGCGTGCTTCGGAAACCTTAGATGGGGATTTTCTAATTCAAGGAATTACGCAAGACGAAACCCTTACCCTTAAGGTTCCTAGTCCTCAGGCAGGGATATATACCCTAGGTGAAGGATCTGCTAACTACGCCTCCTTTGAGGATATTGAAGGAAATCTATTTACAACAGACCCTAATGGAAGCGGAAAGGTGGAGATCACTCGATGGGATACTAGCGAAAAAGTGGTAGATGGTACTTTTAACTTTACTGCAATTATTCCGGGTGTGGACACACTCGTTGTACAGCGCGGTATTTTTTATCGTGTGCCTTACGGTTTTGGTGAAGAGGTGGAAGAGCCGGGTAATGCCGGAAATTTTGCTGCCGAAGTCGACGGGGCTACATTTAACCCATTTACCGTCACGGCAGTTGATAGTGGTAATTCCATTATTATTGCCGGAGCGAGTACAGCCATTACCATTACCATTCGTGTTCCGGTTGATGTAGAAACTGGTTCGTACAGCTTACCTGAAATGGGCTTCGGTGCCACCTATTCTGAAGGAGCAGATTCCGAACAAGCCACCTCTGGTAATATTATTATCGTAGAGCATGACTTGGCTAATAATATCATAAAAGGAACTTTCTCATTTCAAACAGACAATCACAGCATTAGTCTAGGTCAATTTAACGTCACTTACCAATAGACAGACTGTTAAAATAATTTCAAATTAAAAAGTACAACCCAAGCGAAGGTTAAACTCTGTTAAAACCTATTAAGCTTGGGTTAATTATTTGTGTAAGCCCTTTGTTTACGGTATATTAGAGTATATTGAAACGAAGTTAAGTGATGATCTTTTATTTAATGTATTAATTAAAATCATCGCATAAATATAAAATATTTGATGATGAAGTATACAGAGAACATGTCGAAGAAATTAAATGAACTATTAGAAAAGAATTACGACGCTGAAAAGGGTTATAAGAAAGCCGCAGAGATCGTAGACAATACGAAATTGAAGCAATTCTTTGAAAGTCAAGCCCAGCATCGTTATGATTTTGGACATGAATTAAAGTCTGAAATTAGAAACTTCGGGGAAACTCCCGATAAAGGCGGAAGTACCACCGGTGATATGCACCGTACGTGGATGGACATAAAGTCTACGTTCACTTCCAACGATGAAGAAGCGATCTTAGAAGAAGTTCAAAAAGGTGAGAAAAAAGCAGTAGAAGAGTATGACGAAATTATTAGTGATACGACACTGCCACCAACCACCAAATCGATTTTGACCAAACAGCGTGAAAGTGTAAAAACAGCTTTACAAAGCGCTAAGAATTTTGAAGTAGTTGTATCCTAACGGAACGCTATGAAAAGGAGAAATCCCGCTTTATGCGGGATTTTTTATGTAAAAATGTGAACAACTCTTTACAACTTTTTAATAGCATCGCGCTGCATTTTTTTATTTTTACTCTTGTTGATTCCACCTTCTAAATTCGATCTATGTATTTGATCTTCGATACTGAAACCACTGGTCTTCCCAAGCGTTGGGACGCCCCCGTAACCGATAGCGATAACTGGCCTCGCTGTATCCAAATTGCATGGCAGTTGCACGATGGTATGGGTAATGTGATCGAGCATCAAGATTATTTGATACAACCCGATGGGTTCAACATTCCCTTCGATGCTGAAAAGATTCACGGTATCTCGACCGAGTTAGCACAGGCAAAGGGAATTCCGCTTAGGGAAATGATGCATAAATTTTCCGAAGCATTGAGCAAAACAAAATTTCTCGTAGGGCAAAATGTAGGCTTCGATATAAACATTATGGGAGCCGAATTCCATCGATTGGGACTTGATAATCCGTTGCCCGAACTACCGGTATTAGACACCTGTACCGAGACCACTGCTCAACTTTGTCAGATCCCCGGTGGTAGGGGAGGTAAATTTAAACTGCCTACACTTACCGAATTACATGAATTCTTGTTTAATCAACCCTTTGCAGAAGCTCACAATGCAACAGCCGATGTAGAAGCGACGACTCGATGTTTTCTCGAATTGGTACGCCGACGATTGTTCACTTCGGAAGAATTAGACGTTCAACCGGATTATTTCGAACAATTTTCAGAAGCCAATCCGAAAGAAATCGAATTGATCGGGCTTTCCCATATCAACTTGAAGAAAGCTTCCGAAAAGATCCGAAAGGAATTGGAGGCAGCTTCAACCACACAAGAGATCTCTTCTGAAGAAATAAAAGAGAACATCGCGACCCTCGAAGAGACCGCTTTTGCGCATTTGCACAACCATTCGCAGTTCTCGATCCTACAATCAACTTCCAGCACTCAGGACTTGGTGGATGCAGCCGTTGCAAATGAAATGCCCGCAGTAGCCCTAACCGATAGTGGCAACATGATGGGAGCATTCCATTTTACAAGAGCAGTAAATAACTATAATAACAGTCTTTCTGAAGACGAACAGCACAAGCAGTTAAAAGCGATTGTTGGCTGTGAGTTCTTTGTTTGCGAAGACCATTTAAATAAGTCGCACAAGGACAACGGATACCAGATCGTACTGTTGGCCAAGAATAAGAACGGCTACCACAATTTGGCTAAAATGGCTTCTATCGCCTATACCGACGGATTTTATTATGTGCCCCGTATCGACAAGAATGTTATTGCCAAATACAAAGAAGATATCATCGTACTTACCGGAAGTATATATGGCGAAGTCCCTAGTAAGATCTTGAATATTGGTGAGAATCAAGCCGAAGAGGCGCTACTTTGGTGGAAAGAACAATTTGGCGATGATCTGTATATAGAAATCATGCGCCACGACCTCGAGGAAGAAAGACGTATTAATGATGTGCTCATTTCATTTTCTGAAAAGCATAAGGTGAAAATGGTTGCGTGTAACAACACTTATTACATCAACAAGGAAGATGCGAACGCGCATGACATCTTGCTTTGTGTAAAAGATGGAGAAAAACAAGCCACGCCAATTGGTCGCGGACGTGGTTATCGCTACGGCTTGCCAAATGATGCGTATTATTTTAAGAGTCAGGAGGAGATGAAGGTCTTGTTTAAAGATCTTCCTGAGGCTATAAGCAATATTTCCGAAGTGATCGATAAGATAGAACCCTTCACCTTGGCTCGAGAAGTATTGCTTCCAAAATTCGATATTCCTGAAGAGTTCCGGCACGAAGAGGACCTCAAGGACGGCGGTAATCGCGGAGAGAATGCCTACCTACGCCATCTAACCTACAAAGGGGCCGAGCGGCGCTACAACGAGATCACCGACGAGATCAAAGAACGATTGGATTTTGAACTGGATGTGATCGAAAAGACTGGATATCCGGGATACTTCTTGATCACTGAAGATTTTATTCGAGAAGCACGAAATATGGATGTTTCGGTGGGTCCAGGACGAGGTTCGGCTGCGGGAAGTGCAGTGGCCTACTGTTTGGGGATCACCAATATCGATCCTATCGCCTACGATCTGCTTTTTGAGCGGTTCCTAAATCCGGACCGGGTGAGTATGCCCGATATCGATATTGATTTTGACGATGAAGGTAGAAGTCGGGTAATGGATTATGTGATCAGAAAATACGGTAGCAATCAGGTGGCACAGATCATCACCTATGGTACTATGGCAGCCAAATCTTCCATTCGCGATACAGCGCGTGTATTGGATCTTCCGTTAAACGACGCCGATCGTATCGCCAAACTGATCCCGAATATGACAAAGCTGAACAAGATCTTTGGAATGACCGATCAGGAATTGCGAAGTAAATTTCGAAGCGACGAATTGCCTAAGGTGAACGAATTGCTAAATCTTTCGGAAGGATCCGACCTGGAAGCACAGACCATTAATCAGGCGAAAATACTGGAAGGCTCTGTTCGCAACACCGGTATTCATGCCTGTGGTGTAATTATTACGCCCGATGATATTACCAATTTTGTACCGGTAGCTACGGCCAAAGACAGTGATCTGTATGTAACACAATTTGACAACTCGGTCGTGGAGAGTGCCGGGCTGTTAAAAATGGACTTTTTAGGACTCAAAACCCTAACACTTATTAAGGATACGGTAAAGTTGGTAAAACACAAACACAATATTGACTTAGATCCAGATGCTTTCCCATTAGACGATGAAGCGACCTATGCCTTGTTCCAACGGGGCGAGACGGTTGGGATATTTCAGTACGAATCGGCCGGGATGCAGAAGTATATGAAAGAGCTCAAGCCAACCGTCTTTGCAGATCTTATTGCCATGAACGCTTTGTATCGTCCAGGTCCAATGGAATACATTCCAAGTTTCGTTCGTAGAAAGCACGGGGAGGAGGAGATCACGTACGATCTTCCGGCAATGGAAGAATACTTAAAAGAAACCTACGGGATCACCGTCTATCAAGAGCAGGTGATGTTGTTGTCGCAGAAATTGGCTGGATTTACCAAAGGTGAAGCCGATGTACTTCGGAAAGCCATGGGTAAAAAACAAAAGGCGGTACTCGATAAGATGAAACCTCAGTTTATCGAACAAGCAGCAGCGAAAGGGCATGACCCCGAAAAACTGGAGAAGATTTGGAAAGACTGGGAGGCGTTTGCAAGTTACGCCTTTAACAAGTCGCACTCCACTTGCTACGCTTGGATCGCGTATCAAACAGCCTATTTAAAAGCCCATTATCCCGCCGAATATATGGCTGCGGTATTAAGTAACAATATGAGCGACATCAAGCAGGTCACTTTCTTTATGGAGGAGTGTAAACGCATGGGACTCGAGGTACTTGGACCAGATGTCAATGAATCTTTTTACAAATTTACAGTGAACGATCAAGGAGCTGTTCGCTTCGGAATGGGAGCGATTAAAGGTGTTGGTGGTAATGCCGTGGCGACCATTGTTGAAGAACGAAAAGAAGGAAAGTATAAATCGGTGTTCGATCTGGCCAAGCGCATCGATCTGCGATCGGCCAATAAAAAGGCGTTCGAGAATTTGGCGCTTGCCGGCGGATTTGACAGTTTCGACACGCATCGCGCCCAATACCTACACGATGATGGGGACGGGGTCATGTTTATAGAAAAGGTCTTAAAATACGCAGCGCGCTATCAAGAAACCCAAAACTCGTCACAGGTGAGTTTGTTTGGCGATGCCAGTGAAGTTCAAATTCCGGAGCCGGAAGTACCACCTTGCGAAGAATGGGGAACCATGAAAAAGCTAAAGTTAGAGAAGGAGGTAGTAGGGATCTATATTTCGGGACATCCATTAGACGATTTTAAGATCGAGATGCAAAATTTCACCAATTGTAAGGTGGCGCATTTTAACGAACTGGAGAAGTTCGTAAATAGAGAATTGTGTTTTGGTGGCATCGTAAGTGAAGTGCAACACCGCGAATCTAAGGCCGGTAAGGGTTGGGCGATCTTTACGGTAGAAGATTACGAAGACAGCTACGACTTTAAGATCTTTGGCGAAGAGTATTTAAAATGGCGACATTTATTGGTGCCTAATTCGTTTATCTACGCGCGGGTCTTTGTAAAAGAAGGCTGGACGAATCGCGATACCGGAAAAAAAGGAGACCCGAGACTGCAATACAATCATATGCAGTTATTGCACGATGTGATGGATCAACAGGCGCGTAAACTCACCTTGCAACTGCCAATAGAATCGTTGGAAGCCGATCGTATATCCAATTTAAAAGAACTGTTCTCTATGCATAAGGGCGACAAGCAGCTGCATTTTGTGGTGTACGAAGTTGCGAACAAAGTGAAGCTAAACATGCCAAGTCGCACACATAAAATAAAGATCAGTAAGGAATTGCTGCATGAACTGGAGCAAGAACAAGTGAAGTTTAAGCTGAATTAAAATCAGTTGTTTTTGGGCGATCCTCTCTGGTTTCGCCGAGGCGCAACCAACAGCGGCGGGCTTTTCGCTCCAATCTTTTTGTTGTTTCCTTTCAGTTTTCTCAAGGCAACAAAAAGGATTTTTGCTTCAATCCCTATCGCAGGTCGTACACAGCAATTTTGTTACATTAAAAATCCGTTTTCGGTTTGAGTGGGACCGGGAATGTTGGTGTCATCGATCATTTCACGTAGATCGATCTCGATACCCCTTGCGATGGACGTAATGGGAACGTCGTTATAGGTACCTTCAAACGGATTTTCGGAATAGTCGCCAATCATTTCCATTAAAAAGAACACCCAGATCACTAGGGCAGAAAGCACCGGTCCGGTCCAATACAACCATCCTTGCATGGTATTGAAAACATCGATCAATCCTAAGGGGACGAAGGCACAAAAAACCATACATAGCCAAAAGGCGGTAGAAGCGTATTGTCTAGGAAAGGGGAAGTTCTTTATACGTTCGGCACGACCTTGTTCGGTGTATAAGCTGGTGATGAGTCCGTGGAACTCCATATGTCTAAAATCTTCGAAGTAGTCTTGATCTCTGAGTTGTTGCAAACGTTGCGATTGATTTTTAAGTAGTTGTGTAGCGACATTCGATTTGGTAAGCAGTTGGCTTACTTCGGAAGCGGGGAGGTAGTGGTGTAATTCCTCTTTTAGCGATGCGTTAAAGTCTTCTGAAACAGCAGGCGCATAGGTCTTTTTTACTCGTCCTTTGGGGTGTTCCCAGCTACGTGGCAAGCGTAGTTGATAGCGCAGCGCAGTTAACCAAGCTATGTGACGGTAGATCAGTTCTTTTTTAATGGTTTCGTCGGTAGTGCCTTTTACAAAGGATACAGTTGCTGCACCAAAAGTGCGGCTGGTATTCACGATACCTCCCCAGATCTTTCGGGCTTCCCACGTACGATCGTAGGAACTGTTATTTTTGAATCCGAGATAGAATGCAACGGCAATTCCAATTACGCTAATGGGTTGCCAAGGAATAAAAAAGGTAAGTTGTAGAAAATAGCTTATGGCAAAGAGCGCTACGGAGTAGAGGAGTCCTATGATCAAGGGTTTTTTAGACCAATTGAGGGTCATAAAGAACCCGTATTTTCTTTTGGTATACATAGTGGTGCGGTTAGTGATTCTAAGGTACAAAATCTTTTGGCATCCTTCTTCGGGCAGGGATAGAAGCGGCATCCTCTTTGGAGCGAGGTGAGGAGTGAGAAAGAGATATAGCTGAAAGCCCGGCACGCCGAGGTGGTAAGGAGGCGTGGCCCGCATAATTAAAGGCAATAGTTGTATTGCCTAAACTAATGTTAAGCCTGTAAGGAGAAGGCTTTTTTTTGACTACTTTTGTGTAACAATAAAAAAACAGAAACAATGGCTTTAGAAATAACAGACGCGACATTCGAAGAAACCGTATTAAAAAGTGATAAACCTGTACTGGTAGATTTTTGGGCAGCTTGGTGTGGACCTTGCCGTATGGTGGGGCCTATTATCGATGAAATTAGCAACGACTACGACGGAAAAGCCGTGGTAGGAAAAGTAGATGTAGATGCTAATCAAGAATTTGCCGCGAAGTATGGCGTACGTAACATACCCACTGTATTGGTATTTAACAATGGAGAATTGGTTGGTCGTCAAGTAGGCGTAGCACCAAAGAACGTATACGCAGAGGCAATCGATAAGTTATTATAAGATACATTTTAACATAGAAATTAAACTATAAAAGGCTTGGCAGTATGCTAAGCCTTTTTTAATTTTCAGCAACAATTATACTTTCAGCAACAAACATGGAGAAAAAATATAAAGTTCAGGATAAAATAGACAATCAGCAGTTAGACGACCGCACCATCTTTTTGTGGGGCATGGTGGACGATAAGAGTGCTCGGCATGTCGTAGATAGATTACTGTATTTAGATTCGGTTAATCATGAGGAGATCAAGTTGTATATAAACAGTCCAGGCGGCTATGTCACTTCCGGCTTCTCTATGTACGACACCATACGATCGATCAAGAGTCCGGTATCGACTATTTGTACCGGCTTGGCGGCTTCTATGGGAAGTTTGTTGTTGTCGGCTGGCGAGAAAGGTAGACGGTTTATCCAACCTCATGCTCGGGTGATGATACATCAGCCTAGTGGCGGAGCTCGTGGTCCTGCGAGTGATATTGAGATAACGGCGCAGGAAATCTTAAAGACAAAGGAGTTAAGTGCTCGAATCTTGGCAGAGAATTGTGGTCAGAAATTTGAGAAGGTCATGAAAGACTTTAATCGCGATCATTGGATGGGTGCGGAAGAGTCTGTGGAATATGGAATTGTGGATGGCGTTCTTTCGTAGTGAGTGGTGCGGCAAGACAGCGTGATAAGGAGTTTATTCAATCTGTGAGCATAGCTACGGGGTTTCTTTCGGAAGTAGAAACGCAATATCTATTGGCAATTCGTTTAAAGTATATTTCTAATATCTCTAAAATAGAGTGTTTAATCAATTCTGTTGGGAGCGTATTGGTTGGCAAAAAAAATGATTTATTGAATACATAGCTTCGCTTGATTCACTTCACAAATCAACAGAAAATGGATATACAAAAAGAAATAAATGAGATTACCGGCTTCAAGAATCTGGAGTTGCTGGCCAAGCAAGTGGTCGAGGGGTTTATTTCGGGTTTACATAAGAGTCCGTTTCACGGTTTTTCTGCTGAATTTGCCGAGCATAAGATCTACAACAGTGGTGAAAGCACCAAGCATATAGATTGGAAGTTATATGCCAAGACCGACAAGTTATACACCAAGCGGTACGAAGAGGAGACCAATTTACGGTGTCATATTATTATTGACAACAGTAGTTCGATGCATTATCCTTCTTTAAAGGAATTCAATATCAATTCGTTGAACAAGATCGGTTTTTCGGTATTGGGAAGTGCGGCGATCATGAACTTGTTAAAGCGACAGCGGGATGCGGTAGGCATGAGTATTTACAGTGACCATTATGAGTTTTACAGTAGTGAAAAAGGCAGTGAACGACACCATCAGATGTTGTTGGGTAAGTTGAACGAAGCACTGCAGCCATCGAGCGAACAAGTAACGACTAAGACCTATACCTATTTGCATTTGATCGCCGAGAAGTTAAAGCGGCGGTCGTTGGTATTCCTATTCACCGATATGTTTCAGAGTGATACGGAGGAGGAGAAGTTGTTTGAAGCGCTTCAACATTTAAAATACAATAAGCACGAGGTGATATTGTTCCATACCTTCGATAAGCAAAAGGAGTTGGAGTTCGATTTTAGCAATCGACCCAAACGTTTTGTCGATGTAGAAACAGGGGCGCACGTAAACTTGTATGCGGACAACATTAAAGCTTCGTATGAAGCGGCGGTGGCCGATTATTTTAATGCGTTGGCGTTAAAGTGCGGTCAGTATCGTATAAAATATGTTCGGGCGAATATAAATGAAGGCTTTAATAAAATTTTGACCACCTATTTGGTGGAGCGACAGAAATTTGGTTAGTTGATAAGAGGAGTTTTGAGTTGTCTAAGAGGTTGAAATTAAGCTGACTTTGATAGGTGGAGAAATGAAATTAAAGGTAGAGAAGCACTAAATAGTTAAGTGGATAAACTTTTTTAAAAAAAATGTTTGTCATAATGAATTGGAGTAGTATATTTGCACCCGCCTACACGCTCAAAGACGTAAAGTTAGAGCAGGCCTACTTCTCGAAGGGGAAGTAAAGACAAGCTTTTAAAGTCTATAAAATAGTAGCACGGTCTGGTAGTTCAGTTGGTTAGAATACCTGCCTGTCACGCAGGGGGTCGCGAGTTCGAGTCTCGTCCAGACCGCTTAATGGGAATTCAAATTCCCTCAAAACCTTGTAAATTATAAGATTTACAAGGTTTTATGTTTTTAGGGCAATCATATAATTTCATATCATTTGCATCTAAAAGGTCACAAATCGTCAACATATTTTTTTATCTGCGATTATGTTGACAGAATATCGTAACTTACTCATAATAGTATAGTTGATTTGACTTTCGTCTTAATAAATGTTTAACCATTAAAGACGACAATTATGCGAACTTCATCAACATTTTCAATACTGTTTTGGGTGTACGGAAAACGTGCTATAAACAACAAAGCAAATATCTACATTCGGATTACCTTAAATGGTAAACGTGTCAACATTAGTCTCAAGAAAAAAATCAATATTTCTACTTGGGATGAAAAATTGCAAAGGGCAAACGGAACCGATAAAGATTCCCGCACTCTCAATCTTTACTTGAACGAAGTACAATCAAAAGTATATAGAATTTACGAAGATTTCAAGAGGGATGAAGTGCCTTTCACTTCCCAAATGGTCAAAGCCAAATTTTTAGGCGAGGACAAAACACGCTATTCCTTTCAAAATCTTGTTGACTATTACAATGAAAAGATGCAGCATAAATTGCACAAAAACACGATGGGTCAATACAAGACAAGCCAGCGGTATATGATGGAATTTATTCTTAAGGAATACAAAATTACAGACATCCCACTTTTCAACTTGGAATATAGTTTTATCATAGGCTTTGAAGATTTTCTTCGGTCGTATATACCTAAAAGTGGACAATCTAAAATTGGCAATAATACCGCAATTAAGCATATTAAGCGTTTACGCAGAATGGTTACTCTTGCCTATCGGATGAAATGGATTGAAAGAGACCCATTTGTGAATTTTAAAATGAAAATTGAAAAAAAGGAACGTAGTTTCCTATCAGATTTTGAATTATTAAGTATTGAGGAATTGTCTTCAACCATAGAACGTCTTATGGTTGTGAAAGATTTGTTTGTTTTTAGTTGTTATACTGGTATTTCGTACGTTGACATTGTACAATTAAGTAAAGATAATATCGTAATGGGCATAGATAATAGTCCTTGGATAATGGCTAAAAGGGTAAAAACAGGTGCACCATTCAAAATTCCATTATTGCCCAAAGCTGCAATCTTAATAGATAAATATAAAGACCATTATCGAACTAATTATACATCCAGTCTTTTACCCAAGTTTTCCAACCAAAAACTGAACAGTTATTTAAAGGAAATCGCTGACTTATGCGGTATAAAAAAGAACCTGACTTTTCATATGGCCCGTCATACTTTTGCTACAACTGTGACTTTAAGCAATGGTGTCCCAATAGAGACAGTATCTAAATTACTAGGGCATACTAAGCTGTCCACAACTCAAATCTATGCGAGAGTTGTTGAGAGAAAAGTTAGTGATGATATGGAAAAATTAAAACTGATATTAGATTAAATTATTCCTTTGTTCATAAAAATTTCAAACACCCAAGTTGATACCAACTTGGGTGTTTTCATTTCAACAAATTATAATGAAATTTAGATCGAAAAATGTGTCTGAATGGCTAATAAAATGAACCAAAACTTGCTAAATTTCAATATGTTAAACTTCTACCCAACTTGGTATCAACTTGGGAATAAAATCCAATAAACCTATTCAAATTTGTAGAACGAAAGTCAAATCAGGTTAAGGGCTATCAATTAAAAATTTAAAATCCTTGATAGTCCTTTTCTTTAAAACCGTTCTATTATGCCGACAAGTTTCATTACCACAGACGACCTTCGAGATTTCAAAATGGAATTGCTCGATGACATCAAGAAACTGCTTACCAATCAATCCAAGACGAAGCTCAAAAAATATCTTAAATCCTCAGAAGTGATGGACTTGCTTCAAGTGAGTCCGGGAACACTACAAAATCTTCGTATCAATGGCACTTTGCCGTATACTAAAGTCGGTGGCATTATCTATTATGATGTACAGGAAATACAAAAAGTGATGGACGCCAATCGTGTTCAGCACGGTTTAAATTCTTAGATGATGAACTATATAAAGCTACTTAATGCGGCTTTTGAATCGTTCTATTTTGATGACCGCCTAAATCCCACCCATATCAGTTTGTATATGGTGCTGTTTCAAGAATGGAACAGTTGCCGTTTTATGGACGAATTCTACGTGAACCGCAGGGAATTAATGCGTGTGGCAAAGATTGGCTCTAAATCTACCTATCACAGATGCATAACCGACCTCGATTCTTGGCACTACCTACTATACTTTCCTTCAAACAATCCGTACAAAGGAGCAAAATTAAGATGGCCATTATTGGGACAAGTGATGAACCAGTTGTGGGACAGTATCATCCCGAATTAGAACAGCTTGCGGAACAGTACCATCCCAATGGTGTACCTCTTGAGGGACACCAGCATCCCAAAAACGGACAGGTTGTGTACCAACACCGTCCCATAGGTGGACAAGCATTGGTATCTGAAACAAACAATAACAAACAAGAAAACAATATAAAACAGCCAAAGGGCAGGCAGGCCGTTATTTTATTTTTTGAAGAAAAAGGTTTTGATGCAGATGAAGCTAAAAAATTCTATGAGCATTATGCAGACCGAGAATGGCAAACAAGCGATGGCAAACCGATACGAGATTGGCGCTCATTGGCCACAAATTGGATGGACAGAACCGAATTATTCGACCAAGAAAACAAAAAAAACAAGCGTCCCAAATCAAGGACAACTTACGAACCACTAAAAACAAAGATTATGGACAACCCCTCTAAAATTACCGAAGATGGCGTGGAATATTCGCTGGGAAAATTTGATGGAAAAAGTGTGCTATGCGATTTTCCGAAAATCTTGATTTACCTGAATGCAAAAGCCAAATTGTTGTTTGGCGAAAAATTTAGGATTTATGATGAAGACAAGAATATTTTACTGAAGCTCTGTTCGTACTTCGTCAAGGATAAAGAAAATTGCAAAACCTATGGAATCGATATTGATATGGGCATTCTGCTTTCTGGACCTGTAGGTTGTGTAAAGACAAGTTTGATGAAATTGCTACGACATTTGGTTCCCTTGCAGCGTCCTTACAAAATGATTCCTTGTCGGAATGTAGCTTTCAGCTTTAACCATCTTGGCTTTAAAACAATCGAAGAATACGGAAATACCAAATTTTTTTGTTTCGATGATTTAGGCGTGGAATCTGCGGGCAGGTTCTATGGGAAAGACTTGAACGTGATGGGCGAAGTACTATTATCCCGATATGAACTCTATCTCGATACCAAACACAAAATAAAAACCCACGCCACCACAAATCTCAATGCTGAAGAACTGGAAGAACGCTACGGCAATCGTGTTCGTAGCAGAATGCGAGAACTGTTTAACTTGATAGCTTTTGATACAAGAGCTGGGGATAAGCGGAAATAATGTGAAATTTAACTTACACACTTTGTGGGATAGTGTCATAAAATATTATAGTGTCTAAATATAAATAAGTAGGTTCTTCCTCTGTTACTTCTTTCATCCAATTAAGACATTTTTTTAAGACTTCTTGGTCATAACAATCCTTATAAACCTGCCAGCTAAAATGGTTAATGTAACCATTGTCAAATTCGCCATTGTCTTTTAGAATCTTATAAATTTCGAAAACTTTGTCCCATTTGTTTTGAGCTATTAGAAGGTCTATTTCGTAGGATGGCAATATATCATCTGTCCATTCTTTACTCAACGCACTTTTGGCAAAAACAATGGCTTCATTATATTTTAATTGGCTTTTTTCTGAAATTGCTCTCTTGTATTTACCAGAAGTCATAAAGTAAAATAAAATATCAACATCAGT
>NZ_QOLC01000032.1 GCF_003333325.1 Candidatus Ulvibacter alkanivorans | reverse complement strand
TTGCGTAAAGGATTCACCAACATTGTATTCAGAAGTTGAGGGTGTCCATCCCTCACAGTTCTCACCAGAATTTGTCCAAGTCCCCGGAAGGGCTTCAACATTTCTTGATATTTGTTTTTCAACCCAACGAGTTTGCTTTTCTCTTGAAACTTCTCTGACAGTACCAGTGTAAATTTCTTTTTCACGAACAATCTTAAATCTTTCTTCCTCGACTTCACCATTCTGGAATTGGGTGAAGCTGGTTGTTTTGCCGCTAGCACTTGGAAGCCAGCTTTCAGAGCTTCTGAAGCTATCAGTCTCGACCCAAGGTGTAAATTCATCTTCCATAGGTTCATATTTTTCTTTTTGTCCTATATTTGTAGAGGTCCTGATAAATGGTCCTGTTTCTCTTACAACAGGAACTTCACCAATAACGACTTCACCTTCTTCAGCATTAGTAAAGAATTCTAGGGTAACATCAAAAATGCTATAACATTCTCTTTCTTGGTTGAAAGTCGTGCCTTTTGGAATAGTTAAAGGATCTGGTGTCCAAGCTCCACAACGCTCTGTTCTTTGACTTCTGTTTGATTCTCTGGGTATAAGTGTTCGTTCTTCAACAAATGGAAAGAATTGAGTCTCTTCTTCTTCTGCAACGACTCGAATGGTATCAGAATGCTTGTCTTTTTCCTGAATAAAGACGGTTCTTATTTTTTCTTCTTCATTATTTCTTGTTTGCACGAATTCTGTTTCTTGTTTATCTAAAGCGGGTGCCCAAGTGCCCTTATCGGCAATTTCACCAGTAACTTCCCATTCACTGTAGTCATTTTCATAAGGAACGAAAACTTGTGGTATAACTTCTTTATCATTAGGGTTGCTTCCATATTCCTCTTCATACTTGTCAGAGAAGTTATCACCATCGGTATCATCATCACAAACATCGCCACGTCCATCTTCATCCGAATCAAACTGTTCTGGGTTAAAGGAGACAGGGCAATTATCAAATTTTAGAATGACACCATCATTATCAGGATCA
>NZ_QOLC01000029.1 GCF_003333325.1 Candidatus Ulvibacter alkanivorans | reverse complement strand
AATCTCTGAAATACTCTCCAATTGCAGCTCCTGCAAATGGTGCATAAACTTGCATAGAAGCAGGGTCAGATGCATTCGCAGCTACAATTGTAGTATACGCCATCGCTCCTTTATCTTCTAACATATTTGCAATGGCAGCAACCGTAGAAGCTTTTTGTCCAATTGCAACATATATACAGAATACTGGCTCACCAGCATCGTAAAATTCTTTTTGGTTTAAGATGGTATCTAAAGCTACTGTAGATTTACCAGTTTGACGGTCACCAATGATTAACTCACGTTGTCCACGTCCTACAGGAATCATTGCATCAATTGCTTTAATTCCAGTTTGTAAAGGCTCAGTTACTGGCTCACGAAAAATTACTCCAGGCGCTTTACGCTCTAAAGGCATTTCATAAGTAGTTCCTTGAATAGGTCCTTTACCATCAATTGGATTCCCTAAGGTATCAACTACACGTCCAACAACTCCTTCTCCAGCTCTTAAAGAAGCAATACGTTCAGTACGTTTTACTGTTGATCCTTCTGCTACTGTTGTTGAAGCTCCTAATAATACAACACCTACGTTGTCTTCTTCTAGGTTTAATACAATTCCTTCTAGTCCACCATCGAATTCTACTAACTCACCATATTGAACGTTTGAAAGTCCATAAGCTCGTACAATTCCATCACCAACGGTTAATACTGTTCCTACTTCATCCAATGAAGCTGATGCTTCAAATCCTGCTAGTTGTTGTTTTAAGATTGCTGATATTTCAGCTGGTTTTACTTCTGCCATCTTTATTTAGTAATTTAAATATGCAATTTAATTTTTAGTCAAAAATCTTCTTTCAGAAACATTTTCGCTATACTTTTCAATCATTCTTTTTATTTTCTCAATAGATAATTGTCCATCTACAATTATATTTGAGTTGTACATCATTTTAATGATGTGTTTTAATCTACCTTCATCAACTTCAAAGGATTCACCAATCTCTTCATTGTCAAGAAATTTCAAAACAGAATATGCATGTGTT
>NZ_QOLC01000078.1 GCF_003333325.1 Candidatus Ulvibacter alkanivorans | reverse complement strand
TACTACTCGCTTTAGTAGTGGTGATGTCTTGTGTTAAAGACGACGAATTTGACGTACCGGAACTTACGATAGAATCGGTAGAGATTCCTCAAGAACAACTTCTTACCATAGATGCCCTTAGAACCCTTTTAGAACAAGAGCAAACTCAAAACGGAAACGATGTTTTGACCTTCGAAACAGATGATGATGATACCAATGATCGCTTTATTGCAGGATTTGTAATTTCTAGTGATGCTTCAGGGAACTTTTTTGAAGAGCTGTTATTACAAGATGCAGCCGAGAATCCAACAGCCGGTGTTCGTGTACTAATCGATGCCAATCCATTGTTCCAGACCTACCAATTTGGTCGAAAAGTGTTTGTTCGTTTAGACGGATTAACCGTTGGAATAAGCAACGGTGTGCTAACCTTAGGTATTCGCGATGGAAACCAATTGGAGAAAATTGCCGAATCACAACGCGATGAATATCTTCTACGTGATGATGAAGTGGCAGAGATCGTACCAATGACAATCAATATCAATGAGTTTACGGCCGAAAAAACCAACTTGTACATCCAATTGTCGAATGTTCAGTTCAACAGAAATCAGGCCTTAGGTGAAAACAGACTTACTTTTGCCGGTGAGCCGGAAGACGAGTTCGACGGTGAGCGAATTCTTGAAAGCTGTACGAGTGGAGCCACTACAATTTTTAGTACTAGTACGTTTGCAGATTTTGCAGGGGTATTGCTACCGCAAGGAAGTGGATCTATCGATGGGATCTTAACTTATAACTTTTTTGGAGATGAATTTAATGTAGTGGTTAACGATCCTTCAACAATCAATTTAGAAGGGGAGCGTTGCGATCCTTCAGAAGTGACTTGTGGTATTGCTTCCGATACCGGATCGAATGTATTATTTAGTGATTTCTTCGAAACACAGACTGAAGGAGACCCAATTACCGGTAACGGATGGACCAATTATGTGGAAGCAGGTACACAAACTTGGGAAGCTTATTTCGCCGATGGGACCAACGCTTCTTTAGGTATTTCTGCCAACATGGGATCGTTTATGAGTGGTGACGCCAGCTCGATTGGTTGGTTGGTTACCCCACAGATCGATTTTGACGCTCAAGAAGGAGAAACCTTAAACTTTAAGACGTCTAACAGTTTCGCCGACGGAAGTACCTTAGAGGTGCT
The DNA here is from genome assembly GCF_003333325.1 of Candidatus Ulvibacter alkanivorans. Taxonomy (GTDB): domain Bacteria; phylum Bacteroidota; class Bacteroidia; order Flavobacteriales; family Flavobacteriaceae; genus Ulvibacter_A; species Ulvibacter_A alkanivorans. Next base: position 47,706 of record NZ_QOLC01000078.1, on the reverse strand, counting down.
ATTCTCAAGTGACTGGGATGGTAATCCGGACACGATTCCAAATGCAACATGGGACATTATATCAGACGCCTATGTGGTAATGGATAGTGATTTCTTTGGTGATTGGTTGGATTCTGGTAATGTAGATCTTTCTTGTGTAACAGGATCGGGTTACATTGCATGGAAGTATGTAGGAAGTGGCGATGAAGACTTCGACGGAACCTACGAATTAGATGAAATTCAAATTCAGAGCAATTAATAGAATTGCAAACTATAAATGTAAAGGCTCCTTTTTTAAGGGGCCTTTTTTTATGGCTTCGGAAGTGTTTCTCGCCACAATTAAAGGCTGAAGTGTAACAATATGGTATTTTCCTTACTTATAAGGTATTGAAACACTTTTTATGAAAATTGATACAGCAATCAACTTATTTGAGCAATTACTTTCAGAAACCAATAACAAAGGCGAACGTGCTATTTACGCTGAATTTAAAGCAATTTTGGTCGAATTGAAATCGAAGAACCTTTCCGAAGAAAAAATGCAAGCCATCGAAACACTACTCGATTCCTTACAATTGAATTCGCCTGTGAACGAGGAGCGAAAGAAGTATTATAAGAAAAAGAGAAATGCGTTTAAATCGACCTTGCGATCGCAGTTTAAATTTGTCACTCCGGGATATTATACTGCTATTGGTATGTCATTAGGGATGTCTTTTGGGCTCGCACTGGGTGTTCCGTTTGGTGTGCCCAACGGTTTGGTATTTGGAATGATGATAGGGATGAGCATTGGTCTAAGTATAGGTTCTTATCGAGATACTCAAGCAAAGAAAGAAAATAGGGTATTGAATACAAAAAGGGTGTAAAAAAGCAACAAATAGAAATTAAAAAAGCCCCGCCATTAATTTGGTGGGGCTTTTTGGTTAGTGCGTTAAAAATGACCTATCGTTCAACGATAATAAATTCTGAACGTCTGTTTAGTTGGTGTTGGGCTTCGGTACATGAATCGCCACAAGCCACAGCCGGACTGTTTTCTCCCATACCTTCTCCACTAATTCTATCTTTATCGATACCCTTAGAGATCACGTATTGTACCGTGGCTTGAGCTCTACGCTCACTTAGATCCATATTATAGGCATCGCTCGCTCGGTTATCGGTATGACTGTTTACCTTGATCTTCATCTTAGGATATTTTTCCATAAGCGCCACTAATTTATCCAATTCAAAAGCTGCTTGTGGCTTTATATTGTGCTTATCAAGGTCGAAATAGATTGGGTCTAAGACAACGCGGTCGGCTTCGATGATCGCCTCTATAGGGCGTAATTTTACGGTAATATCCAAGGTGGTATCGTTTGCTTCGGAAACTTCTACCACACCGGGTTCGAAGTCGCGCATAAAGGCTTGAATAATGTGCTTCTTATCGCATTCGGCAAGTAATACAGCATTTCCTGAAGCATCTGCCGTACGACTGCTCAACCTGTTCTCGAACATATCGTATAGGTCGACCCGTGCTTCACGAATTGGTTCATCCGTATATTCGTTAATGACTTGAACGTTTATCGTAACTTCACATGGTTTTTCATTTTCTTTGATTGCATAAATATCGTCACTCCCTTTTCCGCCTTGACGGTTAGAAGATACATACCCTTCTTTAGTGTTAGGATCGTATTTAAAAGCGAAATCATCGTCTTCGCTATTTACACCTACACCCATGTTTACAGGTGTGTCGAAACTGTTTCCATTGGCTTCTGCCATAAATACGTCTAAAAGCCCAATACCCAAATGTCCGTCACTAGAAAAATAGAGCGTTCCATTCGCGTCAACATAAGGGAATACTTCCTTTCCTTCAGTATTGATAACATCGCTTAGGCGGGTTGGAGTTCCTAAGCTCCCATCGGCACTAATGCTCACTTTATAAATATCACTGCCACCTTTTCCTCCCGGCATATCGCTTACAAAATAAAGGGTATTGCCATCCGGACTCAAAGCCGGATGACCGGTAGAATATTCGTCACTGTTAAAATCAACCGAGTGAATATCTTGCCACTCTCCATTTATCAGTTCGGCATAGTATAGATTAATTTGATTCACCCCTTCGGAACTCTTGTCGTAGTCACCTTCAAAATAATCGTTACGATCAAAATACATTCGCTTACCGTCTGCTGTGATAGCTACGTTTCCTTCGTGATATTTTGTGTTGATCTCACCGTCGACCAGCGAAGCATTTTTTACGGTTCCTCCAACGATATCAGCTTTATAGATATCTAAGTATGGTTGTTCGTCCCAACCGTATTTTTTTCTCGAGGTGTTTCGCGCCGAAGAGAAATAGAAGTCTTTGCCGATCACGGTTCCACCAAATTCAGAATACTTAGAATTGATCTCTTCCATATTCTTAGCCGAATATGCTTGTCTCGCCTCCATGATCTTCGGAATGTAATTCGGATTCTTCATAAACTCGATCGCACGAGAATCGTTTGGTTTCATTTCGGCAAATTTCTTCATCCAAGTGTTGTAATCGCCTACCTTGCCATTGGCTTTCAGCGATTGTGCATAATTGTAAATGATCTCTGCGTCCACATCACGACCTTTTACCACACGTTTGTAGTAGGTCTCTGCTTTCTTTGTGTCGTTAATGTAATAATAACTATTGGCCAATCGCGTAAATACATATCGGCTGCCTTCTCCTTTTTTTAGGAGTTTTTGATAGGCATCGATAGCATCGGTATACATCAGCTTATCGTATAATTGATCGGCTTTTTTTGTTTTACTATTTTGTGCGGTAGCAATTGCGGTGCTTACTGCGACAAGTATGAGGAAAGTATATATTTTTTTCATGTTGAATGAAATTTTTTGAGTTAGTTTAGAAGTATCTTGGCGAACGAAGCGCACGCTTGTTAAAGAACAGATCGAACGTTACAATAACTTCATGAGAAGAATCTGCAACTGTTTTGATGTCAGAAGTCACTCTATCGTAAGCATATCCAACACGCACATTAGGCGTTACTTGGAAGCCTACTAGTCCACTAAACGAATCGTCTAAGCGGTAAGAGGCACCAATTTCAAATCGTTCATAGAAAAGCGCATTTAGGTTCCCGTCGAATGATACCGGTGCATCGAAGGCTGATTTTACTAAGACCGATGGTTTTAATTTTACGTTTTCAGAAACTTGGAAGACGTAACCTGCTGTTGCGAAATAGTGATTGGTCTCATTTCCGAATTTTACGCCATTTTCGTCAAGGTGAACCGAGTTTAACAAATTGGGCACCGACAATCCGAGGTAAAAATTATCGGAGTATAAAAAGGCACCAGCACCAACATTTGGATACGTATTATTGATATCCTGTGAGAAGAAAGGATCGTTCGGGTCCTGAAGGTCTAAACTGCTTAGGCCAACATCATGAAAAGTCGCTCCTGCTTTAATTCCTAATGCGATTTGTAGCGTCTCACTTAGTTGTAAGGTATAGGAGAAATCGGCATATACATTTGTTTCGCTTATAGGGCCTAGTTCATCTTTAATGGCCGAAAGTCCGAGTCCAATTTTATCTGATATTGGAGAATGACCAGAGAATGTGATGGTTTCCGGACCTTGATCGAAGCCAGACCATTGTCTGCGATATAAGGCCGTGATCGAAAGACTTTCCTTAGAACCTGCATAGGCAGGGTTTACCACATTCATATTGTACATATATTGCGTATACTGTGGATCTTGTTGTGCCGAAACCATATCGATACAAAGGATGCTAAGTAAGAATATTAATAGCGATAGTTTTTTCATTATAGTGAGGTATTTATTTGATTGGTTTATTTGTTAATGTATATCCATCCCGTAATAGGATCTTCTGAACGAAGTTCGATAGTATAAAAATAGGTGCCAACAGGCAGTAATTCGCCATCGTTGGTTTGTCCACCCCATTCTTTTATATAATCGGTTTGCTCGTAAACGGCACGACCATATCGATTAAAAACAGTTAGTTTTACGATATCCGACTTATCATCTAAAAAGGTAAGGTCTAGAAAATCATTTTGACCATCGCCATTTGGAGAAACGCCTTGTGTAATCACACAATTTTCATTGTCGTAAAATTGAACCGTAACACTATCGGACGACAAACAGCCGTCATCGCCGACTTCAACAGTATATACGCCTTCTTCGGTTACTTCTAGGGTGTTTGCAGTTTCATTAGCAATAAGACCACCGTCCATAAACCAACGATAGGTAACTTCATTTTCATTAATATTCGTGGGAATCGCTGTAAGGATACTCACGTCTTGGGCACATTTATTAACCGTTGGACCTAATTCAATTTCGGGTAAGGTCCTAAAGTTTATGGAAACGTCATCGGTAGCGGTACATCCTTCAATGGTGACCTCTACGCTATAGGTGCCGTTTTCAGTAACCGTAATGGTTGGTGAGGTCTCTCCTGTGCTCCATAGGTAAGTGGCATTCGAGGGGTCTTGACCTGTAATTTCCGGAACGATCTCAAACGAGTCTTCTCCACAAAGATTTATTGTTCCGCCGATTTCCACGGTAAAGTCGACTGCTTGAACAAAGATTTCGTCGGTCACTACACAGTCGTTTCCTGTAACTTCTGCCGTATAGATCCCTGCTTCGGAAACTTCGAGCGTGCTCATGGTCTCTCCGGTAATTTCAACACCATCTTTAAACCAGCGATACATAATATTGTTTAATTCTGAAGGATTGGTAACGGTAGCGTCAAGCGTAAGCATTTGCATATCGCACGCCAACACATCGGGTCCAAGGTCGAATTCGGGAACAGGAAAGAATTCGACAAGGATTTCATCACTGGCAGTACAATCACCTCCACTTGTAAGCGTCACATCCACGCGATATAAACCGGTGGTAGAAACATCCAAGGTCGAGTCGGTTTCACCCGGGATTTCGACACCGTCCTTAAACCAAGTATAAGAGGCATCGGGATTTTCTCCGGCATCTAGCGTAATTATTTCACCTTCGCATTGTGCTTCAGGGTCTCCTAGTACTATATCATCGCCAAGGTCAACGTTCCCGATATCAAAACTTCCTGCTTCCAAGAACACGGCCGAATCGTAAATCCCGTCTCGGTCATCGGCAATTACTAACTTAATTCGGTACTCCTCGCCGGGATTAACATCTCCCATGGCGGTAAGTACAACGGTTTGACCGTTAAATTGAATTGCAGAAGGATCGGGACCATCATTGTACTGTCCGAAGAACTCTTCATTCATTGGCCCGCAAGAACCGGGAACTTCGGGATGTACATTGGTTACCGAAATTATATTGTTAGGAGGAGGTACCCCCGGGAGGACAGCTAAATTTGTAACATTTCCGGAAGCGTCAAAAAGTAAGAACGCAAATGCATCCGTAAACGTACATTGAAATCCGCCGTCATATTCTTCCGAAGCAAACAAAAAATTGAATGAGATTGCGCTCACCGAAGGAACAAACGTAAACTCTATAAAGGTGCGATCTTGTCGCTCGTCTGTTGTTGGAATCGCCATATCCAAATCGGGATCGGCGGGTGCATCGGTATCTTCACTTTCAAAACCGCCTTGATCGTTCGGGCCAACAGCTTCTGTTGCTGCTCCGGTACTAAGTACGACGCCGCTTTCGAATGGAAAATCTGAACCATTAGCTTCAAAAAATCCAATACCATTAAATACAGAGCCTGTATCGGAATTGAAGTTAGAAACTTCGGCACAAGAGCTGTTAATTAGCACGTCTTCTACTAATTGCTGTACGGTAAACGTATCATCAACTACGATTTGTGAAAACCCCAGTATGGGCGCGAAAAGCAATAATCCCCTAAGTAATGTTGTTTTCATGATTAATTAGTTTTCGTTTTACATTTAGTTTGCTTCCTGATTTAAATAGATCCATCCGGAAGCTTGCATTCCATAAAGAGGGTCTTCCGAAGCAAAGTCGATCACATAGAAATAGGTCCCGGTAGGCAAATCGTTGCCATCCATAGACTGGCCTCGCCACTCGTTTATATAATTGGTCTTTTCATAGATCAATGTTCCTAGCCTGTTAAAGATCTGTACTTGTTCTATTCCCGATCTGTCTGCAAGGAACTCTAGATCTAAAGTATCATTAAACCCTGGACTTCCATTTGGAGAGAGTCCTTGTGAGATGGTACAATTTCCAACGTCATAAAGTTGAATATCGATACTGTCTTCTCCGGTACAATCACCATTGGCCGCAATTACCGTGTACGTTTGTGTTCCCATAGTATTGAGAGCCACGGTAATTTCTAGTGTATTACCGGTCTCACCGGGTATTTCGTCACCGTTTAAGAACCATTGGTATGTAACATTCTCACCCTCGACCGTTGCTGTAAGTACTTGTACTTCGTCCGGACATACTTTAAAGTCGGCACCCAGATCTACTTCAAGAGGATCGGAGATGAACACATTTATAGTATCGGAAACGACACAGGGTCCTACCATAATATCAAGGGTATAATCGCCACTCTCGTCTACGATAATCGTAGGGGTTGTTTCTCCGGTACTCCATAAATAGGTGATACCATCTGTGTTTCCACCAACGGTAGGTACAATTTCGAACGATTCACCATCACAAAGCGATTCATCCATTCCTAGATCTAAGGTTGGGGTATCGGTAATAGTTACCTCTATTGTAAATGAGCTTTGGCTACATGGGTCAAGTGTTAATGTAACCGTATAACTACCTTCTCCTGGTGGTGTAAAGGTGGCTTCGGAAGACACTACATTATTGTTCTCATCGACCCACTCGTATGCGACCATAGAAAGGTCTATTCCTTCATTAGTCGGGGTCGCATCAAGCTCCGGTATAGTATCGGTACTACACAAGTCTAAGGTGTTGGGTAAATTGGTTGTGAAGTCAATAACTTCGTTTACAATAAGGTCGAAGGACACGGTTGAGAAACACAACGGGTCATTTGCCTTTTCTACCCGAACGTATATAGTCTCCGGATTACTAACATTTGTATAGGCATCTGGAGTGTCGATCGCATTTTGATCTGCTTCTGCATCGAACAGGCTCGTATGAAAAGTAATGGTAAAATCGGCTGGATCTTGGCCATCAAGGATGGTTGGTATCTGGCTTTCTAGATCAAAGACCTCGGTCTCATCGTTAGACGCATCATCGCAGGCTGTTAGATCATTTGGTGTCACAACAATGGGTTGCGGATTAATTAATGAAAGCGTGATGTCGTCGATCGCAAGATCATTTCCGCAGCCTCCTATAGAATTATTTATAAGGACAAGTTGGATGTCGGTATTCGATCCTGTATTAAAGTTGATAAAGAATTCTTGCCAATTAGGTTCCGGTCCGTTTGGAATATCACCTGTATTGGTTTCTTCAATAAGATTTCCGGCAGAGTCTTCAATTCTGAAAATTACATTAGAAGGTATACTGTTTCCACCGCAAATACCGGTATCGGTGTCGTACAATGTTGTGATCCATGCACTAAAGGCATAGTCTCCATTCGGACTTAAGGTGATGGTTCGACGATAGAATTCACCCGGGTTAAAATCTGCATTTACGAAGAAGGCACGTCCATCGGTATCTCCTTCGGTGTGATCTTCCATTCCAACGTGCCAGCCGGTATTTAACCCATCTGAAATATTGGTAATTGTATATTCACCATCTTCAATCTGATTTTGTTGGTTACACGTATAAGTGGTAGTAGCTTCCGCCGGATCTATACATACTCTTCCTGTACCGGTTCCAAAATTTTCTTCAAAATCGACTTCCGTACAAACAGGGTCAATGGTACACTCCGACCCACTAAGGAATGTTAGGGTAACATCATCGGTCTGCGTACATGAGTCTACAGTAACTTCAACGCTGTAAGTACCTGAGGTGCTTACAGTGATCGTTGGAGTTGTTTCACCTCCAGGACTCCATAAATAGGTTGCATTGGTAGTATCACCGGTTAGTTCAGGAACGATCTCATATTCATCTACATCACAAAAAGTTTGATCTTCTCCTAGATCTACGGTAAAGCCACCTTCGTTCGTAACCACCACATCGTCTGTATAAACTACGGTTTCTCCATTGCAGCTATTGGTATAGGTAACTCGCGCAGTATATGTTGCGACACTTGTTGGAGGACATACGTTAATTGTTGGATCGGTACCTATTACAGTTCCACTTTCATCTAACCATTCGAATACGTAGCTAGGATCACCATCTGGGCTAAAACGCCAAGCTTCGTTACTGGTTGTCCACGGGGAATCTGATGTATTTCTTCCCGGCGGCACATACGCCACCGTTCCGTCATTGTTTTGAATTCCAATCGCAGCTACGCCATTCTGCCATGAAGGGCAGGTAGGTTTATCGCGAATATAGACCTCCACAGTGTTCGAGAATTCATAGAACACCACCATTTGCGTTGCTAACAGTGAGTTACAGGTACTTGAAAATAAGGGTACTTCAAAATAAGAAACCACTAATACGCGATTCGGAAAATTCCCGATAACTTCATACCCAATTTCTTCCGTTGTAGAAGCAGCCGGATCGATATCGTGAACGGGAGTAAACACATTGGCTTCGCCCAACGCATCGTCTGCATTATTTGGCAGATCGTCGGAAAAGGACCAATCGTTAGAGCCTGCACCGGTATCGTTCGGATCTACATCAAATCGAATTACTCCATTAGAACCTACTTGAAATTCTTGCTCTAAGTTTCCGAAGAAACAAAAATCGAAGGGTAATTGATCTACTTCCGACCAAGCATCATCGATGTTTGGATTTAACGGGTTGGCTAAATTATCGAAAGGAAAAGGTGGATTATAAGGGATCGACTCGACCGTATAGGTTTCGTTATCGGTCTCGAAGATCTCTTTAAAATTTGCAGTTAGGTCGGTACATCCTCCGGTACCACAAGGAATCGTAACATCCGGTCCGGCATTTAAGTTTAAGAAAGGAAGGTCCTGCGCCTGACTAGTAAATGAAAAAAGACACGTAATTAGCAGTGTGTATAAAGCTAAGTGTCTTTGCGTTGTTGCTTGTAATTTTACATGATTCGTAGTACGTGTAAAATAGTGAGGTATTTTTACGTTCATAGAGTTTTAATTGGTAGGCGTGTTAAGAAATCGTTACAAATATGGAAAATCTGAGTTACTTAACAAAACTTTTAGATATAGTGCAGGAAAATTCCGATTAAAATCACACCAATCTTTATTTGCAGTTTTCTTTAACTTTTGGATAAACTAACCCATAAAGACAGCTCTTTTGTTAAATGCTTGTAAACTACAAAACCGGCTTCCGTTCTGTTTTGTACCTTTGTAATAGAACTTATTCTATGTTAGAAAGAACAGATTTTGATTACGAAAAAACGATTCTTATTGGGCTTATCACTCAATATCAAGATGAGGAAAAAGCCGAAGAATATTTAGATGAACTCGAGTTTTTAGCCTATACGGCCGGTGGAGAGGTGTTAAAAAGATTCGTTCAGAAAATGGAAATGCCCAATCCAAAGACCTTTATTGGGAGTGGGAAAATGGAAGAGGTACGCGAATTTGTGGAGGAGAATGATATAGGTACCGCAATTTTTGATGACGAGTTGTCTCCTGCCCAGCAAAAGAATATCGAAAAAATTCTGCGATGTAAGATCATCGATCGTACCAACCTAATCTTAGATATCTTCGCGCAACGCGCAAAAACAAGCTATGCCCGTACACAGGTGGAACTAGCCCAGTACGAATATTTACTTCCTCGATTAGCGGGGATGTGGACGCACTTGGAAAGACAGCGTGGAGGAATTGGAATGCGTGGACCCGGAGAAACCGAAATAGAAACCGATAGACGAATAGTTCGAGATCGAATTTCACTCCTAAAGAAAAAGCTTAAAAAGATCGATAAGCAAATGGAGGTGCAGCGCGGAAATCGAGGCGCTCTGGTTCGTGTTGCTTTAGTAGGTTATACCAATGTAGGAAAATCTACTTTAATGAATGTGATAAGTAAGAGCGAAGTATTTGCCGAAAATAAATTGTTTGCAACCTTAGATACTACGGTACGAAAAGTAGTGATAGGGAATTTACCTTTTTTGTTAAGTGACACCGTTGGTTTTATTCGGAAGCTACCAACTCAATTGGTCGAATCGTTTAAAAGCACCCTTGATGAGGTACGTGAAGCCGATCTGCTATTGCATGTGGTCGACATATCCCATCCATCGTTTGAAGATCATATCGCCTCTGTAAACAAAGTGTTAGATGAAATTGAAAGCGCCGATAAGCCAACGATAATGGTGTTTAACAAGATCGATGCCTACTCCCCGGAAACTATAGATGAGGATGATCTTGTTACCGAAAAGACGAAAGCGCATTATAGCTTGGAAGATTGGAAACGCACCTGGATGCACACTAGCTCGGGTGATGCTATTTTTATCTCGGCTTTGGAAAAAGAGAATTTCGAGGAATTTAGAAAACTAGTGTACGAAAAAGTACGTGAGATCCATGTTACCCGATTTCCGTATAACAACTTTTTGTATCCCGAAGAGTATATCTACGAATAGCAAAAAGCCCCATAGGTACAACTATCGGGCTTTTTAAATCGTATGCTTTTCGAAATTAAAATTTATAGCCTATACCTATACCCAAAGCTTCACGAATCTGAAATGCGCCAACCGCGTTGTCGTCGTAAATGGCTTGGAAGGTTGCATTGGCAGAGATCCAATCGTTTACTTTTAACACTAAGTTCATCGTATAATCCAGATCCACATTCTGAGGATCTTCTAAGTAGTTCGAATAAAGATTAAGAATGTTTTCCATACTAATATTCTCCATTAGGTCGAATTTAGCATAGCCCGAAATCGAGGCACCAAATTCAAAACGGGTGCTTTCTCCGGCGTCTACTCCAAAGTAGTCTCCGTCTGTATATCCGGGAACTGTTGTAAACATATCGTCAACAAAGATCAATCGTGCTGTAGCAGGAGCTAAGTTCACTTTTAAATTGTCATTTTCTTTCCAAAGAAAACCAGGTCCTATTTGTAGGTAACCGGGCGACATAAAGTGCGTGGTCTCAGTTCTAATCTCATTGCCGTCTGCATCCTCTCCAAAGGCATACCCTTTCGCGAATTGCGTTCTAAAGTTTAGAAAGAAGGAGTAGAACCACTTCGATTCATTTATCTGTCTACCTACAATAGAGTTCAGCTCGAGACGGTCGTTCGTCTTGCGTGAGAATTTATCATCTTTGGTTTTTGTAATTCCGTAATCTGCCACGATACGGTTGTCCCAAGTTAGTTTTCCTTTTCGATAGTTGAAATCATAGGTTAAACTGGCATTTGCTGCATAATTTGAAGTTCCTCCGCCGGTCCATTCAGCATTAAAGGCCGCCTGATTAAATAGCAATGAAATATTTCCTGATTTGTTCCAACCTTCTTTTGGTTCTTCTGAATCTTCTTCTTGAGCGAAGCTGATTAACGGGAATACAAGCAATGCGAGAAGCGTAATTTTTTTCATAGTGTAACAGTTTAATACAAATAAAATTAGAGGTTCTTTTTTAATTTTTTTGTGTGCTTCGGAAAGTACACGTAAACATTTAATTAGGAGTTAGCATTTACTTAGGTTTTTTGTACAATGGCACCGAAGAACACGCCTCACCATACATAATGCTCTTTGCAACAGCTTGCAGTTTTTGTGTAATGAGTAGAAAAGCATTTTGAGGCACCGGCTTGTGAGCACATCCTTTAACGATAACCGGTTTGTCTTTAAAATCGTCAACATTCATATGTTGAATGATTTCTGTGAAAATGATCGTTTCTAAAACATCTAATGTCCCCACTACAACTTTTTTAGCATGGGGAGTGAGTTTGGTGGTGAGCAACATATAGGCCCAAGCAGGAACAATAGCATCTGTGCTACAGTACAAGGCGACATATGCATTGCGATACTGCGACCAATCGAAGGCTTCAGCAGCAGCTCTAAACTCTTTTTCCTTTAACACGATGCCTTCTAACAACCACTGTGAGATATCGAACGAAATACGATCACCTTCCGGATAAAAGTCTTCTAAATTGAAGGTAACCAATTTACTATTTGCTACTCTATTTATGATTTCTTCTGCCATGTTATCTGCTCAATTATTTGTTCTCTCTTTGTTTGTTATGGGGATCTTTCCGAAGAAAAAATTACGCACTATCCTAGAAAATTTGTGTAAGACTTGGCGTATCTCGATTAGAGCATTCCCAGCTCTAATTTTGCCTCTTCACTCATAAGATCTTGGCTCCATGGTGGATCGAAGGTTATTTCAACTTCAGCGTCTTTCACTAACTTGATGGTTTTTACCTTGTCCTCAACCTCCAAAGGAAGTGTTTCGGCCACCGGACAATTAGGCGTTGTTAAGGTCATAAGGATCTTTACTTCAATGTCTTCATTAACAAAAACATCGTAAATAAGCCCTAATTCATAAATATCAACCGGGATCTCCGGATCATAGATGGTCTTTAAAACCTTTACGATCTTCTCACCCAGTTCTTTTGTGTCTATTTCTGTAGTTGCCATTGTATTAATTTTTAAGTTGTGCTTGATACGCCACAGCGTACAATTTCATTTGTTTCACCATAGAAACCAATCCGTTTGCGCGGGTAGGCGACAGGTGTTCTTTTAATCCGATCTCATCAATAAAATCGGTATTGGCTTCAACGATGGCTTCTGGTGGCTGATTGGAAAAAACCCGAATTAAGATAGCGACAATTCCTTTCGTAATTATTGCGTCACTATCGGCTGTAAAAATCACTTTGTCGTCTTGTAAGGTAGCGTGTAACCACACTTTAGATTGGCAGCCTTTTATAAGTTTGTCATCGGTTTTAAGTACAGGGTCGATTAACGGCAAGGTCTTGCCTAGTTCGATCATATACTCATATTTCTGCATCCAATCATCGAAAAGCGAAAATTCGTCTATCAATTCTTGTTGTATGGCTTCAATCGTCATGCTTATTCTTCTTCTTTGGTTTCTTTGGTGGCAGTGATCAATACCGACCGATCTATTTTTGAATACAAGGTAAGTACATTGCCTTCTAATTTATAGGATCCCACAGTGTTGATAGCATCTAAGAAAGCTCTTTCTACGGCCATTAGCTTAGGGCCACAATCTTTTTCAGTAACCGCTATTTCTCCAAAAGATAAGGCATATAGGTCTGTGGTGTAGTTTCCGAAGAGCGTATTACAACCCGTAAATCCGCGTACCGATTTATCTAAAGCCGCAAATCGCAGTGTTAGATCATCTGGAATCGTGGCTCCTGCCGACGTGTTAGCAATGTTGTTCACTGTGTACGAACCTGAAAGTTGTACATTGCCGGCTACGTCTATTACTTTTTGAGTTTGGTCACAGCTCCCAAGAAGTAGTGTCGTAACTAATGCGAAACAAGCGAAAATAGTTTTCATAGATTTATAAATTAGGTTAGCATTACTTTTGCTTTTTTTACAGCTTCAACTAGTCGGTCTACTTCTTCTATGGTATTGTAGAATGCGAATGAAGCGCGAACGGTACCGGGAATGTTGTAAAAATCCATAATTGGTTGTGCACAATGATGCCCGGTGCGAACTGCAATTCCCATTTTATCTACAATGGTTCCAATATCGTAAGGGTGTATCCCTTCAATATTAAACGAAACCACCGATGTTTTATCGGGTCCCGTTCCATAGATCTTTAGTCCTTCAATTTTCAGCAATTGGTCGGTTGCATATTTTAATAACGCATCTTCATGTTGCTGAATGGCCTCAAATCCGATACTGTTAAGATACTCAATTGCAGCTCCAAAAGCAATACCACCCGAAATATTTGGTGTGCCTGCTTCAAATTTATGCGGAAGTTCGGCATAGGTGGTTTTTTCAAAACGCACCTCCTTGATCATCTCGCCTCCACCTTGGTACGGCGGAAGTTTATTAAGCCATGTTTCCTTTCCGAAGAGCATACCAACCCCAGTGGGGCCACACATTTTATGTGCCGAAGTAACATAAAAATCGACATCTAAAGCTTGTAGGTCCGGCTTAATGTGCGAACACGATTGTGCGCCATCTATCAAAACAGCGGCACCTACATCATGTGCTTTTTCAATTATCTTGGAGATCGGGTTAATGGTACCCAAGGCATTCGAGATATGATTAACAAAGACCAATTTGGTTTTTTTGGACAATAGGCCTTCAAAAGCAGAAAAATCCAAGGTTCCTTCTTCGGTCATCGGGATCACTTTTAAAAGGGCACCCGTACGCTCGCACAACATTTGCCAAGGCACGATATTGGAATGGTGCTCCATGGCAGATACTATGATCTCATCGTCTTTTTTCAACAAATCGCTAAAGCCGGAAGCCACCATGTTGATACCATGAGTGGTTCCTGCGGTAAAGATCACTTCATGTGCGTGCGTAATATTGAAGTGTTCTTTTATGCGAAGTCGTGCTGCTTCGTATGCATCGGTCGCTTCTTGTGATAAGGTGTGTACGCCTCTGTGTATATTCGCGTTTAGGTGGGTGTAATAGTCAACGATACTGTCGATCACCTGCTGCGGTTTTTGTGAGGTGGCCGCGTTGTCTAAATAGACTAACGGGTACCCGTTCACCTTTCGTTGTAGGATAGGAAAATCGGCTCGTATTTTTTGAATATCGAATGCCATATTCTTTTTATAAGAAATGTGAGTTTATACGTCGAAGCCTAAGCTAACACCGATCTTCTTCGCAATTAGCTTGTTAATTCTTCGCTTGAGTTCGGGGATCTTTACACTTTCTAGAACGGTATTGGCGAAAGCGTACATTAGGAGTGCCCGCGCTTCTTTCTTGGCGATTCCACGCGTACGCATATAGAACAATGCTTCTTCATCCAACTGCCCAATGGTACACCCGTGCGAACACTTCACATCGTCTGCAAAGATCTCTAATTGCGGTTTTGCATTAATTGTTGCTTTGTCATCGATTAGGATGTTGTTGTTTTGCTGAAAGGCATCCGTTTTTTGAGCGTCTTTCTCTACCACAACTTTACCGTTGAAAACACCGGTTGAGGCATCTGCGAAGATACCTTTATAATCTTGGTGACTTTCACAATTGGGTGCGATATGATGTACCAGTGTGTTGTGATCTACATGTTGTTTGTCTTCTAAAATGGTAATTCCTTTTAGTGTAGAATCACAACGCTCTCCATGTTGATAAAAACTAAGGTTGTTCCGTGTTAATTTTCCACCAAAAGAAAATGTGTGCACCTTACAATTACTTTCGCGTTCTTGAGAGATCGCCGTGTTGTCGATCAAGGAAGCCGACTTGTTATCGGTTTGAATCTTATAATAATCTATATACGCCCTTTTTTCTGCAAAGATCTCGGTAACACTGTTCGTTAAGACGGCATTTTCAGATAGACTTTGGTGTCGTTCGATGATCTGTACATGTGCATTTTCACCAACAACAACCAAATTTCTTGGCTGTAACAAAACGGCTGCTTCATTACCGGTAGAGAAATTGATGATCTCGATTGGTTTTTCTACTTCCTTGTGCTTCGGAATGTGGATATAGGCCCCATCTCTAGCAAAGGCTGTGTTAAGAGACGAAAGACTGTCATTTTTTATCGCCTTATTAAAATAGGCTTCGATCACAGGACGATACTTAGGCTTGTTCAAGGCCGAAGATAACAAGCACACATCTATGGTGTCATGTGTTGTTTCAGAAAGAAAAGAACTGTATACCCCATCCACAAAAACGATCTTGTAGGTGTCGATATCGTGAAGGAAGTATTTTTTTACGTCTTTAAACTCAATGCTGCTGTCTAATTGCTTCGGAAAAAGACTGTAATCATCCTTTAACAGCGCGTTCAAGGAAGTGTATTTCCAGGCTTCATCCTTTTTCGTCGGAAAGCCTTTCGCTTCAAAATTCTTGATCGCTTCGTTACGCAACTCATGAATAGGTGAGTCTGCTTCCAAATGATCTTCGAAGGCAATGTATGAGGATAATAATTTATCTTTTAAGCTCATGCTTTTTAATTTTTCTTGAATAATGTCTGGTTACGACATTTTACAATTTGTAATTGGAAATCGGTTTTATACCGAACCTACTTCTTCTTTTATCCAGTCGTATCCTTTTTCTTCCAATTGATACGCCAACTCTTTCCCACCCGATTTTACGATCCTTCCGCCCATAAGTACATGTACGTAATCCGGAACGATATAATCTAATAGGCGTTGATAGTGCGTAATGACTACCACGGCGTTGTCTTTACTCTTAAGTTTGTTAACACCATTTGCAACTACTTTAAGTGCGTCGATGTCCAAGCCTGAATCGGTCTCATCTAAGATCGCCAATTTCGGTTCCATCATTGCCAGCTGAAAGATCTCGTTTCGTTTTTTCTCTCCTCCCGAGAACCCTTCGTTCAAGGAGCGAGATAAGAACTTGCGATCGATCTCTAACATATCGGCTTTAGCTTTTATCATCTTCAGCATTTCTGAAGCCGGCATATCTTCAAGACCTTGCGACTTTCGAGTTTCGTTTATGGCTGTTTTTATAAAGTTCGTCACACTTACACCGGGGATCTCTACCGGGTACTGAAACGACAAGAACACTCCTTTATGAGCGCGTTCTTCCGGGTCCATCTCGCTAATATCTTCTCCTTCGAAGGTGAGTTCTCCTTTTGTGACCTCAAATTCTTCTTTACCGGCAATTACAGATGCCAGTGTGCTTTTTCCTGAACCATTGGGTCCCATGATCGCATGCACCTCGCCGGCCTTGACCTCAAGATTGATGCCTTTAAGAATATCCTTTTCTTCTACACCTGCGTGTAGGTTTTTAATGTGTAACATGTCTATTGTTCTGTTTTTTCTCCAATTCGTACATCTGCTTTAGCAGGTTCTTTACCCACTTCCACAATTTTTTTTATGGTAATGATCTCAGGCCAAACCGTTTCGCCTGCCCCTTCGGCAGGGTTCTTTTCAACGATTCCTTTCACGATCACCGGGATCATATCAAATTCATCTTTTTTTATGGGAGCAACCGAATCGGCTAATTGTTTTGCTGTTTCGTCTAAGGTTACCCCATAGATATAATTATTTCCTTTTAATACGGCGCCTTCTTCTGTATAAATATACTCCCCGCTATAGGTAGGTAATTCATCGTAATTTTGCGTTTCCTTACAGCTCCATAGTACTGCGGAAAATACCAAGATTAAAAGTAGCTTTCTCATATTATTTTAACGCGTTAGGTGCCTTTGGCATTAATTTAAAATCGTCTGTTTCATGTTGAATGTAAACCGTTGCATTCATGTTTTTGGCAAATGCTTCAAACTCTTTGATGGATTGCTCGGTTTCTGCGATATCGTAATTAAATTGAGGAACAATCGCATTTTGACGGTTCGCATCAAAATGATATAGATCCCCACAAAGTAATACGGGCCCTGCTTCAGCCAGTTCCAAATAAAGTACTTGATGTCCGGCCGTGTGACCCGGCATCGCTTTAATGATCACCGTACCATCTCCAAATACATCGTGATCGCCATTGAGTTTAAAGACGTTTGTTAGCTTTGAGAAACTTTCCGAAGCATAAAAAGAATTCCCCTTAATGGCATCGCTCATGGCAAAATCGTATTCGGGAGTTTGAACTAGCCAGGTCGCATTCTCAAATGTGTTTGCTGCGCCTGTATGATCAAAATGAATATGCGAAAAAGCGACAAATTCAACATCTGAAGGCGTTAGATCGATTCGCGCCAACTGGTTCACAATAGAATCTTTTCGAGAAATCGTGAAGCCACCGTCTGGAGTTGTATAGGGATCTTGACCCACTAAATTCTCAGGTAACCCGGTATCCCAAACAAGCACACCATCTGGGTGCTTGATCACATAAAATGGATCTGCTAATTCTTTAGATTCTCCTTGGTAGGTGTCACCCTGAGCAAAGAGATTTAGGTTGTGTGCTGTAACAGTTCCACCATCGAAAGTGTATAGCAGCACTTCCGTTTTAGCTGCTGTTTCTTCAACTTGAGTAGCGACTTCTTCTTTTTTGGTTTCTTTACACGCGACCAATGATAGTAGCGTTATTGTTACTATTAGTTTTTTCATAACACTGAATTTATCCAACCGATCCTTCTAAACTAATTTCTAATAATTTCTGTGCTTCTACAGCAAACTCCATAGGCAGTTTGTTTAAAACTTCTTTGCTAAATCCATTGACGATCAACGCAATAGCCTTTTCGGTGTCAATTCCTCGTTGGTTACAATAGAAAATTTGATCTTCACCAATCTTACTCGTTGTTGCCTCGTGTTCTATTTGCGCCGATTTGTTCTTAGCTTCAATATAAGGGAAGGTGTGTGCTCCACAGTTATTACCCATGAGTAGCGAATCACACTGCGAGAAATTACGTGCATTCTCTGCTCTCGAATTAATTTGTACTAATCCGCGATAGCTGTTTTGAGATTTTCCGGCAGAGATACCTTTTGAGATAATGGTGCTCTTCGTATTCTTGCCAAGATGTATCATCTTAGTTCCTGTATCGGCTTGTTGGTGGTTGTTGGTCACCGCGATCGAATAGAATTCACCTATCGAATTGTCTCCTTTCAGAATACAACTTGGGTATTTCCAAGTAATCGCACTTCCGGTTTCTACTTGTGTCCAAGAGATCTTGGCATTTTTTTCGCAAATTCCTCGTTTGGTTACAAAATTGTAAACCCCACCTTTACCTTCTTTATCACCCGGGAACCAATTTTGCACGGTCGAGTACTTTATTTCGGCACCGTCTAATGCGATTAACTCTACCACCGCTGCGTGTAATTGATTCTCGTCACGACTAGGCGCTGTACAGCCTTCCAGATAACTTACATAGCTTCCCTCATCTGCGATCACCAAGGTTCGTTCAAACTGTCCTGTTCCTGCTTGATTGATTCGGAAATAAGTAGAAAGTTCCATAGGACAGCGAACACCTTTTGGGATGTAGCAAAATGATCCGTCGCTAAATACGGCGCTGTTTAAGGCAGCATAAAAATTATCACGCTGCGGGACTACTGTGCCTATATATTTTTTAACCAGTTCGGGATGATTTTTTATCGCTTCAGAAATAGAACAGAAAATAATTCCTTTCTTGGCAAGCGTATCTTTAAAGGTGGTTGCTACCGAAACGGAATCCATTACAATATCAACGGCAACTCCGGCCAATTTCTTTTGTTCTTCCAGCGAAATTCCAAGCTTGTTAAAGGTTTCTAACAATTCCGGATCTACCTCATCGATGCTATCGTATTTTGGTTTCTTGTTGGGAGCAGAATAATAAGAAATGTTTTGAAAGTCCGGTTTCTTATAACGAACGTTTGCCCATTCGGGTTCTACCATCTTTTTCCAATATCGAAAAGATTCTAGACGCCATTCGGTCATCCATTCGGGTTCTTCCTTTTTCATAGAGATCGCGCGAACAATATCTTCGTTCAATCCCACAGGGAAGGTTTCCGATTCTATATCGGTATAAAAACCATATTCATACTCTTTGGTCTCGAGTTCTTTTTTTAAATCGTCTTCTGTAAACTTAGCCATCTTCTTCTAGCAATTTTTTTAAAGCGAAAAGCTTTCCCCACAGCCACATGTTCTATTGGCATTTGGGTTGTTAAAAACAAATCCTTTTCCATTCAATCCACCACTGTATTCTAGTGTGGTCCCTACGAGGTATAAAAAGCTCTTTTTGTCAACGGCGATCTTCACACTCTGATCTTCAAATAACTTATCGTCCTCGCCAATGGCGTGGTCAAATTTTAGTTCATAAGATAATCCGGAGCATCCGCCGCTCTTTACACCTACGCGAACGAAGTCATCTGCAACGTTAAAGCCTTCTTCACTCATTAGTTGCGAAATCTTCGATTTTGCACTTTCACTAACTTTGATCATTTAATATAGATTTGTTCTAAATTAGACTGCAAATATACGGTAAATACTACGTTTAACCATAGTTGCAAGAGATTTTAAGCTTATAATAACATAAGCTTTTTAAATTGTACATCAATTGGTGATTTTAGCTGGCAGCTGATTACTGCTGGAAGTCGGGATTAGTAGTAAAACCAGGCTCTGAAAGCGTAAGTAGAAATGCTTTGAGATCGGCTTTGTCTTCATCTGATAGTTGCACACCGCCTTCGTCTACCGCTTTCATCAAAGGGTCTATTGTTTCTGAAAAGACCAAACCTTCACTGTAGTGATTAATTACCTCGTCGATCGTTTCGAAACGGCCATCGTGCATATAGGGCGCCGTATAGGCTAAATTCCGAAGAGAGGGTGTTCTAAAAAGCCCAAAATCCCTAGGATCTCCTGTCACTTCACCAAGTCCGCGATCGGTAAACACCTCATCTAAACCATTATTATGAAAAATATTGTCGGTCCAGAGCGGATTATTTGGATTCCCGTGGCAATGAAAACAATCCCCTTTGTTTTCGTCAAGAAATACAGCGAGTCCGTTTAATTCAGATGAGGTCAATTCGATCTCCCCCCTTGAGTATCGATCGAAACGAGCATTTCCCGAAATGAGTGTACGTAAAAACTGGGCAATTGCTTTGGAAACCAAAGTGCGATCAATATTTGAAGTGCCAAAAGCTTGCTCGAACATGACCGGGTAATTTGCCGAATTCTGCAGACTAGCTACGGCTTCAGGCCAGGTATTGTGCAT
Organism: Candidatus Ulvibacter alkanivorans; assembly: GCF_003333325.1. GTDB lineage: Bacteria > Bacteroidota > Bacteroidia > Flavobacteriales > Flavobacteriaceae > Ulvibacter_A > Ulvibacter_A alkanivorans. The sequence goes on along the minus strand of NZ_QOLC01000078.1, from coordinate 27,143 downwards.
TTCGATTGGCGAAACTACAGGTTCGAGAATTTGTGATTCTAAGGTAACTGCATGTCCATCCCAAAAGAACTTTTCATCGAAGTTCCACGCCAAATTTTGAATTGGCATCGAATTTCGTCTACCCGGTGTTCCGTCGATCCCAATGCTAAACTGTCTCGCATCAGAAAAGGCATTAGCGGGACTGTGACAACCTGCACACGCCAATGTATTGTCTCCGGAAAGGATGGGGTCGAAAAATAGTTTTTTGCCCAAAGCAACACCTTCCACGGTTTGCGGATTGTCTGATGGAATAACTGGTGGTAATAATCGTTGCTGAAACAGTTCGGGTACTTCCAAGCTCACTGGAGTAGGAGTGTATTGCGGTTCGCTATCGTCTTCCGAAGTACACGATCCTAAAAACACGCTTATCACCAAAATGTAAAATAACTGTTTCAATTTAAACTTTATTTATTGTGAAACGGCACCAAGTTCAAAAACATTCTGGCCGTTCTCATTCATCATGATCTGTGCATCGAAATTAGGCATCAAAGCCGCATTCAACACATTTAGATCCCATTCGTTTGGGTTTTTAAACCATTCTGCCACGTTCATTGCAATTTCGATGGAAGCATCGTTGTTTAGGGTAAGTTCCCCCAAATCTAAATCAATGGAAGTGTCCTGAAGCGTAATAGGCGTGCTGCTCATATCGTTCGCTCGAATGGTGTGGTATTGGAAACTCTGTTCGTCTCCGGTGTCGTTAATAAATTTACCTTCTAATTGCATATAATGATACCCTCCTCCCATTGGTGCGGGAACATTCCAAGAGACCGAATTTAGATATGGGTAAGCTCCATCAACATTGTCTTCATCATCAAAACCGAATCTGGCTTTTAATCGGTACGTGCCTTCAGGGATCTCCACGTTCGGCATAAGTACAAGTCCGGTGGCTGCACCCACATCGATAAAGTTGTAGTCACTTAACTCGATAACGGCACCTGAACTGTTTTCCAAACGGATATCGGAAATTAGATATCGCAAACGGTCAATAGTTAAGTCTTCGCCATGCGCATTGGTATAGGTTGTGGTGGCAAAATCGGCTTGTGACACTTCTTGTCCATCCCAGTTTTGTGTAAAACGCAGCTCCACGGTAACATTGTCAGGTTGTGCAGCGTCGTCGTTATCGTCACAAGCTGCTATTGTTAATGCCAATACGATTAATAGGGCAAACTTTCTCATTATCGATTATTGTATTTTAATTAGTAGAAAATCTTTAATTCCTTTATTTTCTGTAACGTCCAAGTCATCACTTTCCGTATTTCCAATTACATAAATTTTATTGTCTGAAGTGATCAACGCATCGTTTGCAAAATCGAGGTCACTACCTCCAACTGTTTTATCGAACTGTAATGTGCCGTCTGAATCGATCACCAACGCCCAGGCGTCGTTTTGTCCTTTGTTCTCATCTATATCACCGTCGGCACTCCGCGTTGAGGCTGCTATTACATAATTTCCTTCGGAAGCTGCGCGAATACCTCTAGCCGATTCGAACTGTGTTCCACCATAGGTTTGTTCCCACAACATCGAACCATTATCATCGATCTTTATGGCCCAAATATCGGCATTACCAATCGGGTTGCTCACATCGATATCGGTGCTTCTAGTATCACCAACGATAATATAGTTCCCATCATTGGTTTTTGTGATCGCATAAGGTATGTCTATCTCGGAACCTCCATAGGATTTCTCCCAAATCAAGGTGCCGTCGTTGGCCACACGGACCACCCAAAAATCATAACCGCCTTTATTGTTTGAAATGTCTACATCGGTACTGTCGGAGAATCCGATAATAATAAAGTCTCCATTGCCAGTTTCTACGGCCATATGCGCGGTATCGGTAAAGGTTCCACCATAATAGCGACTCCAAATTAGTTCACCCGACGCGTTGAGTTTTAAATTCCAGTAATCACCACCGGCGTGCAAACCTGCATTTCTTCCAGTGTTTCCTTCACCTCCGCTAGCAGTTACATCTAGTATACCCGTCACAAAGAACCCACCATCGTTGGTTTCAAATATGTCGAATGCTTGATCGCTGCCTGAAAACCCAAAACTTTTTTCCCAAAGTAGATCTCCGGATCCATTGATCTTGATCACCCAAAAGTCATTAAATCCTTCATTACCCGATTGTACGTCCCCGTCGTCACTTCGTGTGTACCCGGAAACTACATAGCCACCATCGCTCGTTGGTGAAATACTTCTCGCACGGTCGTCACTGCTGCCACCATAGGTTCTGCTCCACATAAGTGCTCCTTGCTGATCGGTTCTCAGTACCCAAAAGTCACTGTCGTCAGCTGTTTTGTCGATAATATCTCCATCTATGCTTTTAGTATAACCGGCGGCAATGATTCCGCCGTCCGAAGTTGCTTGAAAAGAAACGATATCGTCTTCGTTGCTGCCACCGTAGGTTCTTACGAATTCTATTTCGCCTAGAAACTCGGTGTTCATTCCATCATCGGTGTCGTCTATTGGATCGGTGCCGTCATCACTTCCACAAGAAGCTAACACTATTAAAAGAGACGCTAATAGTGCCGTTTGTTTAATTATTTTCATTTTCACAAGAATTCTTTTCTTTTTTGCCCTAAAAATAAACATTTAAGAGCGAAATATACCCATTTAAAATGTTAAAGCATCATGCTGCGTGGGTATAAGACGTTAAAGTATCAATAAAATTACAAGCTGATAATTAGCGCTTTATAATTTTTTTAGTCACTTGGTTGTTCAGTGTTACAAAATAAAGGCCTTCAGAGAATCCGGACACATCTATCGATTTAAGTTGTGTATCGATATTAGCTTCTGAATAAATAGTTTTTCCGAGAATATCGGTTATGGAAATACTATGAATTGCTTCGGTAGAAGATTTTATTTGTAATACTTCGGAAGCCGGATTTGGATAGATAATAAGGCCTTCGGCAAAATCAGCTTCAGAAACAGATAAAATAGGCATCACGGTAAGTTCGAATGAACAATCTACAGTGTTCCCAGAACTATCTGTTGCTTCGAAAGAAATCGTATACGTTCCTTCGGTTAGTTCGGTGCCCGGTGCCGGGTCCTGTGTAATGTTTGGCGAGGTGCTACAGTTGTCGGTCGCACTTACATCACCATCATCGGCATAATCCGGAAGTGTGTAGAACGATTCGCCACTGTCATATCCTGCCGATTGGTCATTAGGACATGAAATCTCTGGGTCCATATCGTCTACTACAGTCACTGTCGCTGTACAAAAGTCTCTATTTCCGAAGTCATCATACACTTCCAATTCTACACTGTTCGTACCAATGTCGGCACATGAGAAGGTGTCGTTACATATTTGCAAGAATACGGTACCGCTGTTATCGCTTGATCCATTATCTATTTGATCTGCAGTTATCGTTGCATTACCATTTTCGTCTAATGAAACGGTGATATCGCTGCAATTGGCATTGGGTGCGGTGGTATCGGACGTACTTGCCTTCACTAAGATAAAACCACGGCTAATGTCGCTAAGTACAATGTTGCCACTTTCAAAATATGGGTATACATTCCAAAGGCCTGTTGTACTTGCATTGTTGTTAGATGGATAGGTGTCGAATGAACCTTCTTCCACTATGTTCCCGTTAGCGATATCGCTAACGTCGATCACTCGTAACCCGGCTCTATAATTTGCCAAATAGAATTTTGTTCCTTTTACATAACCATTGTGGTCTGAAGCCGGCGATGGGCCGAAATATTCAAAATCTAGTTGCGGATTGTCAAGGTCGTTAAAATCGAATACTATGGTTCTTGAGTTAAACCCGCTACCAAATTCATCTGTTTCGTCACCTAATAGAAAGTAGCGTTGGTCTTCTGTAAACCAACCTTGATGTGTGTACCCTACATTAGAATAACTAATAGTGGAAATACTTACCGGATTCGATTTGTTCGTAATATCTACTAATACTACTTCGTTTTCGTTACTTCCAATTAAAATTTCTTTGCCAACATAATCGTCGTCTGGTCCACAGTAAGTTACCACTTGAGCATCGTGGCTGTAGTCATCCATCGAATATCCTCCTGCAGCAACGGGGCTGGTTGGATTTTGAATGTTTATAAAGTGAGGCCCTCCATTAAAGGTTCCTGTTCCTACGGCATAGGCATATCCTGTGTCTTCGTTGATCACAATATTGTGAGCGCTTCCGAAGCCATTATAAAAACCATCATTGGTAAAAGTAACAGGCGGATTGTTCACATTTCTTAATCGGGTAAGATCGAACACTTGCATACCGTGCCCGTTTGCTTCGCTTACGATAAACGCGTGATTGTTATAAGTCTTCACATCTCTCCAGCTACTATTGCTGGTTTGTGTGGGAAGCTTCCCTAAGAATACAGGGTTCGTTGGATTTGAAATATCGATAAATGCGGTTCCGTTGTTAAGACCGATCAAGGCATATTCCTTTCCCGTTGTGGGGTCTGTCCAACCCCAAGAATCGTTTCCACCACCGGCATTTAATTGGTTGAGTGAAAGTTCAGATTGCAAAGTGTAGCCATCACAGGGGTATGGTCCTGCCATTCCACCTACACAAGGAGTTTGGGCTACAGAAATAGAAAAACATGCCAACAGTATGGGAAGTAATAATTTTTTCATTTGATTAATTTTATGAATAATTGATTTGGGTTCTAAATAGACATTTTATTGATTCAACAAAAAATTGAGTTGAGAAGCGTTCAAAAATAAAAAATTTCTACAATTTGTCGAGTTTTTATATAGATAATTTAAACAATCTGATTAAAAATTAACACTTTACTGCTTTTTCTGAACAATAAATAACCCTCCATTAATGTCGCTAATTACAATTTTTCCACTTTCGAAATAAGGATACACATTCCAGGCACCATCAAATGAAGCCACATCATTGTCGACAAAAGAATCAAAGAATCCTACTTCAGACAATGTTCCTGTGGCAACATCGGAAGTTGATAACACACGTAATCCGGCCGTGTAATTTGCCAGATAAAAGAGATCCCCCTTCACATAGCCATTATGATCTATTGCTGTTGTTGGTCCAAAATAATCCCCAACAAAAAATGGATTGTCAAGATCGGTAAAATTTAGAATCAATGTCCTCGAATTAAAACCGAAATCCAACTCATCTAGCTCATCGCCTAGAATAAAGTGCGTCTGGTCTTCTGTAAACCAACCTTGGTGGGTATAGCCTACTTGTCCGTAGGAGATGGTCGAAATATTCTGCGGGTTATTCTTGTCGGTAATGTCGACGATCACCACCTCGTTCTCATTGCTTCCAATTAAAATTTCTCTTCCTGTATAGTCGGTATCCGGACCGTTGTAGGTTACAACCTGTGCGTCGTGGCTATATGAATCCATTGCGTATCCACCTTCACCAACAGGGTTTAGCGGGTCTTGAATGTTTATAAATAAAGGGCCACCACTAAAATTGTCGGCACCTACGGCATAGGCATATCCTGTATCTTCATTGATCACAATATTGTGTGCGCTTCCGAATTCAGAAAACAAGGCATCTCTCGAAAACGTTACCGGAGGATTGTCCACATCTCTAAGTTTCGTAAGGTCGAACACTTGCATACCGTGGCCGCCAGCTTCACTTACTATAAATGCATGATTGTTATACACTTTTACATCCCGCCATGAACTTGCGGTCGTTTCTGTTGGTAACTTACCTAAATAAACAGGGGTTTCTAACGAGATGTCGATAAAGGCGGTCCCGTTGTCTAGTCCCATGATAGCATATTCTTTTCCCGTATTAGGATCGGTCCAACCCCAACTGTCATTTCCGGAACCGGCAGCAAAAGTGCTTAGGGCCATACGATAGAAGAGGTCATAGTCATTACACGGGTAAATACCTGCAACTCCATTTTCACACGGTGCCTTGGTAGGAGGTTCTACCGGATCTGGACCGTCGTCGGTAGTTTGTTGGTCATCGGTTGTGTCGTCAGTCGTTCCGCTGTTATCATCTGAAGAACAAGCAAATGCGATTAATACAAAAAGGAGAAGGTAAAAACTTTTTTTCATAGCGATTTATTAAGGGCCCTAAAAATACAGCTAAATTGTTAAATAATTGAACTTAGGTATGGCCAACTTGAATTTTTATGGGTAAACGTAGAATTTTCAGATTTATTCGAAGTTGCATTCACTTCTTTTAAGATATACTTATAATCCATACCTTATTTAATAACGAACCCGTATTTTTGCAATTCCTAAAGAGAATAGTACATGCTTGAAAACAAAGACAGCGGTAAAACGAGTATTTCCCAATTAGGGGAATTCGGACTCATTGACCATCTAACAAAGAATTTTACAATAACACAAAAATCTACCGTAAAAGGTATTGGTGATGATGCGGCGGTTATTGCTTCGGAAAGTGATAAGCAACTCGTCGTAACCACCGATCTACTTTTAGAAGGAGTTCATTTCGACCTTAGCTACATGCCATTAAAGCATCTTGGCTATAAAGCTGTAATGGTAAATCTATCCGATGTGTATGCCATGAACGCAACTGCAACACAAATAACGGTGTCAATCGCAGTGTCTAATCGTTTTCCGGTGGAAGCACTGGAAGAGCTGTATGCAGGTATCGAAACAGCTGCAAAGATCTATGATATCGATGTGGTAGGTGGCGATACAACCTCATCGACCACCGGATTGATTATAAGTATTACCGCTATTGGACAGGCGGCAAAAGAGGACATTGTATATAGAGATGGTGCAAAAGAAAACGATCTTTTAGTGGTCACCGGAGATCTTGGAGCAGCATATCTTGGACTACAGGTGCTGGAAAGAGAAAAAGAGGTCTTTAAAGTAAACCCCAATTCACAACCCGACCTTGATGCATATACCTATTTAATTGAGCGACAATTAAAACCTGAAGCTCGTAAGGATATTCCTAAATTGCTAGCCGAGTTGAAGGTACGACCCACTTCTATGATCGATATTAGTGACGGACTCTCTTCTGAAATTATTCATATTTGTAAGAGTAGTGATGTAGGCTGTAACTTGTACGAGGATAAGATCCCGTTAGACCCACAAGTAATAAGTACGTGTGAAGAGTTTGAACTTGATAGTACGACCATTGCGCTAAGTGGCGGAGAAGATTATGAGTTGCTCTTTACAATTAGCACAGAAGACTTTCCGAAGATAAAAGGCAATCCACACCTATCGGTAATTGGTCATATAACAGATGTGAAGGAAGGAACTCATTTGATTACAAGAGCGAACACCAAAATTCCTCTTATTGCTCGAGGCTGGAATGCCATGAAGGATGAAGAATAATGCTTAGGCAGATAAGCGTCTTCTCTTTTTCTGAAAAAATTCGGCCAAATTAGTATTTACTTCTTTAATTTTTGAGGTCAGTTCCTCGATCTTACCGCCATTGGCATCGGTAACCTCTCTACCACAATGGGTGCAGCAGTACTCATGAACGTGGTTGGTGACCTTTCTGCTAATAATATAGCGATGTCCAAAGGTCGTGCAAATAAGACTTAATAACGGATTCGTTGTTTTTTGGGGAAGGGATTTCATCGTAATCAGTTTTTTCGTTGGAATAAATATAGAAAAAATTCTGAAATAAATCGACAAAATGCAATATTTATCCGATTAAGTGCAATATTTTAATTGTTTCTTGATAATTTTCTGTTAAACTCATATGACCGCCACTAACTTTTTTCACAGGAGTTTTTGTAAATTTTGCCAGTACTTCGGAAGCTTGAAAAGGAACGATTGGGTCTTCGGTCGCACAGATCATGTATTTTTCACCGGTATAATTCTTTAAAACTAAACTGCGATCCTTACGATCACGCATTCCTCGTATCACTGCAGTTACTCCTTCCGAAGGAAAAGAAAGCGCCTCTCTCTTTAATTGTGCGATCTCCTCGGCAAATTCATTTTGAGAATGCTCCGTAAAAAGATTAGTGATCGCCATACTAATAAATGCTTCCCGATTCGTCTTTATCACTTTTAGTGCACGGTCTCTATTTACTTTACGTTCGGGTGAGTCGGCTGCCGGAGTCGAATTCAGCAAAATAAGTTTTGAAACCAAATTTGGATGCTTTTCGGCCATTGCCAATGCCACGTAGCCACCCATTGAATGCCCAATAACAGCTACCGATTCGAAATCATGCTCTTGCAAAATTCCGAGAACAACCGTTGCCATAAGTTCCATCGAGTGCGTATCTGAAATCACACCACTTTGTCCGTGCCCCGGAAGGTCTATGCTAATGATGGTCCGTTTGTCTTTAAATTCTTCTATGATCGAGCCCCACATGGAGGTGCTTTCTAAGAAGCCATGAAGCAGAACAACTGCAGGTCCGTTGCCACTTATTTCATAAAATATTGGGGTGTTGTCGTAGTGATAAATCATTTTTCTATCTTCGGCAGGCAAATATCTGTTAATGAATTACAGCAAACAAACCTTTCTTACCGCTTTTGCCCTATTCTCACTCTTTTTTGGGGCAGGTAACTTGATCTTGCCACCTTTTTTAGGCTATAATGCAGGAGATTCTTGGATTTGGGTGGCTATCGGATTTGCGTTATCGGCAGTGATCATTCCTATTATGGCGATCTATGGTCACGCACGATTGCAAGGTACCTTATTAGATTTTGCAAAAAAAGTATCACCAAGCTTGGCGTTGGTGTACGCTATTTTAATTTATGCGATTTCCATTTCGTTACCGAGTCCAAGAACGGCTTCGGTTACCTATGAAATGGCGATCCAACCCTATTTCGAGATTTCTTCGCTATGGATTAGTGCAGTCTATTTTTCGTTGGTGTTGGTGTTTGCCTTAAACAGGACGAAGATCATAAGTCTTATCGGGAAATTCTTGACCCCACTAATTATCATTATTCTATTATGTATCATTGGGATTGGAATTTTTTCTGAAACTGAGCCACTACGAGCCTCTATTTTCGATAACGCTTTTACTGAAGGAATACTTGAAGGATATCAAACATTCGATGCCATTGGAGGTGTCGTTGTTGGTGGCGTAATAGTTATCTCATTAGCCTTACAAGGTAAATACAATTACGAGGAAAAAAAGAAGATGATCGCAAAGGCAGGATTGCTCGCCGGACTTGGGTTGTTTTTAATTTATAGCGGATTAATTGCTCTTGGCGCTATGCATAGTGCCGATGCCGAAATTATAAATCGAACGCAGCTATTAACCTTCTTAAGTTCGGAAACGTTAGGAAATATAGGAACCGCTTTCTTAGCCGTTTTGGTGGCATTAGCCTGCTTTACCACCGCCGTTGGAATTGTCACGGGTACAGCCGATTTTGTAAAAGGACTGGCCGGGAATTCCATTATAGCCTATCGCATCACAGCATTTATTGGATGTTTGATCGGTGTGGCTGTAGGGCAATTCAATGTTGGTTATATAATCGATATTGCACTACCGGCACTAATGTTTATTTATCCAATTACCATTGTTCTTATTCTCCTGAATATAACGCCGTCCAAATGGGCATCGGTCACCGTATTTCGTGTGGTTGTGGCAACCACATTCGTGTTTAGTATACCCGATTTTCTTCAGTTTTTTGTTGCTGAAGGAGCCTTAGATTCTATAACGACATACATCCCCTTGTCCAATTCGAGTATGGGGTGGGTACTTCCAGCTACGGTGGCATTTGTACTTACAAATTTGGTGCGTAAGACGAAAGATCCTTCGCTTCGCTCCGGATGACAGTCCTATGTCATTTCGAACGCAGTGAGAAATCTCACGGTCTAGATCCTTCGCTTCGCTCTGGATGACAGTCCTATGTCATTTCGAACGCAGTGAGAAATCTCACGGTCTAGATCCTTCGCTTCGCTCTGAATGACAGTCCTATGTCGTTTCGAACGCAGTGAGAAATCTCTTCGGCCACGCCCTAGAGACATTACGTATCTTTCGACTGCATGATCTCTTCGATCTCTTCTGCTTCAATAGGAATGTTGCGCATAAGATTAAAAGGAGCCCCATTTTCTTGAATAACTACATCGTCTTCGAGACGAATTCCGAAGCCTTCATCAGGAATGTAGATCCCGGGCTCTACGGTAAATACCATATTCGCTTTCATTGGTTCCCATAAAATCCCGTAATCGTGTGTATCTAATCCAATGTGGTGTGAGGTACCATGCATAAAATACTTTTTATACGCAGGCCAGTCCGGATCTTCATTTTGCACATCTGCTTTATCCAGCAGACCCAAACCGAGTAATTCGGAGGTCATTAATTTTCCAACTTCCACATGATATTCTTTCCAAAGTGTACCGGGAACCAACATTTTTGTGGCATCATTTTTCACGCGATTTACTGCATCGTACACTTGACGTTGTCTATCGGTGAATCTGCCACTTACTGGGATCGTTCTAGACATATCACTACTGTAATTAGCGTATTCGGCACCAACGTCCATCAGTATAAGGTCACCTGCTTTACATTCTTGATTGTTCTCAATGTAATGCAAAACATTGGCGTTATTTCCACTAGCGATTATTGGTGTATAAGCGAAGCCTCGCGAGCGATTCCGAAGAAATTCATGCATATACTCCGCTTCGATCTCGTGTTCCCAAACTCCAGGTCTTACGAAATCAAGTACGCGTCTAAAACCTTTTTCGGTAATAGTACACGCTTGCTGCATGACATCAATTTCAATAGGGTCCTTAACCGATCGCAACCGTTGGAGTATCGGATTGCTTTTTGCCCAACTATGAGCAGGAAATTTGGCTTTGGTCCGTTTTATAAAACGATCTTCCCGTGTTTCGGTCTCTACCGCTTGGCGGTAGTGTTCGTTCGTATTAAAATAGATAGTCTCGGCTTGTGTCATCAACTCGAAGAACACCTTGTCGAATTCTTTTAACCAATAGACGGTTTTAATTCCGCTTACTTCAAGGGCTCGTTCCTTCGTGAGCTTTTCACCTTCCCAAACGGCAATATGTTCGTTGGTCTCTTTTAGAAATAGTACTTCGCGATGTTTCGCTTCCGGGGCATCTGGAAAAAGCACTAAAATGCTTTCTTCTTGGTCTACACCACTTAGATAAAAGAGGTCTCTCGCTTGTTGAAACGGCACGGTGCTGTCTGCGCCTACCGGATATATGTCATTGCTATTGAAAGCAGCAAGACTTTTCGGCTTCATTTGTGCCATAAAATTCTTGCGATTCTTAGTAAATAATTTGCTGTCTATTGGGTGGTATTTCATGGTTTTTTCTGAATTTTTTCAAAAATACGGGAATTTACTATCGTATTAAAATTTATAGCTTATAGTTCGTGTTATGTTGTTTGCTTCGGAAGAAGTCTAAGGTAGTTAGCCAACTCATGCTCCATGTTTTGAATTAATTTCTTGTGCAACCCGCCACATTTCTGTAATTTCCACCTTCAAATTTTATCTATGAAAAATCTCCTATTTGCCGCGCTCACATTACTAAGCTTATTGGTTACGGCGCAACAACCTGCAACTCCTGTTTCAGTTATTGACAATGCCCTTCAGCAAAAAGAAAAAATGGCCGAGATCTCCTTGGTCAAGAACCTTCCTTTTGTAAATATTGGTCCTTCCGTTATGAGCGGACGTGTTACTGCACTCGCCGTTAATGAGAAGAATCCTATCGAGTTTTACGTAGGCTACGCCACTGGCGGGGTTTGGTATACCAACAACAATGGTACTAGTTTTACGCCAATCCTAGATAATTCGGCTACACAGAATGTTGGAAGTTTAGCGGTCGACTGGAATAATGGAACCATTTGGGTGGGAACCGGAGAAGTGAATGCATCTCGTTCCTCTTATGCCGGTATTGGACTCTTGCGCTCACAAGACCAAGGTAAAACTTGGGAGAACATGGGACTTAAAGATTCACACCATATTAGTAGTATTTTAATTAATCCGGAGAATTCAAGCGAGATAGTCGTGGGTGCCTTAGGACATTTATATTCTACCAACAGTGAGCGTGGTGTATATAAGTCTATGGACGGAGGAAAAACGTGGAATCGAACCCTATTCGTTAACCAACAAACCGGAATTATAGAGATCGCACAAGATCCAAATAATTTTGAGCTCATGTACGCCGCTGCTTGGGATAAAGATCGTAAGGCATGGAATTTCAGAGGAGACGGTGCCGGGAGCGCGATCTATAAAAGTACCGATGCAGGTTCCACCTGGACCAAAGTATCTGTGCCCGGAAGTGGCTTCCCTACCGGAGAAGGGACCGGTCGTATTGGATTGGCTGTGTATGATGCCAATACCGTATATGCGATTCACGACAATCAAAATAGGCGTGATGCCGAGAAGGAAGACGCTGCCTCCACTACTTTAACAAAGGAAAATTTTAAGGTGATGACCTCCTCACAATTTCTTGCGCTCGACAACGATAAATTAAAGCAGTTTTTGCGCGAAAACGGATTTCAAGAGAAATACCGTCCGGAGAATGTAAAGAATATGGTAAAGAGTGGTGCGGTAAAGCCTATCGATCTTGCCAAGTATCTCGAGGATGCCAACAGCATGTTGTTCGATACACCTGTGATTGGAGCTGAGGTCTATAAAAGTACCGATGGAGGTAAAACTTGGAAGAGAACACACGACGAATATTTAGATGGTATTTATTATTCGTATGGGTATTACTTCGGAAAGATCCATGTAGACCCAAGCGATAAGGATGGAATCTATATTTATGGAGTTCCTATTCTAAAATCGAAGGATGGCGGAAAGACCTTTAGCTCGATCAGTGCCGAAAATGTGCATGCCGATCACCATGCACTTTGGATCAACCCGAACCGACCGGGACATTTAATAGATGGAAATGACGGTGGGGTAAATATAAGTTATGACGACGGTGAAACGTGGATCAAGAACAATCAGCCGGAAGTAGGACAGTTCTACGCCATTAATGTGGATAACGAAACACCTTATAATGTATACGGTGGTCTACAAGATAACGGAGTTTGGGTAGGACCGCATACCAATAAGGAAAACAGAAGTTGGCATCAAAGCGGTCAATACCCATTCGAATCGATCATGGGGGGCGACGGAATGCAAATAGAAATAGACGATCGAAACAGCGACATCGTCTATACCGGATTTCAATTTGGAAACTATTTCCGACTAAATCGAGAGACAGGCACTCAAACCTATATCCAACCCAAGCATGAACTTGGCGAGAGTCCGTATCGTTTTAACTGGCAAACACCAATTTTATTAAGTCCGCATAATCAGGACATCCTCTATTTAGGAGGTAATAAATTGATGCGAAGTCTTAATCAAGGAGACGATTGGGAAGCTATATCGGGCGATCTTACCAAAGGTGGGAAAAAAGGGAATGTAGCCTATGGCACATTAACGTCTATTAGTGAGTCGCCTTTTCAATTCGGATTGTTATATGCCGGAAGTGATGATGGCTTGTTACATGTTTCCCAAAGTGGTGGTGCGAATTGGGTCAATATTTCAAATTCCTTTCCAAAGGATCTATGGGTAAGTCGGGTGATTGCTTCAAAACACAAAAAGGAACGCGTTTATGTAACGTTGAACGGATACCGTTGGGATGATTTTACACCGTACGTTTATATGAGTGATAATTATGGGGCTACTTGGAAGAATATCGGGAATAGCCTTCCGGCCTCGCCTGTAAACGTGATCAAGGAAGACCCTGAGAATGAGAACATATTGTACGTGGGTACCGATAATGGATTGTATATGACTTTCGATAAGGGTGCGAACTGGCAACTTTTTTCTGAAGGCCTTCCTAATGTCGCCATGCACGATCTAGTGATTCAAGAAGAAGCTAAGGACCTTGTAGTAGGAACGCATGGCCGTTCGATTTATATAGCGCATGTTGCATTGCTTCAAAAGATAACACCGGAGACAAGAAACAACGTCCTCATTGCTGATATCGATCCCATTCGAACCTCCAGAAGATGGGGTGACCGTTTTAGTCAATGGAGTGATCCTTACACACCCGAAGAAGAGCTTCAGTTTTACAGTCCGCAAGCGGGAACCGCTACCATTTCTATTCTTTCTGAAGAAGGGGAAACCTTGAACGAATGGAAAATGGATGTCGCTGCCGGAATAAATTTAGAAACGTATGACCTCACTCTTTCAGAAAAAGGAAGAAAGATGTTAGAAAAAAAGGACGATTCCATTTCTAAGGCCGCAAACGGTTCGTATTATCTTCCGAAGGGCACATACACGGTAGAAATTTCTACCAATGGTAAAAAAGCGACCACTTCTATGGAGTTAAAATAAAGGGGTTCAGTCGCTAACCAATAAAACAAATAATAATGTTTGGCTAAAAGTACTTTCAGCCGTATTTTTGTAGTCAATTCTAAAGAAAACACATCCATAATGGGAATTACATCCTCTACTATTGCCAGAAAAGTTACCATGGCGCTTTCTGGTCTGTTTCTTGTTTTTTTTCTTGCACAACACTTTACGATCAATGTTACTGCTACTATAGATCCAGACACTTTTAATAGTTGGTCGCATTTTATGGGAACCAATATTGTTGTGCAATACTTACTACAACCGGTACTAATACTTGGTGTGATACTCCATTTCGTGATGGGGATCATTATTGAGTTGAGAAACAATCGAGCCCGTGTAAAAAGTTACAAATCCTATAAAGGGAATGAGAATTCTACTTGGGCGTCGCGAAATATGATCATTTCCGGTGCAGTGATCTTAGCCTTTTTAGGCTTGCATTTCTATGATTTTTGGATCCCTGAAATGATCCACAAATACATCGAATCGAATCCGGATGACCCTACGCGTTATTATGCCGAAACTGTGCATAAGTTTGAAGATCCAATTCGTGTTGGGTTATATGTACTTTCATTTGTTTTATTGATGTTTCATTTGTGGCACGGATTCGCATCTTCGTTTCAAACAATGGGTTGGAACAATAAATACGCCAAGGCGGTAAAAGGATTTACCAAGGTATACGCTATTGCCATCCCGTTAGGATTTATCTTTATCGCGATTTATCTACATTTTAATCAAATTCCTCACTAAAAGAACAGCTATGTCAATATTAGATTCTAAAGCACCCAAAGGACCCTTAGCTGATAAGTGGACAAAACATAAGAACGAGATCGATCTCGTAAATCCGGCCAACAAACGTAACATCGATGTGATCGTTGTAGGTACCGGACTAGCAGGTGGAAGTGCTGCTGCAACCTTAGCCGAGCTGGGCTATAACGTAAAAACATTCTGCTATCAAGATTCTCCTAGACGTGCGCACTCTATCGCCGCACAAGGTGGAATCAACGCAGCCAAGAATTATCAAGGAGATGGAGATTCTGTCTATCGGTTGTTTTATGATACAGTAAAAGGGGGAGATTACCGCTCTCGCGAAAGTAATGTATACCGTCTTGCAGAAGTATCGGCCAATATTATTGACCAATGTGTCGCTCAAGGGGTACCCTTTGCTCGAGAATATGGCGGATTATTAGACAATCGCTCTTTTGGTGGTGTGCTTGTATCTCGAACTTTCTACGCTAAAGGACAAACGGGACAACAGTTATTGCTAGGTGCTTATTCGGCAATGAACCGACAAATTAATCGTGGTAAGATCCAGCCTTATAACCGGCATGAGATGTTAGACCTAGTGCTTGTGGATGGGAAAGCAAGAGGAATTATTGCACGTGATCTTGTAACCGGAAAGATAGAGCGACATGCAGCTCATGCAGTAGTGATCGCATCCGGCGGATACGGGAATGTGTTCTACCTGTCGACCAATGCCATGGGAAGTAATGTCACGGCCTCTTGGAAGATCCATAAGCGTGGAGCTTATTTTGCAAATCCGTGTTACACACAAATACACCCAACTTGTATTCCGGTTTCGGGAGACCATCAGTCTAAATTGACTCTGATGTCTGAATCACTTCGGAATGACGGTAGGATTTGGGTTCCGAAGAAAAAAGAAGATGCAGAGGCCATACGTAAAGGTGAACTAAAACCAACCGCACTTTCCGAAGAAGAAAGAGATTACTATCTGGAGCGTAGGTATCCTTCCTTCGGAAACTTGGTGCCACGCGATGTTGCTTCACGAGCAGCAAAAGAGCGTTGTGATGCCGGATTTGGAGTAAACAAGACGGGAGAAGCAGTTTTCTTAGACTTTGCCTCGGCAATTATGCGTTATGGTAAGGAGCAAGCAGCGATCGAAAAGATCGAGAATCCTTCCGAAGCAACCATCAAAGAATTAGGAAAAAAAGCCGTTGAAAATAAATACGGGAACCTTTTCCAGATGTACGAACAGATCGTAGATGAGAATCCGTATGAGACCCCAATGAAGATCTATCCGGCCGTACATTATACCATGGGAGGTGTATGGGTAGATTACAATTTACAGTCTACCATCCCGGGCTGTTATGTTACCGGAGAGGCAAACTTTAGCGATCACGGTGCTAACCGATTGGGAGCTTCTGCCTTGATGCAAGGATTGGCAGATGGTTATTTCGTCTTGCCATACACCATTGGTGATTATTTGGCACAAGACATTCGAACCGGAAAGATCTCTACAGAGCAATCTGAATTTGAAGAAGCCGAAAAACAAGTTAGAGAGCGTCTCGAAAAGTTGGCCAATAACAATGGAAGCAAGTCGGTAGACCACTTCCACAAACGACTCGGTAAGATCATGTGGGATAAGGTTGGAATGTCCCGAAATGCGAAAGGTCTTAAAGAAGCGATTACCGAGATAAAAGCGCTGAGAGAAGAATTTTGGCAAGACGTGCGTGTTCCGGGTGGTATGGATGAAATGAATCAGGAACTCGAAAAAGCCGGACGTGTAGCCGACTTCTTGGAATTAGGAGAATTGTTCGCTAAAGATGCTTTACACCGTGAAGAAAGTTGTGGTGGTCACTTTAGAGAGGAGTACCAAACAGAAGAAGGGGAAGCCAAACGTGATGACGAGAATTTTATGTACGTAGCTGCATGGGAATACAAAGGGGAACCGGCCGATGCGGTATTGCACAAAGAAGCTTTGGATTACGAGAATATTGAAGTAAAGACTAGAAGTTATAAATAAAATATAAAGCTGAATACTATGAAGCTTACATTAAAAATATGGCGACAGAAGAACGCTGATGCCAAAGGAAGTCTACAAACGTATAATGTAGACGATGTAGATGGCGATATGTCTTTTTTAGAGATGTTGGATGTTCTAAATGCCGATCTAATCGATAAAGGGGAAGAACCGGTTGAATTTGACCACGACTGTCGCGAAGGAATTTGCGGTAGTTGTAACTTACAGATCAACGGTCGCCCACACGGACCCAAGCGCCACATTACAACCTGTCAATTACACATGCGTAGTTTTAACGATGGGGATACGGTTGTGATCGAACCCTTTAGAGCACGCGCTTTTCCGGTTATCAAAGATCTGGTGGTAGATCGCAGCGCGTTCGACCGTATTCAGCAGGCAGGAGGATATATTTCTGTTAATACCTCCGGAAACACCATTGACGCCAACACAATTCCTGTTGAGAAAGAAAATGCCGATGAAGCATTTAATTCTGCTACCTGTATAGGTTGTGGTGCGTGTGTTGCGGCTTGTGTTAACGCTAGTGCAATGCTATTCACCTCGGCTAAAGTGAGTCAGTTTGCCTTATTACCGCAAGGAGAAGTAGAAGCGAGTAGACGTGTTTTAAACATGGTAGAACAAATGGATAAGGAAGGTTTTGGCGGATGTAGTAATACAGGAGCTTGTTATATTGAATGCCCAAAAGATATTTCGTTAGAAAATATTGCTCGTATTAATAGAGAGTACTTAAAAGCGAGTATTTCCGACTAAGATTATTAGCTAACATGCACACTAGGAGCTTCCTTTTTGGAAGCTTCTTTTGTTTCTGAAAGATGTTGTACTAATGTGTGTATAAACGTTTTTACATCGTAGGGTTTTACGATGATACCATCCATGCCACTATCGAAAATTTGCTGACGCATCTCTTCAATTTCTACGGCCGTTAGTGCTAGAATCGGCACGTTGGAATTGAATGTTCTAATTTCCTTGGTCGCTTCGATCCCATTCATTACAGGCATATTAATGTCCATTAAGATCAGGTCGTATTCATGGTCGGTTGCATTATCCACCGCAATTGCTCCGTTTTCTGCTATGGTACATTCGATCTTGTGCTTTTCTAATATTTTTTTTGTCACTGTTTGGTTTATGCGATTGTCTTCAACGATCAATATTTTTTTATTTTTTAGGACCTCGTCGTCAACCAACGAAATAATAGTTTCCTTTTTAGATTCTTCCGCGACTACCTCAAAGTCTAATGAAAAAGAAAATAAGGACCCTTTGCCTTCCTCACTGCTTAAATGAATGTCGGAACCGGAAAGTTTCAATAATTTTTTTACGATAGGCAGCCCAAGTCCGGTGCCTTGATATTTATAACCCCCGGATCCAAGTTGTGAGAATTCTTCAAATATAGTTTCTTGTTTTTCCTTCGGAATGCCAATGCCCGAATCTCGTACATAAAATTTTACCGTTGATTTGGATATACTATTAGCCGTAGTTTCGGCAATTATATATACATGACCGTTCTCGGTAAACTTACACGCATTCCCGATCAAATTCATAAGTATTTGAGATAATTGGACCGAGTTTCCGAAGAGCTGATTCGGAACAGCATCGGAAATATGAATGTGAATCTCATTGTTGTTCTGAATACGCATATACTCGAACGATGCCGCGATCTTCTTTATCAATTCACGAATGTTAAACGTTCCACTCTCACTGCCTAATGTGCTATCATCGATCTTGTTTAATTGCAGGACATCATTAATCAATGCCAATAGATAATCGGCAGAAAACTTCAACGATTTTAGATCTTCTTTATGGGTTTTTAACGAAGGGTCTTCCAGTAAAATAGTACTCAAGCCAATGACACCGTATAAAGGCGTTCGTAACTCATGACTTATAGTGCTAAAAAATTTGGTTTTAGAGCGTGACAAGCGTTCGGTCTCTTCTTTCGCTTCGAGGTACTCTGCATTCTTGATTTTGAGCTCTTGCACCAACACTCTTCGTTTTTTATATGCGATGAAAAGCGTTATCATAAGAAGAAGGAAGCAAGTCGATAATATGATCAAGAAAATATTTAATATCTCATTCTTACTTACACGCTCCTGTTGCAGTGCGCTTTCCAATTCGGCTGCTTTTACATCTTTTTTGTATTCCGAAACTTGAAATCGAGTGGACAAGGCAGCCCGTTCTATCGAAAGTTCGTTTGCCTTGTTCTTTTCGTTATAGGTTTGGAACATTAACAAGGCTTCGAACGCATCTTTATACCGTTCTTGCTTCTGAAGACTTTTATAATAATAGCTATAGGCTTGTTCGAGTTCGTTCATGAGATTTCGACGTTCGGCAACTTCGATGGCCTTCAAAAAGTAAATGTCGGCTGTTTTGTAATCACCTTTTTGGGCATAATACGCTCCTAAGAAATAATCGAGGGCCACAGAAGCTGCCGTGTTCTCTTCAAACCCATTAAGTTTTCTTGCCTTAATAATGTCGGTATATACGGTACGAAAGTCTTCTGCCCGAATGGCTGTGACGATCTTATTGAAATACGCGTCACTTAAACCGGCCGTATCTTTTAATTTGGAGTATAGGTCGATCGAGAGATTGTGTAACTGATTGGCCTTGGTGTATTGCCGCTTCATTACGGTATAGAAATTCGCCAGATCGGAATAGCTTCTTGCAATGGCAGTATCATTCTTTGAAAGCTGCGCAAAGTGCTGCGATTTTTCAAAACTTTCTTTCGCCAATACCGAATCCTCTATAGCCATATAGTCGTAACCCAACAAGCGATATCCTTTATGGATCACAGAAGGATTGGTAGAAGCAAATGCTTCTTTGATGATGGCTAGGTTTTTTTGTACCCTAGGATCAAAAGTTTCGGTATAGATAGAAAGGTCGGTCGTATCTGGATATTGTTGAATCAACACGGATTTCTCAACGCTCTCGGCCCCCAATCCTTTTTCCAATTCTTGTGCCCTACTTGGAAAAAAAACACAAAACATCAAAAAGAAATAGCAATATTTCTTCATGGGTTTTATAGATTTGGATAACTAAGATACGTTTTTTCTCACAACCCGAGACGTTACATCTTGTAAATTAACCACTTAATCGAATTAGCCATGATCACATCCAAACTTCCGAATGTATCAACTTCCATTTTTACTGTTATGAGTAAGATGGCAGCTGCACATAATGCGATCAATTTGTCTCAAGGTTTTCCCAACTTCGAGAGCGACCCGATCCTTATCGATTTGGTGCACGATGCCATGAAGAAAGGGTATAATCAATATGCACCCATGGCTGGTATTAGAGCACTGCGCTCGATCATTTCAGAAAAAGTATCGACGCTACACCATCGAACTTACAATCCCGACACCGAGATTACGGTAACTGCCGGTGCAACACAAGCTATTTTTACCGCCTTGGGCGCATCCATTCATAAAGGTGATGAGGTGATACTTTTTACGCCGGCATACGACTGCTATGCTCCCGCAGTAACATTATTTGGTGGCAAGGTTGTCCCGGTGCAGCTCAAGGCTCCGTTATACCGCCCAGATTGGGATGAAGTAGCCTCTAAGATCAGCACGAGAACTAAGATGATTATGATCAACAGCCCACATAATCCAAGTGGGATGCTTTTTTCTGAAAGTGATATGCGTGCCTTAGAATCGTTGGTCGAGAAGCACGATCTGTTGGTGTTGAGCGATGAAGTGTACGAACATATTGTCTTCGATGGTGAAGAACACCAAAGTGCCGCTCGTTTTGAAGCTTTGGCTAAGCGTACGTTTATTACGGCTTCCTTCGGAAAGACCTTTCACAATACCGGCTGGAAAATGGGATACTGTATTGCTCCTGAAACTCTCATGAAGGAATTTCAAAAAGTTCATGAATACAATGTCTTCTGTGTAAACCATCCCATACAACGAGCATTGGCAACCTATTTGGAAACTCCAGAACATTATATGGGACTAGCATCGCTTTATCAAGAGAAGAGAGATGCTTTTTTGTCGTTGATCAAGGATTCTCGATTTAAGTTCACCCCTTCAAAAGGAACCTATTTTCAGCTATTGGATTTTTCCGAAATTTCTAATGCACCGGATACAGAATTTTCAGAACAACTTACCAAAGAGCACGGTGTAGCGACTATTCCTACTTCCGTTTTCAATGAACACCAGCAGGACTTTAAGCAAATTCGAGTGTGTTTCGCCAAAACACAAGAAACGCTGGAAGCTGCCGCCAAGATTTTTAATTCGATCTAGACATAGGTTAAGTAGGGATTAATAAATAGGTTCTATGGTGGATGTGCTTTAAATTTTGAACGTACGATTGTGTTTTCTACGGGATGATTTTTAATTATCTTTATGCCTATGACAAAGGAAGATCTATTTAATGCGATCCGGGAAGGCGATGCTGCCTCGGTGCAAAAAATTTTAGCAAGTAAGCCCGAGCTTGTAAGCGAAAAAGATGCGCGGGGTTCAACCCCATTATTATTAGCGACCTATTATGGTTCCGAAGCAATTACTACGACCATTCTAAATCACGACCCGCAAGTTGATGCCCAAGATGCTTCAGGTAACACCGCTTTAATGGGCGTTTGTTTTAAAGGATACGAATCTATCGCTGCGTTACTTATAGCGCATAATGCCAGTGTAAACATCACCAATTATAATGGAGCTACTGCTCTTATTTTTGCTGCGACATTTGGACAAACCGGACTTGTTCGCTTATTATTATCGAACGGTGCAAATCCTATGATCAAAGATGCTCGTGGTCACACAGCACTAGAACATGCCAAAATGCAAGGTAACAAAGAAATTGTTAGCATTTTAGAACCTGTATCGCGATGAAAAACGAACTGAATATTACGCTTATACAAGCAGCCTTGGTTTGGGAGAACCCGGAAGCGAACCGCAACCAATTTTCAGAAAAAATAGCGGCGCTTACAACCAAAACAGATCTAATTGTACTTCCGGAAATGTTTACCACGGGTTTTACTATGAATGCCGAAGCCCTAGCTGAAGAAGCAGAAGGGACCACACTAAAATGGATGCAATCTCAAGCATCAACTTACGATACCGCCATTACCGGGAGTGTGATCGTAAAAGAAGGTGAGTCCTATTTTAATAGATTGTATTTTGTATTTCCAACCGGAGACGTTGTTACCTATGATAAGAAACACACTTTTACATTGGCCGGAGAGCATAAAATCTATACCGCCGGAACTAAAAAATTGTTGGTAGACTATAAAGGTTGGAAATTATGTCCTTTGGTGTGTTACGATCTTCGGTTCCCCGTGTGGTCTAGAAACACAGAAGACTATGACGTTCTCTTATACGTGGCCAATTGGCCGGAGAAACGGATTATGGCTTGGGATACCTTGCTGCAAGCGAGGGCAATAGAAAACATGAGTTACTGTATAGGGGTAAACCGTGTTGGAATGGATGGGAATGGTCATTCGTATGTAGGGCATTCGGCTGTGTATGATGTGCTCGGAGAACAAATAAGCACTGCAGAAAACGATGTGGAATTTACACAAACCATTATCTTGGATAAGGAACATATCACGCAACATAGAAAGCACCTACAATTCTTGGTAGATCGCGATCGATTTACTCTAGAATAAAGGTCTCGTTCAAGCTCCAATTGGCACGAACTTCTAAGCTCGTAGGATAATAAACGATCTTTTCGGGTTGGCGGCGTTCTAAAAAATTCCCCGAATCCCAGATTTGATTGGCATTTTCATCGTATACGATTCGTAGAAAATACGTGCCCGGTGCAATATAATCGAACAAGACTTGACGGTTTTCTTTTAGGTATCGTTCTTTTACAACCTCGTAGTTTTTATCCACCAATTGTACAATCACAGGAAGGTTGTTTACATTTTGAAGCGTGAGCGACAAGGTGCCATAATCTGAGGTTGGTTTTGTTCTTAGCTGATAAGACAAGGTGTCATTTGTCATTCCGAAGAAATCTGTAACTGCGCCCGGTAATAATTCTACCTTGTAATTCTGTTCTTCTTGCTTCGGAAAACTAACTGTAATAAGATTATGGGTTGGATCGATCTGTATGCCTGCTGCAACTAAGCTGGTGTCCTTATCGGTAACGATTATTTTTTCTGAATCAAACGTTTCTAGGGGAGTGTTCGCCGAGAGGCGCAAAGTGTCCATAGGAAGCACGGTGCCGGAATTCAATGCTTTAATTTTTAATGAATCGCGATATAGGTCCTGCATACGTACAGCGAGTGTGTCAATGTTGTTGTAATTGGTAGCGGTAAATAATAAGGTGTCTTTTTCTACGGAAGGTTTAAACCAGTAATGAAGCGTATCGGTTTTAATATCACGATAGGTAGTACTCGTAAAATCGTTTGGAACCTGAGTGAGTAAGTCCAACTGAAGCGAATCGATATTCCCCGAATACCCGAATAGTATTTCGTTTTTTGATGTGTGAGAAGGACGTGCCATTTCATAACCTAAGGTTTCCTTGAAAAGTGACATCGTATAGGTGCTATCGGAAGGTAACGAGATGTACTCGGCTACGAAACCGATCTTGTCGCTGGTGGGTTGAAAGATAAAATCGTTGTTCTTATCTTTTAACGCAAGCAGCAGATAGTCCCCGGCTTTAAGATTTGTAAGTTCGAAGGTGTTAGTGCTGTCTTTGGTAACAGTGATATAGGTTGGTTTTTCGCGGTAAATAATCGAATCGGTAAATTGCTCATTTACTTCGTACAACATCACCGTTATTGGTTGCTCGGGCTGCAGTCGTTCTGCGTCTCTTACCCTACCCGAAAGCTGAAGGCTGTCTATATAATCTCCTGTTGAAAACACATATTTAAAATACTCAAATTCGTTGCCCTCATTGTTGTCTACTATACTCTTTCCGAAGTTAAAAGAATAGGTGGTGTTCTCTTTCAGCGTATCCAGGATCTCTATCTTCAATACTTTGGAAGTATTGATTGGGGTGATAATAGGCTGGTATTGCAACGGTGGCGAGATGATGAGGTTTTTCTGCAATTCGTTTAGCTTGATGTATTCGTCAAAATAAATACGAATCTCATTGCTATTGAAATTGGTCGTGTAATTTTCGGGATTACTTCTTACGATAACCGGCGGTATACTATCGCGTTTCCCACCACTCGGTCGGCCTTTCTTCGCACAATCCACAAACGATAATAAAAAAAGAATCGCGATGGGAAGATAGATCAACCGATGCCAAGACGTTCTTTTATGAGAAAAAGCTGTTTTCAAGTTCACAAAAATAGGGAAAGTTTTTATGCAATAGCCATGGTCGCGACACTAAGTTTTACACCTTTAGCTTGCAATAAGTGCGTGGCACATTGCTCTAAGGTTGCCCCTGTTGTAACAATATCGTCTACCAGTAAAATATGTTTGTTGTCAATCTTTTGTTGGCGCGCTAGTGTAAATACCGTTTCAGCTTCAAAGCGAGTAAACCTCTTTTTAAAAACTTGTGAACCGGTCTTTGAGACTTTTAACAATACATCGTCACAATAGGGTACGGCTAGCGCTTTTGCAATTTCCTTTCCGAAGCCTTCTACTTGATTATAGCCCCGTTTTCGCAAGCGTTGTTTATGCAATGGAACCGGAATCACGAGATCGACCGTCGCAAAGGATTCAGAATCTTTAAGTTCGGCACCCAGCCAGGCACCCAAAAAGGAACTAATTTCCTTGCGTCCTTTGTATTTAAGTTGATGTAGCAATTCTTGAGTGCTGCCCCTTTTTTGGAAGAAAAGCAACGAAGTAGCCGCCTCTAAAGGGAATCGACCGTAGAACACATTTTTCATTGCGGGGTTATTGTTCCTGTGGTGACAGGCAAGGGGTAATCCATGCAAGCATTTTGCGCATAAGACAGTTTCGCCCTTAAGCAACACGGTATTGCAACTCACACAGCTTTTTGGGAACAATAGATTTAACATAAATTTAATTTTTTTACCATTTTATAAACGTTTCATCTTGCCAAGCCTTAGTACTTTAGCCAATTAAACCAATGAAATACACTTATTATGAGTACAGAAAACAGTAGCACAAAATTTAAGATTTTAATTGGTGTGCTTTCCGCTTTGCTAATTGCGTTGGCAGTGTACACGTTTACCTTGTATAACGATAGTAAAAGTACGGTAACCGCATTAGAGACACAAAAAGCGGATATAGAAAATGAACTTGAAGAGCTTATTGCAAATTACGATGAGATCATTCAAGATAATGAACTTAAAGACAAAGATTTGTTGGCTGCTCGCGAACGAATTGAAGTGTTATTAGATTCTGTGAAAGATGCAGAAGCAAATGTTGCACTTATTAAGCGATACAAGGCGGAGGTAGGTCGTTTGAAGGAAGAGCGTAAAATGTTGTTTAGACGAGCCGATAGTCTTATTGCTGCTAACGAACGATTGGCGATAGAAAGAGATAGTACGAATGTGGTGCTTAGCGAAACGATCAAGGTAGTGGACTCGGTGAATATGGAAAATGAAGTGATGAGTGAAACTATTAAAAAAGGTTCGGTAGTAAATGCAATAGATCTTCGTGGAGAAGCGGTTATTATTCGCAATAGTGGAAAAATTGTAGATACACGTCGTTCTAGTAGAGCAGACAAGGTGCGTGCTTGTTTTACCCTGGCGCCCAATCCCATTGCGAAGGCAGGAGACCGAACTTTATATGTTCAGGTAATCAATCCTAAGAATAATATCCTCGGAAAGAAAGCCGTCTTAAATTTCGACAATGGAATGCTTAATTATAGTGAATCGACCAATGTATACTACGAAAATGAAGAATTGGATGTATGTGTGCTGGTAGATGCGATCGAAGCAGATCTTATTGAAGGACGCTACGTCATAAATGTTTTTGACGGTCCGAAACAAGTCGCTTCTACGACCATGGAGTTAAAATAATAAAAGCAGTATAAAAAAATGAAATCCGCTACGACGTTATCGTAGCGGATTTTTTATTTTTGCGCTATGGCAAACAACGACGATCAATTTAAGAAAGTAGTATCACATGCGAAAGAGTATGGATATATATTTGGTTCCAGCGAGATTTACGATGGCCTTAGTGCTGTATACGATTACGCTCAAAATGGTGTAGAATTAAAGAAGAACATACGTGATTACTGGTGGCACAGCATGGTGTACATGCACCAAAACATCGTAGGGATAGATGCTGCTATTTTGATGCATCCAACTACTTGGAAGGCCTCTGGGCACGTAGATGCCTTCAACGATCCGTTGATCGATAATAAAGATTCTAAAAAGCGCTATCGCGCCGATGTATTGATCGAAGATTATGCAGAGAAACTAGAACAGAAAGCGCAAAAAGAAATAGCGAAAGCTCGCAAGCGATTTGGAGAAAGTTTTGATGAAGACCAATTCGTATCGACAAATCCTAGAGTAGTGCGATATCTTTCAGAAAAGAAAGAGGTGCTATCACGAATGGCAAGATCGTTGGAAAACGAAGACCTAACCGATGTAAAAGCGTTGATCGAAGAATTGGGCATTGCCGACCCGGTGAGTGGCTCTAAAAACTGGACCGACGTAAAGCAATTTAATTTAATGTTTGGTACCAAGTTGGGCGCATCTGCCGAAAGCGCAACCGATCTTTATCTTCGACCGGAGACCGCCCAAGGGATTTTTGTAAACTTTTTAAATGTACAAAAATCCGGACGTATGAAAATACCGTTTGGGATCGCACAAACCGGAAAAGCTTTTAGAAATGAAATTGTAGCCAGACAATTTATTTTTAGAATGCGTGAATTTGAACAGATGGAGATGCAGTTTTTTGTGCGTCCGGGTGACGAGATGAAATGGTACGAACACTGGAGAGAAACACGCATGAAATGGCACTTATCCTTAGGGATGGGTGAAGAAAACTATCGTTTTCACGATCATGAGAAATTGGCCCATTACGCGAATGCTGCAGCCGACATAGAGTTTAATTTTCCATTCGGTTTTAAAGAGTTGGAAGGAATACATTCAAGAACCGACTTCGATCTTAAGGCACATGAGGAATATTCTGGTAAAAAACTTCAGTTCTTCGATCCGGAACTCAATGAAAGCTACACTCCCTTTGTGGTAGAAACTTCTATTGGCCTTGACCGTATGTTCTTGGCGGTTCTTAGTCATTCGCTACAGGACGAAACGTT
>NZ_QOLC01000008.1 GCF_003333325.1 Candidatus Ulvibacter alkanivorans | reverse complement strand
ATTACTTTAAAAGGAGAAGACACTTTGAACATTATTTCATTTATCAAGAACAACAGCGACTGGAAAACCAAACTTCTTGACGAATTCGGAATCTCAACTAAACAAGATCTCGAAATTAGTCAGAATATCGCCTCCTTCTCTTACGATCAGATCGCAAGTCCTAAATCGCATCCTCTTACTAAAGAAGCTCGGGGTCTTGTATTGGACATTAATTCACTTAAACCACTCTCAAGACCTTTTGACCGATTTTACAATTACGGCGAAGTTCCGGAAGAGACAAAGTCCATTGACTTTAATAATGCTAAATTTTTTGAGAAACTTGATGGTAGCCTCATTACATTCTATTTCTCCGAAGAACACAACCTTTGGAAAATTTCTACAAAAAGCACTCCTTTTGCAAGAAATGCTATCACAAGAAATAGAATTCCTTTTCTGAGCTTGATTTCTGAAACTATTAACGGGAAAGCTGATTTTATTACAATCCCTGAAAATATCTTTTTTGTTGATTCCAATTCATATGACTCTTTGATCAAAAAAATCAATGAGACTCTTGAACCAAAACTCAACAAGAATTATTCTTATATCTGTGAATTAACTTCACAACACAACATTATTGTCACTCAGTATGATGAAACATCTATTCATTTGCTGGCGGTTAGAGATAAGAATGGGGATTACGTTGAAGATCACAATCCAATACCACATATTTTTAAAGAGCCTGAGGTTTATGATGTGGGCTCTCTTGAAGAGCTAATGGAATTCATCAACACTATGAACAAAGGCCGAGATACGCTTCTTGAAGGTGTTGTAGCCATGGACAAAGAGACAAAGGTTCGAACAAAACTTAAAAATTCTGCTTATCTTAAAGTTCACAAACTCATGAATAGAGAAATTGATAATAATTCTATTCTTGATATTGTGGCTGATCAAGAAGAAGCTGAATTTCTATTGTATTACCCTGAACTCAAAGAACGATTCTCTTCTTTTGTTGATGCCCGTGAAAAAGTCATCAGTAAAATTAAAGAA
>NZ_QOLC01000055.1 GCF_003333325.1 Candidatus Ulvibacter alkanivorans | reverse complement strand
ATTCGGAGTTGTACTTTTAGATCAGAAGTGACTAAATAGCTCAAATAGGAGAGGAGTTTTCAGTTTTATTCTAATCAGTCGTTTTGCAGAATGTTCAAATTGTTTTGCGCCGAAGGCGATTCCGCGCTATTATTAGTAACGGTTTTGTATAAAATTCAGTAACGGTGGCTCGCGTGGTGTTTGCAGCGCCCTTTTGTAATGTTGATCGTCTGATTAACCATCAGGCGCGTGAGCATCAGACGTGCGAGCTTAGTCACTATTTGTCAGTTAAATCAAATGTAACTATTTAGGTTGAATTTCCGAGTAGGAAATTCAGCCGTTATTGATTTTATACATTGTTACTTATTGTAGCGCGACCAAAACTCTTGGCCGGGACAAACGATTTCATTCTGTCGCAAACCATTCAGAGTTGTACTTTTAGATCAGAAGTGAAACGAGATGTTCAAATAGGTTGCGAATTATTCAACGAAACTTAATCAGAATCGAAGCAATATTTGTCAGTCGTTATTCCGCCGAAGGCGATTCCGCGCTATTATTAGTAACGGTTTTGTATAAAATTCAGTAACGGTGGCTCGCGTGCGGCTTGAAGCGTAGCGTGCGCATCAGACGTGCGAGCTTTGTTACTATTTGTCAGTTAAATCAAATGTAACTATTTAGGTTGAATTTCCGATTAGGAAATTCAGCCGTTATTGATTTTATACATTGTTACCTATTGTAGTGCGACCAAAACTCTTGGCCCAGACAAACGATTTCGTTCTGTCGCAAACCATTCGGAGTTATACTTTCAAATCAGAAGTAACTAAACAGTTCAAATAGGAGAGGAGTTGTCAGTTTTATTCTAATCAGTCGTCTTGCAATATGTTCAAATTAGACTCCGCCGAAGGCGATTCCGCACTATTATTGGTAACGGTTTTGTGTATGGCTTTCGTTGCGGGTTTTAAGTTACGGATTTTTCAGAAGTAGGATTTATTTTGTAAGAATTTAAATTCGTTTAAGCCTACCGACGCAGCCGTAATGAACCATACACG
>NZ_QOLC01000005.1 GCF_003333325.1 Candidatus Ulvibacter alkanivorans | reverse complement strand
TATTTTTTGACGTAGACTTTCAGAAACACGCTAAAGAAATTTACGATGCTCCCGCTTGGCCCGAGGAACCATTATTCTATGCAAGTTTCCCATCTAAAACCGATGCCAGTGCAGCACCGCAAGGGAAGGAAGCCGGAATCTTCTTAATTCCACTCGCACCCGGACTTAAAGACACCCCGGAATTACGCGAACAATATTTTGATAAGATCATGACTCGATTTGATAAGCTTACCAACCAAGAAGCGAAAAAATACGTTATATTTAAAGAGTCTTTTTGTGTCAACGATTTTAAAGAAGCTTATAATTCGTACAAAGGAAACGCATATGGCCTAGCCAATACCCTATTGCAAACTGCTTTCTTACGACCAAAGTTAAAAAGCAAGAAAGTGAAAGACTTGTTTTTTACAGGGCAATTAACTGTTCCTGGACCCGGTGTACCACCTTCACTCATTTCAGGGAAATTGGTTGCCGGATTAATACAAAAAGAAATAAAATAGCTGTGAAAGAAATATTCGACATCGTATCTAAAAGTTGTAGTAAAACCGTTACCAACTCCTATAGCACTTCATTTTCGCTGGCCACAAAAATGTTGGCACCCACTATTAGACAAGATATTTATAACGTGTATGGTTTTGTTCGATTTGCCGACGAGATCGTTGACTCTTTTCATGAATACGATAAGGATACGTTGTTTAATAGATTTGAAACCGATCTGCACCACGCTTTAAACGATAAAATTAGTTTGAACCCCATCTTAAACTCATTCCAACATACGGTTCATACCTATGGCATAGACCAACACCTAATCGATTCGTTCATGCAGAGCATGCGATTGGATCTTTCAAAAACCGACTACACCACCGAAGAAGAATACAAAGAATATATTTATGGGTCTGCCGACGTTGTTGGGCTCATGTGTTTAAAGGTCTTTGTAAAAGGAAATATTGAAAAGTATGAAGCGCTTAAAGATGCTGCCATGCATTTAGGCTCTGCGTTTCAAAAGGTTAACTTTTTACGAGACCTAAAAGCCGATTACGAGGGTTTGAGCCGAACGTATTTTCCGAACACCAATCTAGATGCCTTGGACGAAACATCAAAATCTGCGATCATAGCCGATATCGAAGAAGATTTTAAAAAAGGATATCAAGGAATTTTACTACTTCCAGCCGAGGCGAAATTTGGTGTTTTCATGGCATATCGTTATTATAAACGATTGTTGAAGAAATTAGCAAAAACACCGGCCATGGAAATAAAGAATACTCGAATTCGAGTTCCGAATTATGAAAAATTCGGATTGCTTACACGCAGCTATGTGAAATATCAATTAAAACTGGTACGTTAATTTATTGCAAACAACTACTATTCCCAAACTTTTTTGATTACTGAATTATGACGATTGCCCTTTGGATATCAATTTTTTTAATCACTTTCTGTATTATGGAATTTATGGCGTGGTTTACGCATAAATACATAATGCACGGATTTCTATGGAAACTCCATAAAGATCACCACCATAAAGATCATAATAGTTGGTGGGAACGAAACGACCTTTTCTTTATTTTCTACGCTGCTGTAAGCATCGGTTGTTTTGTGGGGTGGCAATATTATGGATTTTGGGCAGGGCTCCCAATCGGACTTGGAATCTTTGCCTATGGCCTGGCTTATTTTTTTGTTCATGATATTTTTATTCATCAACGTTTTAAAATGTTTCGAAACGCTAATAATTGGTATGCCAAAGGAATTCGACGAGCACATAAGATACATCATAAACACTTGGGCAAAGAAGAAGGCGAATGCTTCGGAATGTTAGTACCTCCCCTAAAATATTTCAAAAAAAAATAAATGGATCTGCT
Organism: Candidatus Ulvibacter alkanivorans; assembly: GCF_003333325.1. GTDB lineage: Bacteria > Bacteroidota > Bacteroidia > Flavobacteriales > Flavobacteriaceae > Ulvibacter_A > Ulvibacter_A alkanivorans. The sequence goes on along the minus strand of NZ_QOLC01000005.1, from coordinate 3,674 downwards.
ATACCTCTGGCTTAACATTGGGTCTATAAGCATTCCTTTTCTGTTTAGCTTTCATCCCAAATTACAATTCTATAAACGATGGCGAAATTTGAGCATTGGCATTTTTTTTATGATGGCCTTCTTTATAAGCTGGGATATCATTTTTACCAATAACGAAATTTGGGGTTTTAACGAATCCTATATTACAGGAATTCGCATTTTCAATCTCCCACTGGAAGAATGGTTGTTCTTTATATGTATTCCCTATGCATGCATCTTTACACATTATTCGCTGTACCATTTCTTTCCCAATATGGCGTTTGGTAAGAAAGTTAGCAATGTGATCTACCTAACTCTAGTATCGGCACTTATAATTACCCTATGGTACCACTACGATAAATGGTATACCTTCATCAATTTTAGTTACGCCTTGATTCTTCTTGGACTGGTGTATAATTACCAACGAGAGACTTTCCGAAGATTTCTTCCCACTTTTTTAGTAATCCTCATTCCATTCTTTTTGGTAAATGGAATCTTAACCGGTAGCGGTATAGCCGAACAGGTGGTTTGGTATGATGATTCTGAGAACGTAGGGGTACGACTCTTCACGATCCCGATTGAGGATACGATCTATGCGTTTGGTATGCTTCTTACCGTACTTACTATTATGGAAGCTTTTGAACAATTGAAACCTACTCCTTCAACAACCGATCTATCGTAGTCGTCACTTTCTCGCTACTCCAATGGGCAGCTCCAATCTCTTTTATCACGATCGACCCATCCTTAGATAACAGATACGTAGTAGGCAAACTGTTCGCGTTCAATTCCTTTGGCGCTTGTTGTTGCGGAATGTACACCGGAAGATCGTAGTTTTTTTTCTGAAGAAAGTAAGCCAAGGTCTCCGGTGTTTCCGAAGAAATAAAATAAAAATCGACCTTAGTACCATAAGCATCGTATAACTCTTGAAGCGAAGGCATCTCGGCCACACAGGGTGGACACCATGTCGCCCAATAGTTGATCAGCACTACTTTTCCTTCCGAGGCATTAAAATTTTTTGGTGCTCCGTTCAATGTTTGCAATGCCCAATTATACGATTGCACGCTTTCTCTATTTTCTTCGGAAACTTCCGAAGGGCTAAAAGAAAACAACCGTTGAATCCCCACTTGAATTGGCATTCGTGTTTGCGGCACGACAAGCAAAACTATAAGTAGTAGAAATAAAATGGTGTTCCAATGTTTTTTAAAAAATTTCATAAGGACTCTTTACATATTAATTCCTAAGACAAAAAAACTCCCGAAAAATCGGGAGTTTCTTAATACAAGTTAAACGACATTATGCGTTTTGCTTCTTTATTAAGTTTAATGCCGATCCTTCGCGATACCATTTTATTTGAGCATCGTTATAGGTATGATTCGCTTTAATTACATCCTTGCTTCCATCTGCATGAACAACTTCTATAGTGAGCGGTTTGTTCTCGGCAAAATCGGCAATATCCACAAAATTAAAGGTATCGTCTTCTTGAATAAGATCGTAATCTGCCTCATTCATAAAGGTCAAGCCTAACATTCCTTGTTTTTTCAAGTTAGTTTCGTGAATTCGCGCAAACGACTTTACCAACACGGCGGCGACACCTAAATGTCTTGGCTGCATAGCGGCATGCTCACGTGAAGAACCTTCACCGTAGTTGTGGTCTCCAACTACAATTGTTTTAATCCCTTTAACTTTGTAAGCACGTTGTACATCGGGTACACCTCCGTATTCACCATCTAACTGGTTTTTCACAAAATTGGTTTTTTTGTTAAAAGCGTTCACGGCACCAATTAGGGTGTTATTTGCAATATTATCTAGATGGCCTCGATAGCGCAACCATGGTCCTGCCATCGAAATATGGTCGGTCGTACATTTTCCAAATGCCTTGATCAATAATTTCACGCCTTGGAGCTCACTGTCTTTAATAGGCTCGAAAGGTGTTAATAATTGTAATCGTTCGCTGTCATCTGCTACCTTTACTTCAACGCTACTTCCGTCTTCGGTTGGTGCTAAATAACCATTATCATCTACATCAAATCCATCAGGTGGTAATTCGATCCCTCTAGGCTCATCTAGTTTTACCTGTTGTCCGTCCTCGTTCAATAAAGTGTCGTTCATAGGGTCGAAATCGAGCCTTCCACTTATAGCGATCGCGGCAACCATCTCGGGAGAGCCAACAAAGGCATGTGTGTTAGGGTTACCATCGGCACGTTTCGAAAAGTTTCTGTTAAAAGAGTGCACTATGGTGTTCTTTTCTTCGCCTTTAAGATCGCTACGATCCCACTGACCAATACACGGTCCACAAGCATTTGTAAATATGGTAGCACCTAAATTCTCAAATACACTAAGCAGTCCGTCACGTTCTGCGGTATAGCGAATTTGCTCAGATCCCGGGTTGATCCCAAAATCACTTTTAGGTCTTAATTTTTTATCGATGGCTTGTTGTGCAATAGACGCCGCTCGCGTAAGATCCTCATAAGAGGAGTTGGTACATGATCCTATTAATCCCCAATCTACTTTAATTGGCCAATCGTTCTTTTTTGCCTTTTCACCAAGCTCTCCAACCGGAGTCGCCAGATCGGGCGTAAATGGTCCGTTAAGATGTGGGCGTAATTCAGACAAATTGATCTCGATCACTTGATCGAAATATTGTTCCGGATTATCGTATACTTCTGGGTCACCGGTAAGGTGTTCCTTAATTTTGTTCGCTTCATCGGCGATTTCGGCTCTATCGGTAGCACGTAAAAAGCGCTCCATAGATTCATCGTAACCAAAGGTAGAAGTAGTTGCTCCAATTTCTGCTCCCATGTTACAAATGGTTCCTTTACCGGTACATGACAGATTTCGTGCCCCGGGACCAAAATATTCTACAATGGCACCGGTTCCACCTTTAACGGTAAGAATTCCGGCAACTTTTAAAATTACATCTTTAGAGGCGGTCCAACCATTTAATTCTCCTGTAAGTTTTACACCAATAAGTTTTGGGAATTTCAGTTCCCAAGGCATTCCTGCCATTACATCGACAGCATCTGCTCCACCTACTCCAACGGCAACCATTCCTAATCCGCCTGCATTCACAGTGTGCGAATCGGTACCAATCATCATTCCGCCGGGAAATGCATAATTTTCCAGTACTACTTGATGAATAATTCCTGCTCCCGGTTTCCAAAAGCCAATTCCGTATTTATTAGAAACCGATTCGAGAAAATCGAACACTTCATTACTGGTTTCATTAGCACGCTTTAGGTCGGCAGCGGCCCCTTGTTTTGCTTGTATCAAGTGATCACAGTGAACGGTGGTAGGTACAGCTACATTTTTTTTCCCTGCCTGCATAAATTGTAACAAGGCCATTTGAGCTGTTGCATCCTGACATGCGATACGGTCGGGCGCAAAATCAACATAGTCTTTTGCACGTGTAAATGCCTTGTTGGGCATACCGTCCCATAAATGTGAATACAATATTTTTTCTGAAAGTGTTAAGGGCTTACCCACTAGCTCACGTGCTTTTTCTACACGGTCGGCCATTTGTGAATATACCTCTTTGATCATCTCAATGTCGAATGCCATAGTTTTACTCTTTTTTTGGTTTTTTCTGAAGTTCTGCGAAATTACAAAATTTTCTGAATATTAAAAAATATCTAATAAATTACCGCTTTAACCTATTT
>NZ_QOLC01000048.1 GCF_003333325.1 Candidatus Ulvibacter alkanivorans | reverse complement strand
AAAGAAGATTAAAGCGGGCAAAGCCCGCTTTTTTAATTTAAAGAATATTGATTTGTAAAGTTAAATCGTCATTGTCATTATCACCGCCAATAACATCTTCCCAGTTAGAATTTCCGGGTATAGAGTTATTAAATTCAGTGTCAATGCCATCAAAATTCAAATTACTATCAGAAAAAAGTATATTTCCATCGGCAGTATTTACCAAACTTCCATTAAAGAAAGCGTCCATATAGCCATTATTGGAATCATCAAAGAAAAATAGTTGATCGCCATTGCTATAATTATTTAAGTTGCCACCATTAGGAATTAAAAAGAAACCAATATTTTCGTTATTATTTGTGCTAACAAAGAAAGTCGTGTCGGAATTAAGTTGATCTTTAGTGCTATTGAAAAGCAAGAAGCCAGTAGAAGGCTCGCCGTTAGAATCTGAGTAGTAATATCCGAACGAGTTATCATAACCTGCGGTTATATTTGATAAAAGTTCAATGTTTAAAATAGCTGAGCCATTATCACCCAAATCAATAGTTCCACCTCCGTCATAATCGCCACCAGCAATGGTGCCTTGACATTCATTGTAAAGGTGGGTTTCACCAACAGCGTCATAATCGTTACAATAAACATTCCAGTTTAAAGTTGAGCTTGCTGGGTTTGGATTTCTTGGACTGAACATAACTTTAACTGGATAAATATTGCTGAAGTGGTTTTCAGCATCAACTGTTAAAAGGATGTTGCCTGAAACAATGGTTATATCAAGAATATAATCATCTTTGAAATCTCCCGGATGAATTTCTTCTTGTCCGTCATTACAGTCGTCCATTTTGTCGTTCCACATAAAGCACATGGCGACATCATTTTTATAAGTTCCTATAGCAGGAAGTGCGCTGTGAAGTTTGCTTTTTTCTATATAGTGATTGTACAGTGGTAAAGCAACAACAGCAAGAATACCAATTATGGCCACAACAGCCATCAATTCGATGAGGGTAAAGCCTTTATTATTATTATACATAGTAATACCTACATGCGTTGATTATAT
>NZ_QOLC01000094.1 GCF_003333325.1 Candidatus Ulvibacter alkanivorans | reverse complement strand
TTACTTCAACAGGAACGGTTGTAGCTTCAATTCCAAAAACAGCGCTACCATACACTTTTACCAGCAATTTTTCTTTACAAGATAAAGAAAAAAAGAAGCCCATTAATGAATTGCTAGTATTTGGGTATGAATACGATAAAGAAAATTTAATTTTTTAATGCATCAGAAGGTTTTGGAACAAAATGGCCTTTTCCACCAGCTCTGTCATCATCAAAAGTTGTTGGAACATCATTATTCAAAGTACGTTCATTCCAAGTAACATGTTCCGTGCCATCATCTCTTTGTACCATGGTGATGCAATCTTCAACTGGGCATACCAATGAACATAAATTACAATTTCAAATTTCAGGATGGCCGTGATATCGAGTTCAAGGTAACTGGGGAGTCCTCCTCGCCGCCGCAGGGTCAGTCACTGCCGGCCTGGGTTCGTCTCGAACACTGTCAGTGTTCGAACTGCCCGCTGAAGCCTGGCGAGACCCCGTATTGCCCGGCGGCAACCGAGATTCTGCCGGTCGTAGAGGCGTTTCAGGCGGAAGACGCGTATCAGAAAGTGGATGTAACCGTGACGGATGAGCGCCGCTCCTATTTCAAGCAGACGACGCTGGAAGAGGCGTTGCGTTCTCTGCTGGGGCTCAAGATGGCTACCAGTGGCTGCCCTGTGCTTTCGGAGCTCAAGCCGATGGCGCTCCACCACCTGCCGTTTGCCAACAGTGACGAATTTGTGATGCGCAGTGTGGGGTATTATCTGCTTCAACAGCTTTTCGCAAAGCGGAATCAGCAGGAAGCGGACTGGGAACTGAAAGGTCTGGTGGAGCGTAATCAGCGATTACAGCTGGTGAATCAGGCGCTCTGGCAGCGGATACATGCTGTTTGCAAGGGCGACAGTAATCTGAAGGCACTGCTCAACTTTTTCTCAATGGCCTCGAGTGTCAGCGTTTCTCTGGAAAGCCAGCTCAGGAAGCTTCAGGCCAGGATGAAGGGGGAGGGCTAGGGCCGTCCCCCTTCCATCACGAGTCTCAATGAATACGAATGGCCAGTACATCGCACTCCGTGC
>NZ_QOLC01000095.1 GCF_003333325.1 Candidatus Ulvibacter alkanivorans | reverse complement strand
TATGCTAAAAAATCATCCCTACTTGAAAACCAAAATTTATGGAAGCAGGCAACCCATTTCCAAACCGAAACGGAATGGGTATTGCAAGAAAATAGGTCACCTTTTTCTTTTTTATTATTGGTTTGTTTACAACGGCTGTAAAACCATAACGACCACTGGTATTAAAAGCAAGTCTGGTTAAAAAATTAAACCCTCCTATGTTTCGGTAGATAACACCAGGATGAAATAATAGACCGGTTACGCTGCTTGTATTGTCATTAACAGAAATCGTAGGCACAAATTCTATACTATAAGCTATTTTATCACTTTGTAAAAAATTGATTCCAACTGGGAAACCTACGTTATAGCTACCACTAAAATTAAAATGATTTTCATTCCGTGTGAATGTAGCAATTGGATGAACAATACTGAAGTAGCTTTTTATCTTTGGGTAATTAGCTGATTTATTATCTTTCTGAGAAAGAGCAATATTACTTGTTAAAAATAATATAAGCAAAATAAGTATGAGTTGTTTTTCGGCTCTGTTCATTACTAGTTTAATGATTTATCAAGTACAAGTATATGACTAGAATCTGTAGGAATTCGGGAAGATACTCTGGTTATTCGAAATCCACTTCAAAAATGTGCAACCCTTCTTCTTCACGATAATGAAGTCCCCATCCGCTTGTTTCAGATATCTTGCGGGCAATGGCCAGTCCCAGCCCCCACGTATCCGGGTTGCCGGACTGTTTATAAAAACGGTGAAACAATTTTTCTTTGTCCAAGGCTTTTAGCCTTCCTGTGTTAACGATGGAAAGCCTGTTTTTCATTATGGAAATAATGACCTTCCCTTCCTTGGTATTGTGCAGGAAGGCATTTTTAAGCAGATTCTGGATCAATATTTCGGTAAGCACTACATTTCCCTGAACAATCAGCTCAGTCTCTTTTTTTATGGTGACCTCAATGCCTTGTGCACCTTTCTGTTCTTCGTAATAAACTAGGGATTTGTTGATGATTCCGTTTACAGGAATTTTTTCGGAAAGAAGAAATTGCCGGTTTTCAATTTTAGATAGGAGCAACAGGGTCTTATTTAATTTTTTTAAACGTTGTGTCGATCTAATGATACTTTCTATTATGGCTGCTTGGTCAAATGTTGGTTCTAGGCTAATAAGGGTTTCTAAACGTGATTGGATAACAGACAAAGGTGTTTGCATTTCGTGGGAAGCATTTTCAATAAACTGTTTTTGGCTGTCAAATACTTCTTTGTTTTTTTCCATGAGTTCTGTGATGGCATCCCAGAGGGTTTGGAATTCATCGATCCGGGAAGGTGAGAGAACTGGTGTTTGCTGCTTATCCAACCGATAATGCCTCAATTTCTCAAGCATTTCGTAGAAAGGGTTCCATATCTTTTTGGATATAAAGCGTTGTGACAGATAGTAACACAAAGTTATACCTAAGAGCAATCCTCCCAAGGTAATGGCGATGGTACTTATTATTTCAGTTACTTCCAGGTGGGGTTTTACGATTTCCAGCCTGTAATAGTCTCCATGTAGTTTTACATGGGCACTGAGTTTACGGTATTCGTCCAGTTCGTCATCCACCGGTTCGTAAACGAGGGTGTCTGTATATACCTCCTTTCTTTTTTGAAAGGTTTCTTTATCTATGGGATAAAAAGTAAAATCGTCCAGCGGATTGTCTTCCACAAAGGGCGCCCGGGGATTTTCCTTAAGATACACCAAAAGATTCATTTTCCGGTTAAACAATACTTCATCTACATTTTGCAGTACATTCCAACTCAATACCAAAAAAAACAATACCGAAAAGATCCCAAAGAGGATCAGGAAGAGAACAAGTTGAATACGGGAGGTATAGTTAAGGAGCTTCATATTTCCTCGATTTGATACCCGACACCATATATATTTCTGATTTCAACTTCGGCTCCGGCCTTGACCAATTTTCGTCGAAGGTTTTTAATTTGGGAAAATAGAAAGTCAAAGCTTTGTGCTTCATCTACGTAATCACCCCATATGTATTCGGCCAATGCAACTTTGGTTAGAACCCTTTTATGATTATTGATCAAATGAGTAAGTATGGCAAATTCTTTTTTGGTAAGGGAAATACTATTTTCCAGATCATTTAGTCCGACTTGATGTTGATCAGGGTCGACGACCAGGTTTGCAAAATTGACCAGTTTGTTGGTCTTGAATTGTTTTCTGCGTATAATAGCTTTTATTCGAGCATCAAGTTCAGAAAAATAAAACGGTTTGGTCAAATAATCATCGGCGCCCAATCCTAGGCCCTTCAGTTTGTCTTCCAATGAATCGCGTGCCGATAGTATAATTACCCCATGGCTTTTTTCCTTTCGGTACAGAATTTCCAAGAGTTCGAACCCGTTACCGTCAGGTAAGTTGATGTCCAGTACAATACAGTCGTAATCATAGAGGTCGACCCTTTCCAATGCGCCCTGAAGGGTTGCAACAGAATCATAAAAATAAGATTCCTTCGATGCAAAATCTTCAAGGGATTTTAGTAATTGGATCTCGTCTTCAACAATAAGTAACTTCATAGTCCCTACAAATAAACTGCTAAATTCTGTAAAAAATCGGTACTTCTTGCCTTGAAGAAATAAATATGAAGTGATTTAAACTTTTTCGAAAAATAAAAAGCAGTTCAAAATAAGTAATTTAGAGTTGAGAACCAATAAATTACAAAAAGATGAACTGCAAGTACGCAAAGTTAACAGAAAACGAATTGGAAAACTGTGTTTTGCCCTTTATTGCAAAAAACAATAGGGGTTTTAAGAGCCGGTTTGACATGGCCGATATCTTTAAGTGCATCGTCCATAAACTCAAAACGGGAAGCCAATGGCAATTTTTGTTCATTGATATAGAGGGTATTGCCCCGCCGTTTTCTTGGCAAACGGTCTATTACTGTTATCGTAAATGGTGCAGATGTGGGGTGTTCGAGGAAATGTTCCATACCTATTTGGAGATACAAAAAGACAAATTGGACACGGAAAAATTGAACCTCGACGGCACCCATAGCCTGGTAAAAAAGGCGGCCCAAAGTGTGGCTTACCAACACCGCAAGAGGGGGCGTACCTCGAACATTTTGGTCATGACCGATGGAAAAGGGATACCCATTGCCAATGGGGGCATCATCAGTGGGAACCACAATGACCTGTAAGGGATTGTTCCCCAGTACGCAAGTATGGTAAGGCAACTCAACGCATGTGGCCTTTGCTTGGAGAACAGCATCCAAAATGCCGACAAAGGCTTTGACAGCAAGTCTTTTAGGCGAGCCATACAACGAAGGAAAATGACGCCTGACATTGTAGAGAACCTTAGGAACAGAAAAAGGAAAAAGCGTGGAAGGAAAAGGGATTTTAACCAACAGGTTTATGACCAGCGCTTTGTCAATGAAAGATGTTTTGCTTGGGTAGATAGCTTCAGGACCCTTTTGGTCAGGTTTGATACCTTGGATGAATCCTGGCTGAATTGGCATTATTTAACTTTCGCCCTTATCCTATTAAAAGTTTAAACGAGTTCTATATTAAAGGTCAGTAGTTAGGGCTTGCTCAAAAAGTAAAGCCGATTTTTGTGCGAGGACGGACAGGTTCAGTACGAAGAGCGTCGCCCCTATCCATGATTCGGAGGTCTCCCTCAACTTTGCCCTGATCTGGTTGAGCGACAGCACCTGCTTCGCGTTGCCGATGCGCCCCTCGATGGCGTTCCTGTCGGCGTATTCCTCCCTTTCCCTGGCCTTCTTCCGCCTCGTTTTTTCCACGGGCCGCCCCTTCGGTGTCGCCGTCAGGCGTATGCCGTTCTCCCGGCACCATTTCCTGTTTTCGTTGGTGGCGTAGATCTTGTCGGCCTGGATCAGCTCGGGCCAATGGCCGAAAAGCGCCCTGTAGGCTTCGGCCTGTCCCTTCAGGTCGTCCGATTCGTTGTAGGCGTCCCGGCTAAGGGTGTCGGCGGCCATGTGCCCGTCAAAGTGCGAGAGGCCGAGCTTGGCCCCGAACTCCACGGGCCTGCCCTGCTTGCCCCTGACGATGGGCCTAACGTGCGGCTGGGACGGGGAAACGATGCGGTGTCGTACATGTACCGCTGCTGGCGGGCGACCTCTTGGGCGACCCACAGCCGCTTGAGGTATTTTCGGAGCAGGGGGAAGTCCGTTGCCCCGAACATGCGCGCCATGGCCTCGATGTGGCCCAGGTTGCGTTCCACGGCGTTGAGTTGGTAGCGAAATAAGTTTGAAACCCAAGAACAAAAGTGTCGCTCGATATCTCATTGGCGGTATCATTTTCGGTTTGGGCTGGGCATTGGCAGGGGCTTGCCCTGGGCCTATGTATGTATTGGTAGGCGCAGGATATATTTCTATTTTGATTGTGATTTTTGGGGCTGTGGTTGGAACTTTTTTATATGGTCTGATTAGGGATAGGTTGCCGCATTAAAAATTATCCAAATCAACTTAGAGACATTTGAATAACTTCGGTTATGCGACTATTAATTCATTCGCATCATCCAGCACCTCATTATCGAAACTTTTGAGATAAATTTCCGTTGTTCTCAAGGTATGGTGTCCAAGCCCTTCGCTTATTATTTCCGTAGATATGCCCATATTTTTTGCAATCGTAGCCCAAGAATGCCTAACGTAGTAAGATGTTAGTGGAACATTCAAATTAGCATCTTTCGCAATTATCTTACACAATTTATTAACCAATCTGCGGTCGGAACGGTATTTTTTAAATGTAGCTACAGAACCGTCATAGCCAATAGGAAAAATAAAATCATTCGGTTCCTTACCAACGGTATAATAGTCAAGTATCGAACGCAGCTCTTTAGTGATTTTAACTGATAGTGGGTCGTCGGTTTTACTTCGGCCATAAAAAATCCTACCCTGCTTGATATCCCGAACTTTTAGTTTTGCAAGGTCGATTAAGTTCATCCCTCGACAGTTAAACATACTCAAAAGATAATTTTTGGTGTGGAATAGATTGCTTCCAACAGGATAATCCAGCTCGCGAATAGTGGCAAAATTTTCCTTGGGAAGAGCCTTCTTTTTAGTCCTTCGAGTAGTTGGAATCTTATAAAAGAGAAAAGGATTTTTTTCAGGGATGTACTTATCTTCTTTGATTGCACTATTATATATAGCTCTGACCCCACGCAAGTAAGAACTTATGGTATTATTGGAATTGCCTTTAGCCTTATGTTCTGATTCAAACTCTTTCAAAAACGTTACCGTCAACTCAAAGAATTTAAGAGGTTGCCCTTCATTAAATTTTGTAATCGCGCTAATTGAATCCTTATACCATTTCGCCGTACCAGGTTCTTCTTCCTTCAACTTCCTGCTTATAAGAACCTTTGACCATTCATTTATTGTGAGTGGATTAGATAGATTCTTTTTTAATTCGGAATCCAATGAATTATCCCAGGTCTTTTTAATGTTCTCAATCAAAATATCCACGCCAATGTTATCGATAGTATCGCCCAATTCATTTATTATTGATTTAGCGGCGTGTAGTTTATCATAAAGTTCCACGTTAACTTTATCACAGTCTAAATCTCTATTGGCATTAGCAGATTTTTTCAATTCCATATTAATGCTGTCCCATCCGCAAATTGACGTATTTGTATCCATACGAATCATCCGTGGCTTTCGATGAAAAATACGAATGACGATAGGATAAAAACCATCAGAATTTTTTGATTTTTTCCGGGTGTCCAAGGTAAGTCTCGCTCGTGCCATAAGTAAAATTTTTGCAATTAAAGGTAGCCAATTTTACGCACACTTTACGCACA
>NZ_QOLC01000069.1 GCF_003333325.1 Candidatus Ulvibacter alkanivorans | reverse complement strand
TTTAAACCCGACAAACCATCAACAATCAATTACAAGATGAAACGAATTATAGTCGATTTTAAGAAGCTTACTCCCGAAATACTGTCGCTTTTGGTAGAGAAATATCCCGACGGATATGACGATGACCATGTGATCGTATTTAAAAATGCAAAGAATGAGACCGTCGAAGCGGTAGAAGTTCGTACCGATGATACCATCTACCTCGTGAAGGTAAGTTCTAAACTCGAAAACTCGATGGCAAATTTTGATGAAGAGGATTATGACGATAATGACTTCAACGAGCCAATTTCAGAATTACCGGATAAAAAATTAGACGAAGAGGAATAAAAAAAAGAGGCGATTTATCGCCTCTTTTTTGTTAATAGTTACTAGTTATTAGGCATGTTGTAATTCATGCTTACCTTCTTTGATCTCTTCGACCAATTTAGAATTAAATGCTGGAAGATCGTCCGGATTTCTACTAGTTACAAATCCTTCATCGACTACAACCTCTTCATCCACCCAATTAGCTCCGGCATTTACCAGATCGTCTTTAATAGAGTTGAATGAGGTCATTTTTCTTCCTTTTACTACATCGGCAGAGATCAAGGTCCATGGTGCGTGACAGATAGCTGCTACTGGCTTTTTCTCTTTAAAGAAATCGCGTACAAAGACTAATGCGTCTTCATTTCTACGCAACTTATCCGGGTTAATTACACCACCGGGTAATACTAATGCATTGTACTGCTTAGAATTTACTTGATCTAAGGTTTTATCTACGGTATATTCATTGCTCCAGTTTCCATCGGCCCAAGCTTTGATCGTTCCGCTTTCTTCGCTCACGATATCTACTTTAAATCCTTCGGCCTCCATGGCTTCTTTTGGAGATTTTAATTCAGATTCTTCAAATCCGTTTGTTGCTAATATTGCTATTCTCTTATCCATAATTCGTTCTTTCTTTATAGTTATTATTAATTTTTACTATTACTAATATACCAGTAAAGACAGGCCATACCAAAGTTTCGGTATTAATGTTTTATTAAACTATGTTAAGGTTATGGAAAGCTAATTTTACGTTTGCGTATAAAAAAAACCCGCTGTTACAAAACATCGGGTTTTATTAATTTTAAAAGGATAAATAACCCTTAATCAATGTCTTTAAAGATCGAATGCATTAACCGTTTCTTATCATTTATACTTTCTTCAAGTGAGATCATGGTTTCAGTACGGGTTACACCTTCTATATCATCAATCAAATATATGATCTCTTTCGCATGACTGGTATTTCTAGCCCGTATCTTACAAAAGATATTGAACTTGCCGGTCGTTACATGTGCTACCGTAATATAGGGTATTTCATTTATACGTTCTAAAACAAATTGCGTTTGTGAAGTTTTATGTAAAAAAATACCAACATATGCAATAAAGGAGTACCCAAGTTTTTGGTAGTCTAATCGCAAGGAAGAGCCTGTAATAATTCCTGCTTCCTCCATCTTTTTTACACGTACGTGCACGGTTCCAGCAGATATTTGAAGTTTCTTAGCTATATCGGTAAAAGGCGTTCTCGTGTTCTCGATCAACATGTCTAGAATATTATGATCGGTATCGTCTAACTTAAATTTTGCCATTAAGGAGTTTTTCAGCAAAAATAATGTGTTTTATTGGTATAGGAAACTATTATGCTGAAAAAAAAGTAATAGATGGGTTGTTTTTATCACTAATCGATAACACTTCTGTACCAACAGCGATATTTTCTTGAGAATTTAATAAAATAGTAGCCCCATGTCCCTGAATTTCAACATGTCCCTTAAATGCATCCAGATTACCAATTAAATCGATACGAGGTACGAAGTTAATAGCGTCGTCTTGAAGCTCTTCGGCATACTGAATCGCTATAGACATCACGGCTTGATGGCCCGGCGGACGTACCTCTCTAATAATAATGTCTTTCCAGTTCGCCTGATTCTCAGGGATGTTAAAATACTCCATATGTGCACCCGATGTACCTATGAGGTTGTCCATTTTAAAAAGTGCTAGAAACGCATAGAATATGAATTCTCTTGTCTTTTCACGATCATAATCGTTTGGATAATGCCCTGCTTCAAATAAAATAGTTGGTACGCCGGCTTGCTGAAAATGATCACCCACACAGTTTTCATTAAAAGAGTCATCATATCGACCTACTTGACCAGGAATAATTTGTTGCAGCGCCGCATTCATCCGCTCTATATGCCTCATCGCCTTTTTACGAGCAGCGGTTAAACTACGTGACGGGTCGGCCGATGGTGCTAAGAATGAAACCGTCGCGGGCAATCCGGTAGGCAATCCATAAATAGTACGTTGATCGTGTAAATTAAGGCAAAGATCGGGCTCTACGTTGTTGAATACGTCGTAAAGCACCTTGCTTTCTTGTTGATTACGTGATTTGGCATCCCTGTTTAGATCTACGTCGTTCGCATTTAGCCGTGTATAGCGAATAGCGCCATCGGGATTAAGAATTGGAAGTACATAAAAGGTATAGCTCTTTAAAAAGTGCTTTACTTCGGAAGTAAAATATTCGTCCTGATCTAAAAATAGCAAAAGATCGAGCACTGCTTTTGTGGTAGTCGATTCGTTTCCGTGCATTTGGGACCACGCTAAAACAACCTTTTTTCCCTTACCAATTTTTAACATCGGTATTGATATCCCTTTTTCTGAAGTTCCTACGGTCGAAATTTCTACGTTAGAGGAGTAGGATTCGAAAATAGGTTGCAGCTGTTCTAGTGTTACATATCGCCCTTTGATCCTGGACTCATAATGTTGTTTATACCACGTACTAATATTCATATTTTAATTGTGTGTTGACAAAGGTAAACATCTACTTGTTTACAATTGTAAACAATAAAATAAGGTCTATTGTATACACTTGTAAACACAAACTGACAATTTATGTCTATCGTTGGCAACAAAAATTAACAAGAACTCATATTAAATACATTGATAGCTTATTTTCAGTCTTTTATAATATTTTACTTAATGTTTTAATTTAATTTAAAATAGGTGATATGTTATAATTAATTGCTTCGGAAGCTATAATAATTTACATTTGTAATCGTTTTTAAAGAAAGACCACTACTACAATGGTAAACAGCGCTGATTTTGCAAAAAGGCTTGAAAAAATACTCGAATATTACAGTATTTCGGCCACTGCATTTTCAGAGCAAATCGATTTTAACAGGTCCACTATTTCACACATCTTGTCGGGTAGAAATAAACCGAGTTTAGAATTTGTGATGAAAGTTGTTCAGGAATTTCCGGAAGTAGAATTGTATTGGTTGCTAAATGGAAAAGGGACCTTCCCTGCTCAGCAAGAAACCTCTTTAGAAATTTCACGCTCGGAAACAACGGTGCCGGCTCCCAAAAAAAACACTACGATCGCTTCAGAAATACCACAATCACTTCCGAAGTCCCCTTCCGAAGAAAAAAAAGATATTTCGGCTGCAACAAATAAAATAGAGCGTATTGTAATTTTTTATACCGATGGTAGCTTTAAAGCCTACGAAAAGTAAGTGGATTTGCTAAAATTTTCAGAAATTCGCGTAAAACTCTACAATGCGATTTCTTTTCCTATTCCTACTATGTCTGTTCTGTACAAGCTGCTATAACGTTGAGCGTAATTGCGAAGCATTTAAAACGGGTACTTTTGAATTCGAGACACTTGTTGGAACCGAGCTATTGAAAACCACATTTGTTCGAAACGATTCTATAGAAATTGATTATTTTCGAGGAAAGGCCGACACATCATCGGTTCGATGGATCAACGATTGCGAATACATCGTAAAACAACTGAATCCGAAGAATAAAGAAGAAGAGAAGGCCATCCATATGAAGATTCTTAAGACTGAAGGTGACACCTATACGTTCGAATATAAGGTGGTAGGAGCTTCGCAAAAACAAAAAGGAACCGCCAAAAAAATTAACTAATGTTCGATATCTTAACTTCGCCCGATGCACTGGTAGCACTGCTTACCTTAACCTTTCTCGAGATCGTTCTCGGGATCGACAACATTATATTCATTTCGCTGGCTGCCGGGAAACTAAAAAAAGAACATCAAAAAAGAGCTACGAACATCGGCCTTGTTATGGCAATGGGTATTCGTATTATCTTGCTCTTCGGAATTTCCTGGTTGGTGGCCATGGAAGCGCCGTTTTGGCATATTAATCTGCCGTGGCTTAAAGCGGGAATTAGCGGCCAAGGCCTAATCTTATTGCTTGGTGGCCTGTTCTTATTGTACAAAAGCACCAGTGAAATTCATGAAAAAGTGGAGGACAAAGGGCATGATGAGCGCGAAGTTAAAAAAGGACGTGCTACGACCCTTACGAAGGCGATCATTCAGATATGTTTGATCAATATCGTTTTTTCATTCGATTCCATTCTTACGGCAGTGGGGATGACCAACGGTATTAGCGAAAACCCCAACGATGCCTTGATCATTATGATCATTGCTGTGGTGGTTTCTGTAATTATCATGATGGTATTCGCAAATCCGGTAGGTCGATTCGTAAATGAACATCCTACGGTGCAACTGCTCGGACTCGCATTCTTGATCTTAATTGGGTTTATGCTTATTGCCGAAGGCGCGCATTTATCGCACTTATCGGTATTTGGAAGCGAAGTGGGTGTTATTCCGAAGGGATACCTCTACTTTACCATAGCTTTCTCGTTGTTTATCGAATTCATTAATATGAAATACCGTCAGAAGACCAGCGATATCGTGTCACAGCTGCCGGATGAAGATGAGGAAGAAGAGGTGTTGGGCAAACCAAGCAGTTCGTAATAGCTACCTTTGGAAGTGATATTATTGCTTCGGAAACTGTGCTTACATCAATTACAGAGAATTGACTATCTTTATTATAGATCAAATCGTAGCTACCATGAAGAAGTTTTTGTTTTTGTGCCTTGTTATAGGTACCATATTCCGATCAGTGGCCCAAGATCCGGAAATTGTAGGAACCTGGTATTTACGTGCGTTTACTGCCGATCTCGTACCGGCAGTACCGATCACCAATGAAGACGCACCTCAAAATCCCACAATTACAATCAATGATGATTTTACCTTTGAAGGGATTGCGGCTTGCAATACGTTTACCGGAACATTTGTGTACGATGAAACCATGGAGTATTATGTTCACGAAGTCTTTACACCTACTACGAACGACTGTAATAATGAAGATTATACTAATTTTGAAACCTCTTACTTTAACCATTTCAATGACCACTATGAAGAATTCTTATATATCTTCTATTTTGGAGATTTTCTGTTAATGGAATTTGGCCCCGGTTTCGGAATGGAGTTTCAAAAAACGCCTTTTTTAGGGGTTAATGACACTGCCGAAACGGTCTTTACGGTATTTCCTAATCCGACCAGCGAAGTATTGCAAATAAATGCACTAGGCACTCCTATTTCTTCGGTAACTGTCTATACTATGTTAGGAAGTCGTTTATTTTCTTCGGAAGGGAATGTCGATCATATCGATGTTTCCGATTTTCCTACTGGCTTGTATTTTATCGAAATCCGTTCCGAAGGAAAAAGGCAGATAAAGCAATTCAGTAAAAGATAAGTGAATCAAAAAACTGAAGCAACATCCTTTAATTCGTAAAGAGGTTCAACGACAATTTGTAATTGGTCCTTATTCCTGTCTAGCCTCTGCTTCTGCTTCTTGAAGCACCGATTTTTCCAATGTGAGTCGTTGTAATGCAGCAAAAAGTTCGGTCTTATTTATAGGCTTGGTTAAATAATCTACCATTCCGCTCAATTTGCCTCGACGAACCGCCTCTACCGTAACATCTGCAGAGAGTCCAATAATGGCCACATCCTCTTGTAATTGCAAGATATGAGTCGCAGTTTCAAAGCCGTCCATCTCCGGCATGTGGATGTCCATAAACACAACGTCATACGATCGCTGCTTGACTTTTTCCAGCGCCTCTACTCCACTCGAAACACTTTCGCTTTTTATACCGGTTTGCAATAGAATATTGTATAAAATCATTCTATTGATACGGTTATCGTCTACGATAAGACAACTGATATGCGACAGATTTTTTTGGATCTTTTTGGGTATGGGTTCTGCTGCTGCCTCCGATACTTCAAAAGGAAGCGAAACTGTAAAGGATGTTCCTAGGTGTAACTCACTTTCAACATCTATAGTTCCATTTAACAATCCGACCAGCTCACGAGTGATCGATAATCCCAATCCTCCTCCTTCGTGCTTTTTACGTGTACCGTTCTCTAGTTGGATAAAGCGTTCAAAAATATTGTCTAATTTTTGCTTCGGAATCCCCACGCCGGTATCCTTTACCGTATAGGTAATATGAACCTTTTTATCTATAACAGTCTCGTTGTAATCGATCGTAATAGAACCACTAGGTGTGAATTTTATAGCGTTGGTAATTAGGTTGGTTGCGATCTGATCGAACTTGGAAGCATCCCCTTTGACCGATATTTTGGAAGAGACCGAAATATTAGAATGCAGCTCCAGACCTTGCTCCTTGAGTTGTGGATAATAGGTAGTGAGGACTTTTTGAAGGCGGTCGGAAGGTTTAAAGGTTTCGCTTCTAATTTCCATCTTACCCGATTCGATCTTATCAATATCGAGGATATCATTTACGAGCCCTAATAAGGTTTGTGCCGAGTTTCGCATCAAGTTCAAGTACAATCGTTCCTTCTTAAGTAAGTTCTTAGTTTGTAAGATGTCGGTAAAACCAAGAATTGCGTTTAGCGGTGTTCTAATCTCATGGCTCATGTTCGATAAGAAATCTGATTTAGCCGAAGACGCCAATTGCGCTGCTTTTTTTTGTTGAATGAGCTCTTGGTTCAATTTGCTTAACCTAGTATTGTTGGTTTCCTGCACTAGGGCGTCATGTCTTGATTTTAGGAAAAAGAACACAAGTAAACTCGTGATAACCGATAACACCAAACCAAAGATCAAGGCTGCTTTTTGAATAAAGTTTCGCTCCTTATACAGCGCGTTATCACTATATAACAACTGAAAATCCCAGGACTCGCCTAAATTAGAGATGGGTCTAAGCTGACTACTAAAGATGCGATCATCAGGAAACTCAGATGGTTTCGGATTATTAAATCCGTAAAACGGAGCGCCGGTCTCGTCGCGAATTAAGATTGCATGATCCTGTAGCGACTCACTAATGGCGTTAAATTGTTTCTTAAAGTCCATACCGGCGGTAACCGTGCCGTAGAACTCACCTTCCACAAATATGGGAATATCGATTAAAAAAGCCTCCCCTTTTTGAGTAAGTGCCACCCAAGGTGTAATATTGGTCTTGTCATTTAAACTATTCGTGATCCATTCGTCATATCGGTAGCCAATTTTTTTAATATCTAGAAAAAGCGCCTCTGTATTGCCTTCTAAAGGTGTAATACGTTGAATAATACCGTCCTTATCGATCCATTCTATAAATTTTAAGGCAGAATGTTTTGCTATGATCCGATTGGCATCCGACTCAAAATAGTTCATGAACGCACCATCACTCTCTTCGATACGATCGCGTAAATGTTCTAAGGATTTTATGTTATTTCGAACGGTTCGTTCAAATTCGGTAAGTGCTAACGAGCCCACGGTATGCACCTGGTCTTCGTATTCTTCGGCTAATTTTTGGTTGGCTTTGTAGTATAAGACAATACTTATAACCAATACAAATAGAAGTACGGCAGAGGAGATCCAATAGTTCTTTTTGGGGACTGCGTGTAGCATGTAATAATTGCGGTAATAAACCGCTTAGGTTAAGAGTTTAGGGCTTACAAATATATACGATAATTCCTACAAATCAAGTGAATATCATTTTTTTCCAAGCCTTTTGCCAAGAAGACTGTTCTGTTCTGCCATTAATCGTTCAATATTTGAAAGCAGTTCTATGTTCTTTGGAGTTTCGACCTCCTTGTTTTTAGGGTCTTCTGCCTTCTTCTTAAATCGATTCATAAATTTTATAACAACAAATATGGTAAAGGCAATAACCGTAAAATCGATCAACACCTCTAAGAGTTCGCCATAACCAATTGCAATTTCTTCGGAAGTATCTGTAGCCTTGCGCAATATGTGCTTTTTATTGGCAAGATTTACACCATTGGTAAGCAATGAAAGGGGCGGCATCACAATTTTCTTTACCAACGTATTTACCACGTTGTTGAAAGCGGTCCCGATTATAATACCCACCGCCATATCGATCATATTCCCTTTGATCGCAAAATTTTTGAACTCTTGTAAAAATCCGGCCATAACTAATGTTTCTTAAAAGAGCATGGTTTGTTCACCATCACCTTTCGACGACTCATTATTTGTTGTATTATCTTCGGAAGCACCCTCTTCCGAAGCAACATCCTCCTCATCTACAACATCCATATCTTCGGCAGATACTTGTTCCGGAGCCTCATAAGGTAAAGCTGAAAGCTCATTGATCTC
The DNA here is from genome assembly GCF_003333325.1 of Candidatus Ulvibacter alkanivorans. Classification (GTDB taxonomy): domain Bacteria; phylum Bacteroidota; class Bacteroidia; order Flavobacteriales; family Flavobacteriaceae; genus Ulvibacter_A; species Ulvibacter_A alkanivorans. The sequence goes on along the minus strand of NZ_QOLC01000069.1, from coordinate 42,894 downwards.
CAATACTTTATCTTTGGTAAGCTGATTTCCCATGGCTGTAATTCCTTTTACCGCGATAAAATCTTCCAAGCTAATTTCTTCATTGTCCTTACGCTCCTTACCGCGTTCCTTTACAAATACTACTTCGGCCACAGGCCTGTGATCGGTAAATATTCGTTCTAAATACGATTTTGGATGCTCGGTAATAATTAGTTCTTCCTTATCGGGATTTTCAATAAGAAAACGTTTTACATAATATAATTCTTTTTCTCCTTCCCAATAGATCGCTGACAATGGTTTCTTGGGCTCCCATTTTTCTAATACGATCATATCATCATCGAACCGCAAGGTGAGCTCTGGTATCACTGTTTTTACCATCGCTCGCTGATTAACGATTAAGATGCGGTCTTCGCTAGTAAACTCGCCCAATAACTCTCCTCGAGCATCAACATTGAGTCGCTGTACGGTTTCATCAAACCATATTTTACGAGGCTTGAGAGTGGAGAGTCCTTTTTCCTTAAGTTCAATTCGTTTTACTGAATATTTGGTTACTATATTTCCCTTAGAGCCTCTCCCCTTCACCAACTGATCTGCAAAATCAAGATCAAACTTTAATTTCTTAATACTACCTGTTTGTCGCAATAAAACAGTTACGACCTCAGCCTCACCGTTGGGGTTGGCTGTAAAATATAGTACTTTACTGCCTTTCGTGCCTTGTGTGAGGTCATATTCTTTATCACGAGTAACCGAAGTCACTGCAAACCGCTTCACATAAGTAGCCCCTTTTGTACCATCTCGATAGATCATATTATAAATGGTACGCTTATCCTTCTTCTTAAAAACAGCCACATGAATAATTCCTTTCCCAACAAAGGTCTTGGAATCCACTTTCGATACCATCATTTTACCTTCGTTGGTAAAGACGATTATGTTGTCGATATCGCTGCAATCTGTTACGTATTCATCTTTGCGCAAGCTCGTTCCCACAAAGCCTTCTTCCCTATTTACATATAGCTTGGTATTGCGAATAACGACCTTGGTAGCTTCAATATCATCGAAAACACGAATCTCAGACTTACGCTCCTTTCCTTCTCCGTAGTCTTTCTTTAGCCTTTTAAAATAGGCAATCGCATAGTCGATCAAGTTTTCAAGGTTGTGCTTTACCTTGGCAATCTCGTCTTCTAAGGAAGCAATTTTCTGCTGGGCTTTGTCAATGTCAAATTTAGAGATACGTTTTATTCGTATTTCGGTAAGCCGAACGATGTCCTCTTCGGTCACTGCTCTTTTTAAGTGCTTGGTATGGGGTTTTAATCCTTTATCGATGGCCGCAATCACTCCATCCCAAGTCTCCTCCTCTTCTATATCACGGTAAATACGGTTTTCAATAAAAATACGTTCTAAGGAAGAAAAGTGCCATTGTGCTTCCAACTCTTCCAATTGGATCTCAAGTTCACTTTTTAATAATTCTACGGTACGATCGGTAGATCGTTTTAGCATTTCCGTAACTCCAATAAAGAGTGGCTTATTATCCTCGATCACACAACCTAGAGGAGAAATGGAAGTTTCGCAAGCCGTAAATGCATATAAGGCATCTATAGTTTTATCAGGCGAAATACCACTGGGAATATGCACCAAGATTTCTACCTCGGCAGCAGTATTATCCTCGATCTTTTTGATCTTGATCTTTCCTTTGTCGTTCGCCTTCAGTATAGAATCGATCAACGAACTGGTCGTTGTTCCAAATGGAATTTCGTTAATCACCAGCGTATTTTTATCATGCTGATTGATACGTGCCCTACTACGAATTTTTCCGCCGCGTAGACCATCATTATAATTGCTAATATCAATAATGCCTCCGGTTGGAAAATCGGGATATAAGGTAAAGCGCTTACCTTGTAAATGTTTAATGGAAGAATCGATCAGTTCCAAAAAATTATGCGGAAGTATCTTTGTAGAAAGACCTACAGCAATACCCTCTGCCCCTTGCGCCAATAATAAGGGGAACATTACCGGAAGATTGATCGGCTCCTTCTTTCTACCATCATAGGAGGCTTGCCATCCGGTTATTTTTGGATTATAGACTACGTCTAAGGCAAATTTTGAAAGTCGGGCTTCGATATATCGAGAAGCCGCCGCTCTATCGCCTGTAAGTATATTACCCCAGTTTCCTTGCGTATCGATTAACAGATCTTTTTGACCAATCTGAACCATTGCGTCGGCGATACTCGCGTCCCCATGGGGATGATACTGCATGGTATGTCCAACGATGTTCGCGACTTTATTATACCGCCCATCGTCCAGGTCTTTCATACTATGCATGATGCGCCGCTGTACAGGTTTAAAACCATCTTCGATAGCAGGTACAGCCCGTTCCAGTATCACATAACTGGCATAATCTAAGAACCAATCACGGTACATACCCGTGACCTTGGTTATGGTGTCTCCAGAGGTATCTTCGTCTTCGCCAAGATAATCCGGTCCCTTTTGTTGCTCTTCTTCGTTCGGATTAAGGTCTTCGCTCATGCGTCTTCTACTTTGTCCAATTCAACTTTTAGGTTTTCAATGATAAATTCTTGTCTGTCGGGTGTATTTTTCCCCATGTAGAATTTTAATAATTCATCAATACTCATAGCTTTATCCAACATCACAGGGTCTAAGCGAATATCTTCGCCTATAAAGTGTACAAATTCATCCGGAGATATTTCACCCAACCCCTTAAATCGAGTAATTTCTGGTTTTGGTTTTAGTTTTTCAATAGCAGCGACTCGCTCTTCTTCGGAATAGCAATAAATCGTTTCCTTCTTATTTCGAACTCTAAACAACGGTGTTTGTAGAATGTATAGATGGCCTTCCTTTATAAGTTCCGGGAAGAACTGAAGAAAAAAAGTGATCAATAACAATCGAATGTGCATCCCATCTACATCGGCATCGGTAGCGATCACAATATTATTATATCGTAAATCCTCCATAGAGTCTTCGATATTTAACGCCGCCTGCAACAAATTGAATTCTTCATTCTCGTACACGATCTTCTTCGAAAGCCCGTAGCTGTTCAAAGGCTTTCCTTTTAAGCTAAAGACCGCTTGTGTATTCACATCGCGACTTTTAGTGATACTTCCACTCGCCGAGTCCCCCTCAGTAATGAACAAGGTTGAATCTAGATTCCCTTCCTTCTTGGTATCGCCTAAATGCACCCGGCAATCGCGTAGTTTTTTATTATGCAGACTCGCTTTCTTGGCTCGATCACGCGCTAATTTGCGAATGCCGCTTAGTTCCTTTCGTTCACGCTCGGCTTGAACGATCTTCTTCTGAATTTTTTCAGCAGTTTCCGGGTTCTTATGTAAGTAGTTGTCTAATTGTCTTTTAACAAAATCGTTTATAAAGGTCCGTACAGTAGGAAGATCACCGCCCATATCGGTAGAACCGAGTTTTGTTTTTGTCTGACTTTCAAAAACAGGTTCCATCACTTTAATGCTTATAGCAGCGACGATCGATTTACGCACATCGCTCGCATCGTAATTCTTTCCGTAGAACTCCCGCACCGTTTTTACGAGTGCTTCACGAAAAGCAGCTAAATGAGTTCCACCTTGGGTAGTGTTTTGTCCATTCACAAAGCTGTGATACTCTTCGCTGTACTGGGTACGACTATGGGTAATGGCAACCTCAATATCATCTCCTCTCAAATGTATGATGGGATAAAGCATATCTTCTTCGGAAATATTTTCTTGTAAAAGATCCTTTAATCCATTTTCAGAATAGAACTTGGTCCCATTAAAATCGATCGTCAATCCCGGATTCAAATAGACGTAATTCTTAAGCATTCGCTCTACGTACTCCGTTCTAAACTTAAAATTCTTAAAGATAGACTCATCGGGTATAAAGCTAACCTTAGTCCCTTTGCGTTTACTGGTTGATTCGGTGTCGGCATCATTTTTCAACTCCCCCAATTCGAATTCGGCAGTCTTTATTTGATTGTCACGAACCGATTCTACTTTAAAATAAGCCGAGAGCGCATTTACTGCCTTGGTACCAACCCCATTCAAGCCAACCGACTTTTTGAAGGCACGCGAATCGTACTTACCGCCGGTATTCATTTTAGAGACTACATCAACCACTTTCCCTAATGGAATCCCACGACCATAATCGCGCACTCTAACCTCTTTTTCTTTAATTCGAACTTCGATGGTCTTACCGGAGCCCATTACAAATTCGTCGATACAGTTATCGATCACCTCTTTGAGAAGGATATAGATCCCATCATCTGGCGATGAGCCATCTCCTAATTTCCCGATATACATCCCGGGACGCATACGAATGTGTTCTTTCCAATCGAGAGAACGTATGTTTTCTTCGGTATATTTCGTTTCTGACATAGCTGTAGGTGTGACTACGCAATATAAAATTTCGGTATAAAAATCAAAACCACATCTTCATAAAGTAATTAACAATAAATGTGCATCTATTGTTAAGAAAGTTATGGGGTCGCCGGATTCTTATACAAGGTTAAGAACACACCAAATCGAGAAAACTTCTTCACCGGAATCCAGTTTTCTTGTAATGTTTGAATTGCCTCGTCACCGGTTCTATTTTCGATATTCGAGAACAGTACATAGGTATTTGCTTCAAGGTCTAAAGGCGCGAACGGCACATCGTAATCTGTATCCGGTTTTGTAAAGAATAGATCACTCGTACGTATCTGTACATTAGAGCCAATATCGGCGACCGACAATTGCGCTTCTTCGAGGTAGCGTAACATCTGCTCCTCTTGTTTAAAGTAAAACAAATGAGCCAAAGTACTGTCCCAGCCTTGAGCGATGCTCGGCGGATATATCCAAAAATGCCCAGAAATAAAAGCAATCCCTACTGTCCATAGGCTTATCTTTCGAATCAACGGACGAAGATTAGCTTCGAACAGTACATTGATCAGCAAAATACCGGATAATAAATAACAGATGGTAAAATAGCGCGGTGCAATTGGGTTGCTAAATGGCACCATACCAAAAAAGAACACTAGACAAAATGCGAGAAGTGCAACAAACACTATTGCAGATTGTGAACTCATTCTTTTTTTACTTCGGAAAAAAGCTGCCAACAACAACACCAACGGAATCCACACTGCGAATCGTCCAAATTCCAACATGCTTTTCCCATAGGCGGCAGCATTTTTTAAAACATTGAAAAGGGAAGTCGTATCTCTGTGGTCGGCATACGATTCGTTTGGTGTGAGTAAAACCCATCCAAGGGTTTGGTATTGATAGGTTAAGAATATTGCGAAACAACTAAGGCCGATAAGGTAGGCCCACAACAATTTCCTGCCTCCTTCGATGTAGTCCTTTCGTACCAATATGAAATGTAGCAATGCAAATGCAGCTACAAAATAGATTCCCCGTAAATTGGTCAATAATAAACCGGTTAACGCCAAACTATACCATGTCCAGTTGTATCGCAACAACGAATTTATACCTAGGAGAGCGAAAAACAACAATAGCATATCGTTGTTCAAACTAGTGGTTTGCGCTACTAAGGTAGGCTCGATACAGATCAAAAAGAATAGCAACATTGGCACTTGTGCTACAAACGATCTTTTAACGAGTAAGTACAACTGGAAGAATACCCCAATATTTATGAGCAATAGCAATATTCGTGGTGGCCATAATGCTACTCCAAAAAGTTTCCACGAGAGTGCAATGCTAATTGGCCATAATGGTGGATGCCCAGAGTTGTGTGTTGTGGGCAAAACCCATTGTGAAAAATCGTGTGAATAGAACCAATACGCTCTGGTCGCTTTACTTTGTCCGTCCCAAAAAAAAGGCACATCTTTCAGAAAGAAAAACGCTAGTATTAGAATACTGGAGACAAAAGCAATTCGTGTATAATCTGTTCGATTCATGCACTCAATTTGGCCCGAAGATAAAGTTTCTCCCCGAATTTTATAATCCAAAAGAACCAATAAAATTGAATTAAGGAAATGTTAAACCAAAATTGACGAGAATAACATTCTACTATATTTACGATATGAGACACACAATTGTAACCACCCTACTACTTTTACTATTTATTTCTTCTAACGCTCAAAAAAGCCAGTCACCTTATGAATGGGACTGGGTTCGAGATGGTATTTGGACCGGAGTTAGTCTTGGTGCCAGTGCCGGAGGATTACTACTCATTCAAAATAAAGATGATATTTCCGAAGAAAAATTAGCGATGGAAATAGCCAATCAAGACAATATTAATTTTCTCGATAGATGGGCAGTAGGAAACGATAGCGAAAATGCCAATATGATTAGTGACATCCCTTTTGCGGCTTCCTTTGCAGCTCCAATAGTGCTTTTATTCGACGATGAAACAAACGATCATACAGGGCAAATTGTAGGAATGTACATTGAAAGCTTAGCGACTACGGCAGGAATGTTTTCCATTACAGCAGGGCTGGTAAATAGGTCACGACCTTATGTATACAGTGAAGATGTCCCGCTGGATAGGCGATTGCGCAACAATGCACAGCGGTCCTTTTATTCCGGACATGTTGCAGCCACAGCCACAGCTACCTTTTTCACTGCTAAAGTTTTTAGTGATTTTAATCCCGATGCCAACGGAAAGGCATGGATCTGGACAGGAGCTGCGGTATTACCAGCAGCGGTGGGTTATTTTAGAATTGAAGCAGGACAGCACTTTTTGACCGATGTTCTTTTAGGGTACGGATTAGGAGCCGTAACGGGATACTTTGTTCCTGAATTGCATAAAACAAGAAATACAAGCCTCGATGTTTACCCTAGTGCAGGAATTAGTTTTACTGGAGACGAGTACCGTGGCATGGCACTGCGTTATTCCTTTTAATAACAACTAGACATTGAAGCGGAAGTGCATTACATCACCATCTTGCACGATGTACTCTTTGCCTTCCACACCTAATTTTCCGGCCTCTCTAACTTTGGCTTCGCTTCCGAAGGATACAAAATCATCATACTTGATGACCTCTGCTCGAATAAAGCCTTTTTCAAAATCGGTATGAATTACGCCCGCTGCTTGAGGAGCGGTTGCACCAACTGGAATCGTCCATGCGCGCACTTCTTTCTTACCCGCAGTAAAATAGGTTTGTAAGTTGAGTAAATTATACGCACCTCTAATGAGTTTTGCCGATCCCGGTTCTTCTAGACCAAGGTCTTCTAAGAACATTTGACGTTCCTCAAAGGTTTCTAGTTCTGTGATATCAGCTTCGGTGCCAACTGCCAAGATAAGTACTTCGGCATTTTCGTTCGCAACCGCTTTTTTAACCTGCTCGACATATTCGTTGCCGGTTGCCGCCGAATTTTCATCTACATTACAAATGTACATTACCGGTTTATCGGTAATGTATTGCATTTGGTTAATATACTCTTCTCTTTCTGCTTCGGAAAGATCGATGGCACGAACAGAAATTCCTGCTTCAAGACCTGCTTTTACTTTTTGTAACGCAGCTTCTTCCTTCATCGCTTCTTTATTTCCGGTGCGAGCAGCTCTCTTGACTTTTTCGAGTTTCTTTTCGGTAGTGTCTAGATCCTTCAGTTGCAACTCAATGTCGATTGTTTCCTTGTCTCTCACAGGGTCTACACTTCCGTCTACATGCACGATATTGTCGTCTTCGAAACAACGCAATACGTGTAATATGGCATCGGTTTCGCGTATGTTTCCGAGGAATTGATTACCTAAGCCCTCACCTTTACTAGCCCCTTTTACCAATCCGGCAATATCTACGATCTCTACCGTTGCTGGCAAAACCCGCTCGGGATCGACCAACTCTTCCAGTTTAACCAGACGGTGGTCGGGAACATTTACTACTCCAATATTAGGTTCTATGGTGCAAAACGGAAAGTTTGCGCTTTGTGCTTTGGCATTCGACAAACAATTAAAAAGTGTAGATTTTCCTACGTTTGGCAAGCCAACAATTCCTGCTTTCATAAAGTATATCTTAACAACCGTACGCTCATTTCTAACTACAATAATGCGTTACGTGCATACGATTAATTGCGGGTGCAAATATACAGTTTACCCGTAATAATAGCTATGATTTTTAACGCCCTTTTTTCAGAAAAAAAATAGGAAAACTTTGGGGGTAAATTGACGTTTATTTAACAGATCTTGGCGTAGGTTTACCATAGCATTAATTGTAAAAAACACCATTATGAAAACTATAGTAAGTTTAATTGCAGCCTTTCTACTGTGTGCCGTGACTACAACCGCACAGGAAAACACAGAGAGAAATGAAAAGACCGTAATAAAGAAGGTGGTAGCTAAAGACACTACCATTAAAACCAAGGTAATTAAAGAAACCGCAAAAGAAAAAGGTATTGTTACCGTAGCGGGCACCGAAAAAGAAGATCAAGAAGCAACGGTGATCACTAAAAAAACAGATGATGTTGAAGTAGTGGTTGATGCCGAATCGCAAGATTTGACGAACAAACAGCTTATGATCGCGCAAAAAAAGAAGCAACAGCAAGCCTTAGAAGCTTCTATTCAAGCCCAAAAAGCGAAAGCTGAAAAAGAGAAACAACTGCTAGAAGAGAAAAAGAAGCAGATGCAAGCCGAATTAGAGGCCAGAAGAAAGGCGTTAGAAAGTCGTCCTAAAGGAATGGCTAAATTGAAAAAGGATCAGTAATCACTAAAAAATTACTGTTACAGTCCGTTTCCAAATCATTGGGGACGGACTTTTTTTATTTAAGAAGCTTGGAGATCGCCTTGTGATAAGCTTCAAAATCGATCAAGTTGTTATGATCGGCACCCGGGACGGTTATAAAGTTTCGTTGTGTTTCGGGAATTTCCTCGGCTAGTTTTTTTCCCGAATTATAGGCTACCACCGAATCATCGGTGCCATGAATTATCGTTACAGGACAAGAAACGTTGGTCATAAACCGGTTGGTTGGAAATGAATACCGCAATAAGAACTTAATTGGCAGTATTGGAAATCGTTGCTTTGCAACGTGGGTCAAGTTATAAAAAGGCGTTTCGAGTATTAATTGTTGCGGATTGTTTTGCGAGGCCACATAGGTGGCAAACGTGGTTCCCAAAGATCGCCCATAGACAATTATTTCATCTTCAGTATACTGTTCGTTCAACAAATCGTAGAATTGGATTGCATCTTGATATAAGGCCTGCTCTGAAATTGAACCGGTACTTTTTCCGTAGTTCCTATAATCCATCACCAACACTTCATAATCGTATTGTAAGAAATAGGACACAATACTCCCCCACCTTGATAAATCGCCTGCGTTTCCGTGGAAATATAAAATAGCGCCTTTGGGTGCTTCCACTTTAAAATGAAGCGCATTTAAGGTTGCGCCATCGTCTGTGGTAACAAAAAGTTCTTCAAAAGGGTGTTCGAATTGATACGTATAATTTGTTTCAAGCTTGGTAGGTAAAAAGATTAGTTTTTCTTGCATACTGTAAACAAGTCCTAGAATTAATAATAGTATTACGCTTAGCCATAGAATTGACTTTCTAAAATATCTCATTCTTATTTTTTATAGGAATGCTTCACTCCAATGCTAGTGGTAGAAAGATCGATCTCTCGCTCTTCCCCAATAATGATCTCGGTTAGCGCTTTATGGTACGACTCGAATGTATTCATATTTTTATGTCCCCCACCAATTATAGGGTATAAGCGTGTTTGTTTTGGTTTTATTTCTGAAAGTTTTACGCTGCTTTTGAACGGGATCAACTTGTCATCGGTGCCGTGAATTATATGAATAGGACAATTTACATATTTTAACCACTTGTAGGTGGGCATTGGATACTTTAAGATGATCGATAAGGGCATAAAAGGCATATAACGTCCCGTTACCTTGGCCAGACTGTAATAAGGTGCATCGAGGATCAACATTTTAGGGTGATTCATAGAAGCAAGCTTAGTCGCAAACCCAGACCCTAACGATCGACCGTATAATATTATAAATTTCTCGGGTACGCGCTCGCGTATCTTATTATATACATACTGAAGATCGTGTTTAATGGCTTTTTGCGATCGTTTACCGATACTCTTTCCGAAGCCTCTGTAATCGACCATGATCACGTCGTAACTATGCCGAGTAAAATCTACCGCAAACTTGCCCCACCCTTTAATGCTCTTAGAGTTTCCTTTTAAGTATAAGACTACTCCTTTAGGTCGTTTGGTTCTAAAATGAAGTCCGTTGATTACCGCTCCATCTCGTGTTTCCAAATTGTATTCTTCCACCACTTGGTTGTCGTAATAGAATTTGAATTCCTTCGGAAGACGTTCCGGTTTAAACAGGAAATAATCTTGAAAATAATACAATAAAATGCTTATAACGATATAAACCGCCAGTACTATAAGGACAATATATAACCAATTAGGCATTGTACTAAAGTACGAAAATTAGGAATTAGCGAGTAATGGAGTGTTAGTTTCGCTTTCCGGGATTCGCTATAGGGTACTGATTTAAGACTTTTTATGATTATGCACTCTCAGTACCAGTATTTTAGCAAAGTCTTATAGGGGCTTTATCTCTTTTTAACACGGCTGTTGTGTACATTTGAGATATAAATTTAACAACACAAAACTATAATATTATGAAAAAGTTAATGATAGTCCTTGCACTTGCAGCGTTCACTACAACGTATGCACAGGAGACTAAGAACAAAAATAAGAAAACCACTACTACTGTAGTAAAAACCGCTGTGGAAGATAGCGACGGTGTTGAGGTAAGTACAAAAGAGGTTACCAAAACTAGAAGTCAGAAACTAGCCTTGAACAACTTCGATGGTACTCATAATTTTAACACAGTTATGCGACCGGTAAATACAAGTACCGACGTTGATTATTACAACGATGGTGTTATGTATAGATTCGTTCCTCAAGATCAAGGTTACTATATTGTGAACACCAAGACCAATAACAAAAAGTTCGCAAGAGTTTTTCCAACCTCCCAAAAAGGATATTATATCTATTCTGAAAACGGAAACAACGCTTTTGGATATTTTAATGAGGACGGAGACTTCGTAATCGAAAGTTATGATCCCGACGGTGATGGTGTTATGAACTATGTTTATAAACTTAATATAGACGAGGACACCAAAAAGAAGATGATGAAAGATAAGATGAAATAATCTTATTAGATAATAAACACTGACAATGCTACCCTTTATTTCTTTTTCAGATATTTAGGGTAGCATTTTTTTTAATCATGATGCATAAAGGCTTGTTTTCCTAGAAGCACTTCATCACTTTCCACATTATCTTCGTCCGGGACACAACAGTCTACCGGACATACAGCAGCACATTGTGGCTCTTCGTGAAAGCCTTTGCACTCTGTACATTTATCGGGGACGATGTAATAGATCTCATCACTTACGGGTTCTTGCGTTTCATTGGCATCTACTTCCTTTCCGTTAGGGAGCACAACATTTCCTTCTAAATCTGTTCCGTCAGCATACCGCCAATCGTCAGCACCTTCATAAATGGCCGTATTAGGACATTCTGGTTCGCAGGCGCCGCAATTGATACATTCATCTGTTATTATAATTGCCATAGCTTTTCTTTTTCTAACTTTGCGCAAATTTAATGCCTATAAGGGGCAACTCCAAATAAGTATATGGAATTACAACAAAGAATTAACGCATTTGTAGCACTAGGAAGATTTATTGGGCAATTCTCCACCCCAAATCCAACCAAAGCAACTGGTATTCCAAAAAACGATATGTTTTTCGAAGGTATGCTCACGCGACTTACTACCGCCAAAAATCACAATGGTTGGTTTACAGACACCAATCTGCAGTTCGCATGCAAAAGTTGGTACGAGGCTCTTTCCGAAGAAAATATACATACGTGGCTCTCTAACTACAGTATCCCCCAACCAACACGACCAAAGACCATCGCGATCGTCATGGCAGGTAATATTCCTCTGGTGGGCTTTCATGATTTTTTAAGTGTGCTAATTACCGGGAACAAGGTTTTGGCCAAACTGTCTTCCAACGACAACCAATTACTACCGTACTTAGCCAATTATTTACAGGCCGTAGCACCCGACTTTTCCGACTATATAACATTTACCGATGAACGATTAGATGGTTTTGACGCCGTTATTGCCACTGGCAGTTCAAATACAGCGCGTTATTTTGACTATTACTTCGGAAAGTATCCCAATATCATTCGAAAGAACAGAAACTCGGTAGCTGTATTAACCGGTAATGAAACCCAACAACAATTAGAAGCCCTCGCAGACGATATCTTTAGGTACTTCGGATTGGGGTGCAGAAATGTTTCCAAACTTTATGTCCCAATTGGATATACTTTTGAAGCATTTTTTAAGGCGATGTTCACTTGGAAAGACCTAATAAACAACAACAAGTACATTAACAATTACGATTATAATAAAGCGGTGTATCTCATGAGCAAGCTCGCATTATTAGACAATGAGTTTATGTTGCTAAAAGAAGATCCTAACTTCTCTTCACCAATATCGGTGGTGTTTTATGAACACTATTCAAGTTTAACAGACATTCGCAGAACCTTGGAAATGGAAAGTGAAAACATACAAGCAGTGGTTTCCGAAGCGGGTATTCCAAATGAGATTCCCTTCGGAAAAGCGCAAACTCCTCAGTTATGGGAATACGCCGATGGAGTTGACACCGTTGCGTTCTTGTTGAAACTTACAGAATAAGTTAGCAGTAATTTAACGGAAAAGTAGGTGAGATTTTTAATCTTTGCATTCTGAAAAGCACTACCACCATGAAAAAACATAATTTTAGCGCGGGACCTTGTATACTCCCACAATCGGTTCTTAAAAAAGCGAGTAAAGCCGTGTTGAATTTTGAAGACCTCGATCTATCGTTGGTCGAAATATCTCACCGCAGCAAACCATTTGTACATGTAATGGAACGTGCGAGAGCATTAGCTCTAGAACACTTAGGACTTGAAAATAAAGGCTATCAGGCATTATTCCTACAAGGAGGTGCCAGTCTCGAATTCCTAATGGTCGCTTATAATCTACTTGAACACAGAGCTGCCTATCTAAATACGGGTACCTGGTCAACAAAAGCCATAAAAGAAGCAAAGTTATTTGGAGAGGTTATTGAAGTAGCTTCATCTAAAGACCAAAATTTCAACTATATACCAAAAAATTACAACGTTCCCAGTGATGTTGATTATTTTCATTGCACCAGTAACAACACCATCTTTGGAACCCAATTAAATCAGTTCCCAGAGACCGATTCCCCCTTGGTGTGTGATATGAGTAGCGATATATTTTCACGTCAGTTGGACTTTTCAAAGTTCGATCTCATCTACGCAGGCGCTCAAAAAAACATGGGACCCGCGGGAACCACTTTAGTCGTTGTGAAAGAATCGATCTTGGGTAAGGTATCGCGAGCTATTCCATCGATGCTCGATTATAAAGTACATATTGTCAAAGACAGTATGTTCAATACACCATCGGTCTTCGCTGTCTATGTTTCTATGCTAACTTTAGAGTGGCTTAAGGAACAGGGTGGAATTCAAGCTATAGAAAAGATTAATAATGAAAAGGCTTCCCTTGTTTATAACGAAATTGATAGAAATCCGTTATTTAAAGGGTTCGTAGCCAACAAAGAAGATCGTTCTAAGATGAACGCGACCTTTACACTTTCCGAAGCAAACCTTATAGAACGGTTTGATGCAATGTGGAAAGATGCCGGAATTAACGGATTAAACGGTCACCGTAGCGTAGGTGGATATCGCGCATCTATGTACAACGCCCTTTCACTGGACAGTGTACAAGTGTTGGTAGATGTAATGCAGGAATTGGAACGAAAAGCATAACAAAAAAACAGCGTATAATTTAAAAGTCTATAAATAGGACCAAACTATGAAAGTATTAGCAAACGACGGAATCTCAGACAGTGGAATAGATGCTTTAGAGGCAGCAGGTTTTGAAGTAATTACCACCAAGGTAGCTCAAGAACAACTCGAAAACTATATTAACGAGAAGCAAATAGATGTGATCTTGGTTCGCAGTGCTACTAAGGTGCGTAAAGAGCTAATAGATGCCTGCCCTAGCCTTAAAGTGATAGGAAGAGGCGGTGTTGGAATGGACAATATCGATGTGGCGTATGCCAAGGAAAAAGGATTGGAAGTGATCAATACACCGGCAGCCTCCTCTTCTTCTGTGGCCGAATTGGTCTTCGCACATTTGTTTGGTGGCGTACGCTTTTTGTACGATGCCAATCGCAACATGCCCTTAGACGGTGACAGCAAGTTTAAAGAATTAAAGAAAAACTATGCCGGAGGAAGAGAATTACGTGGAAAGACCTTCGGTATTATCGGCTTTGGTCGCATTGGTCGTGAAGTCGCCAAGATCGCCTTGGGTTGCGGTATGAAGGTAATCGCTAGCGACAGCTATGTGGGAGAGGCCGACATTACCTTAGATTTTTATGACGGACAGCAGATCACGCTTAAAATTAAGACCGAGCCCGTTTCGGAATTGATCAAGCACAGTGACTTTATCACCTTACACGTACCTGCACAAAAAGACTATGTGATCGGGAAAGAGCAGATCGAAAAAATGAAAGACGGTGCTGCCATTATCAATGCCGCTCGTGGTGGGGTGATCGATGAAAAAGCGCTCATAGAAGCTTTAGAATCTGGTAAATTGTCGTTTGCAGCCTTAGACACCTTCGAAGAAGAGCCTTCACCGGCCATTAAAGTACTTATGAACGGAAAGGTTTCCTTAAGCCCACACATTGGAGCAGCCACCAAAGAAGCACAAGATAGAATTGGAACCGAACTGGCAGAGCAAATTATAAATATCTTAAAAACTGCCTAATCAGCTACATTTATATTTTTTAAAATAAAACAATACTATGGCAGGAATATTAGATCTTTTAAACAGCGATGCCGGCAAGCAACTTATCCAAGGTGTGAGCCAAGAAACAAATCAATCTACCGATAAGGCAACTTCGGTAATAACTATGGCCATGCCGTTACTAATGGGCGCAATGAAGCGCAACGTTAGTTCTTCGGAAGGCGCCTCAGGATTATTGAATGCGTTAGAAAACAAGCATGATGGTAGTATTTTAGATAACTTAGGCGGACTTTTTAGTGGCGGTGTGAACGAAGATGTAAAGCGAGATGGTCTTGGGATCTTAGGACATGTTTTAGGTGGTTCTCAGAACAATGTGGTAGGAGCCATTTCTAAAAAATCGGGAGTGGATACAGATTCGGTCATGCAAATCTTAACCGTAGTTGCACCAATAATTTTAGGCTATTTGGGAAAACAAAAACGGCAGAACAACGTGCAGTCGTCTTCCGGTTTGGAAGGATTGTTAGGCGGTATGCTAGGAGGCGGTAAAAGATCGCAGCAAAAACAACAAAGTCTTATCGAGTCTTTATTAGACGGCGATAATGACGGAAGTGTGGTAGACGACATCGCAGGAATGGTATTAGGAGGCAGTAAGAAAAAAGGAGGATTGCTTGGTGGTCTCTTCGGAAACTAATAGCACAAAAATTAAGCGCATTGCTATCCTTTGCAACTGTTTGGAGCGTTTTTTGTTAAAGGCAGTTAAATACCAGGTTAAAATCTTTCGATTTTAGTAACTTTATAAAAAGACTATCATGAAGTATTTATTAGCGATTTTTGCAGTAGCACTTATGATCTATAGTTGCGACAGTAGCAAGTCGGCTATGAAAGGGGATTCTGAAACTGCAATGGCCGAAAACGACACCATTCGTATTGCGAACGACAGTTTAGAGTATGAGATCATGATCTTCGAGCCCGGATTTACCGCTTGGTTGGTAACTCAACCGCCTCGAGGTTATTACGGTTTAGAATATCTTGAAATAAAAAACCGAGTGTTCGTTACAGAATACAATCAGCGTGCTCTAAACCCTCAGCGATATAGCAATCGTTTGTACCCACAAGAAATCGATTACGACCCCACTGTGGATTACGGGTATGAAGTGAATTATTTACTCTACAATTACTTTGTATATTTTCAGAACGAGTACAATCAAAACTTTCCAGGCGGTAGAAATTGAAAAAATTAAAACAACGTTGGAACCTTACTTCTAATTGGCAACTTACAGTCGTTTTTGTAGTTTTTGCCATTACCGGAAGCACCTCGGCTAAATTTGCCGGTCCGCTAACCGATGTGGTAGGTATTACTGAAGAAATGGGTTGGTATATTTATTGGCCGGTTCGAATCTTGATCATATTTCCGATTTACCAAGTATTATTGGTTTTTTTCGGGTGGCTCTTTGGTGAATTCGAATTTTTTTGGAACTTTGAAAAAAAAATGCTCCGAGCCATGAAGCTTGGCTTCTTGTTACCTAAATGATTTTTCAGCAAAAAATAGCGCACCTAATTGGATCGATACTCTTATCGATAGCGTTATTATTGCCTGTGGCAGTGCAACTTGCACACACTTTTGACAGCCACGAACACAAACCGTGTAAGGAAGTTTCGGTTCATTTTCATGAAAAACAACTAGACTGCTCGATTTGTAGCTTCCATCTTTCCTCTTTTACCTATGAGTTGTTGACTTCGGAAACTGTTTCCGAAGCAATAAAAACGTTAACTATAACCACTTTCTACACGTATTGGAAAGAAACCGAGACTTTATACTCTTATTCCCTTCGTGGCCCACCTGCTACCCTCTCTTAGCAGAAAATTATTTTTAATTTAAAACATAGAGAGATTATGAAATCTTATTTATTCGTTTCCCTAGCGCTATTATTCGCTGTATGGGGACACGCCCAAAATAGTATTACGGGCACAATTACGGCCGCCAATGACGGCATGCCCATACCGGCAACCATACATATTCCCCAGCTTGAAAAAGGCACCATTGCTAACAACAATGGTATTTATACAATAAACAACATCCCAAATGGGACCTATACCGTGGTCTATTCCTATTTGGGTTTTGCGACTATTTCTGAAAAAACACAGTTTGTGAACGGCACAATAATCACCAGAGATGTCATATTAGAAGAAAGTGCCGTAGAAATTGAAGAAGTTATTATTTCCACTCCCTTTCATAAGCTTCAAAGCGATAATGTGATGAAGGTAGAGCGGGTTTCGACCGATGCATTGAATTCGAGAGGTGCGGTGACACTTGCCGAAGGTATTACCAATATTCCCGGTGTTAATTCGGTTTCTACCGGCTTGGGTATTGGAAAACCTGTGATTCGCGGATTAAGTTCAAACCGGGTACTTACTTACGCACAAGGAGTGCGATTGGAAAATCAACAATTTGGAGATGAACACGGCTTAGGAATTAACGAAGCCGGGATCGAAAGCGTAGAGGTCATTAAAGGACCTGCTTCCCTACTCTATGGTAGCGATGCGTTAGGTGGGGTTTTGTATTTAAATCCCGAACGATTTGCCTCGTCTAATACCACCGAAGGGGACCTGCGCAGCTCCTTCTTTTCGAATACAATAGGTTTTGGTAATACAGCAGGGTTTCGGTCCTCTGGAGAGCAATTTAAGTTTCTGGCCAGAACGACCTATGTTACTCATAGTGATTATGAAACGGGTGACGGTGATCGAGTGACCAATAGTCGGTTTAACGAAACCGACCTCAAGACCGGAATCAGATTTCAGAATAATGCGCTTAAATCAACCTTCCGCTATAATTATAATCGCTCGAACATTGGGATTCCCGAAGAAATCGCAGCTCAAACTACCAGCAAGTCTTTAATCATACCCTACCAAAAGATCGACAATCACTTATTGAGTTTAGAAAATACGTTCTATTTCAATAACTCCTCATTAGATGCTAAATTTGGGTACACCTTTAACGATCGTTCAGAGTTTGAAGATCATCATGAAGAAGAAGAAGATGAAGAAGGAGAAGGCAACCATGAGGAAGGTGAAGAAGGAGAAGAAGCGGCCTTACGTTTAAAATTGAACACTTTAAGCTACGATTTGAAGTACAATCTGCCGGAGTTAGGGAATTTTGAAACGATTGTGGGGATACAAGGCTTATATCAAACCAACGAGAATTTTGGGGAAGAAATTCTTATTCCCGATGCTACCAAAATAGATTTTGGCATATTTGCAACTACCCATTATCATCTAGAGAAAGTTGATCTACAAGCCGGATTACGTTATGATCATCGCAGTATTAATACCGATGCGGCTCGTGACATGGCAGATCCAGATTTTATTCCTGCATTGGATAAGAACTTTAGCAGCTTTAATGCTGCCATTGGTGCAAAAATCGTGTTAGCAGAGCCCGTCGATCTACGAATTAACCTTGCTAGCGGTTTTCGTGCTCCAAATCTAGCAGAGCTTACTTCCAATGGGGAACACGAAGGAACTAATAGATATGAAGTCGGAGATCCAAACCTAGAAAATGAGCAAAACGTGCAGTTAGATGTATCGGCCGGATTTAGAAATAAGCATGTTGAGATCTTCGGAAGTGGTTTTTACAACCTAGTGAATAATTATATATTCATTGAACCCACCGGGATGATGATAGAAGATAGTTTTGTATTTAATTACAAACAAAACGACGCCTATTTGTACGGTGGTGAATTTGGATTGCACTTACATCCGCATCCGCTGGATTGGTTGCATTTAGAAAGTAGTTTTGAATCGGTAGTGGGTAGACTGAAAAATGTTGATAGTGATCTCCCCTTAATTCCTGCTAATACTGTGTCTAATACCTTTCGAGTGGAGTTTGAAGATGGTTCACTTCGGAAGCAAACATATGTATTTTTGGGTATGCGAAACACGCTGAAGCAGAGCAATATAAGCGAATTTGAAACTCCAACACCGGGATATACGCTTATTAACACAGGCGTGGGCGGAACACTACAGTTTGAACAATTACAATTAGATCTTGGATTAAGTGTTACTAATTTGTTTAACACCACCTATATTGCACATCTTTCTCGCTTAAAGGTAGATGGTATTCCGAATATGGGACGTAATTTAAAATTAAGTGTAAAGGCTACATTATAATAAAAAAAGCCCCATTTAGGGGCTTTTTTACTTTGTTATCTTTCTATTTATCCATTCGGATTCAAGATCAATTCGATGCGTTCATCCACATCTTGCAAATGGTATCGACTCATTCTGTCTGAAGTACGACCTATTGCTCTATTAATATCGCGTTGCAATGCTTTAAGTTCTGCGCGAACTACCGGACGAATATCACTCTGACTTACCTCAACGGCGGTTGCACCACCAAATCGGCGTACAAAATCTGGAATGTTCTGTTCCTCGGTCATTAAGTGTTCCATACGATCTATATAGGCACGTTGTAAATTTCTGCGGTAGGTATCGATCTCACTGCCTCTATCAAGTTCACTCCAGATACCATTTCTCAATTCGGTCATCATGTCTAACAAACCATAAGCATCATCACCATTAATCGTTTCGTTTTCAATAAGTCTTGCCATTCTTCCGAAGTCTAAGATATTATTTAACGTACGTACTTGAGTGTTTCTAATACGTTCTACACTTCCGGCAGACTCTACCTTGTTAAAGATATTTGGGTCAATTAACCACTCCGGTGTCGTGAATAGTTGTTCTTGTATAAACTCCATACTTTCTTCTTGACGATCGGAATCTACGTGTGTATATACGGCTCCTTCTTGATCGTAGGTCTTATAATACTCGTAAACCCCTCCAATATTAGAAGACACATGACCCATATAACGATTATACTGTCCAAGCACTTGTCCATACATCGTTTTTAAGTCCTCATAATCCTTTCCATCCTCGGCTGTCCATTGAATTAGATTTGGTACGATACGTTTTAAGTTCATGATCCCGTAATTACTTGCTTTTACAGCGTCGTCACCAAGGTCTTCCGTTTGAGAACTAGGGTCGATCACTCCAAACTGTTGTCTTCCGAAGCGATACATAGGATCATCTGCTTTTTCTAAGATCCATTGGTCTAGAATTTCTTTTTCTTCCTTAGCTGTTTCCGCCTGTGGAATTGGCTTATATCCCCACATGATCGCATATTTATCATACGGACCAATATTTGGCATTAAGGCAACTCCTTCGTCTCCAGGTTGTGCTACGTAGTTAAAACGTGCATAATCCATGATCGAAGGTGCTGTACCGTATTTTTGCGTAAAATCGGCATCTCGCAACATCTCAACCGGATAAGCGACACTACTTCCCATGTTATGAGGCAATCCAAGGGTATGTCCAACCTCATGAGCCGAAACAAACCGAATTAATCGACCCATCACTTCATCTTTAAATTCGACTCCTCTAGCTTCGGGGTTAATAGCGGCTGTTTGTACAAAGAACCAATTGCGTAACAACGTCATTACGTTATGATACCAGTTAATATCACTTTCCAAGATCTCACCACTTCTAGGGTCACTAACATGAGGTCCGTTGGCGTTTGGAATAGGAGAAGCAAGGTAACGCACTACAGAATAACGTACATCTTCTGGGCTCCAATCCGGGTCTTCTTCTTTCGATGGAGGATCCTTTGCAATAATCGCATTCTTAAATCCAGCAGCTTCGAAAGCAACCTGCCAGTCTTCAATACCCTGCTTAATATATGGCCTCCATTTTACCGGAGTCGCCGGATCGATATAGTATACGATTTGCTTTTTAGGTTCAACTAATTCGCCACGATTAAACTTAGCCAAGTCTTCGTCCTTTACTTCTAAACGCCAGCGATCTAAGTAGCGTACGGTCTTGCTTTCTTGATTGTCTAAGCCGTAATCGGTTTGACCTCTGGCGAACCATCCTACACGTTGATCGAAATAACGACGACGCATTGGCTCCTTAGGCAATAGCACCATAGAGTTGTTCATTTCTAATGATATAGAAGCCGTACTTGCATTCGAAGGAGGTTCTGAAGCGTCATAGGTCTTTACGTGACGTGCTTCGATATTCAGCGGATAACTCTTAATAGATTCTATAAAACTGCGATCGCTGTCTAGTCTAGAAATCTTATACGCCTTTCTGCGACTCGCAGGATAACCAAGTGGTTTAACATCTTCCGAAAATAATGGTGTTACATCGATCACTGTAGAGGTTGAATCTTTTCCTATGGTCTTTATGGGAAACGCATATAATACAGGCTCAAAATTTGAGTTGACTACGGCTTGGTGTATTGGCAGAGAGTCTGCAGCATAAATTTGATGCGATACCACTCTCAACAATACTTGCTTATCTTTTTTCTGCCAACGCAATACTTGGGTGTTTTGCTTTCCGCCACCAAAACCAATTCCGGTAGCCGTTTTCGCAATTCGCGTTACCATTAACATTTCTCTATCGAATAAAGAATCCGGGATCTCATAAAAATAATCGTCCTCGACCTTATGTACATCGAACAGCCCTTCATCGGTTATGGCATCTTTGGTTATAACCTTGTCATACGGTTTAATACCATTTTTTTTGTCTTTAGATTGTTTAGCTGCATCTGCTGCTTGGTTTCCTTTTGCCTTTTTGGCAGTAGAACAACCAGCCAGTGAAAGGGCAAGAAAACATACGAATAGTGAATAGAGAAATTGTTTTTTCATGAAATAAGAAATTTAGTAGGCTCCGAAAATACAAAAACAAGCCCCTTTAAATGTTAATGAAATCTTAACATTATAAAGGGGTTGTGACTTATGGTAGCTTGTGTGTTTTAATCGTTTACTTTAACTTCAATGGTTTGTGGAGTAGGCTGTGTTTGCTTTTTCCAAACGAAGGTGTACAACCACATAAGCGTGAAGGTTGGGATAAAATCCATTCCCGGTAATAGCTCTTCTACAAACACCAATACCGAGGCAACTTTTCCTTGTGTCCCAGAATACATATCGTTCATCTTTTTAGCTGCGTATGGCGCCCAAAGTATGTCTAAAAATGGACCCACAAAAGGAATTGCTAATGTAACCATCCCCAATGCATCTAAAAGAATGCCTTTACGTAAAAGGGTATATTTTGAGTTTTTCATTTCGATTCAATTATACGTTATACACTTTAAAAACGCAATAAGCTTGCCAAAATTATGCAAGATCGCTACTTATTAGTTTTAGGAATTCATTTCGTGTTTCGATCTTCTCGAATTGTCCTCTAAATCCTGAGGTTGTGGTAACACTATTCTGTTTTTGCACCCCGCGCATCATCATGCACATATGTGAAGCTTCAATTACAACTGCCACTCCTTTTGGTTTTAGGGTGTTGTTAATACACTCGAGAATATCATGTGTAAGTCGTTCTTGCACCTGCAATCTTCTCGCAAACACATCCACGACCCTTGGTATTTTACTTAAGCCTACAATTCGACCGTCGGGTATATATGCTATGTGAGCCTTTCCGAAGAAGGGCAACATATGATGCTCACATAAGGAGTACAACTCAATATCTTTAATTATAACCATGTCGTTATATCCTTCTTCGAACATCGCGCTTCGCAATATTTCCTCTGGGTCTTGACAGTGTCCAGATGTTAAGAATTGTATTGCTTTTGCAGCGCGTTCGGGTGTTTTAACGATCCCCTCTCGTGTTATATCTTCACCCACTCCGGTAAGAATATTGCTAAAATCTTGTTTTAACTTATCGGTAACAGGTTGGTCGTATTCTTCGAAGAATCGGTATGATGCCATTTACTATTTTTTTAATTTATCGGAATAATATTTTTTGATTTTATCAATCTTAGGCGCAACAATAAATTGACAGTAGGGTTGCGAGGTATTTTCATTATAAAAATCTTGATGGTCCTCTTCGGCTTCATAGAACACATCTAGTGGTGTCACTTCCGTTACGATCGCATCGTTGAATACCTTATTTTCATCCAATAATGAGATCATTGCTTCGGCTTTTTCCTTTTGTGCTTCGGAAAGATAGAAAATACCGCTTCGATATTGCGTTCCTTTATCATTTCCTTGCCGATTTAAGGTTGTTGGATCGTGAGTTGCAAAAAACACTTCAAGTATGGTCTCAAGCGAAACCACAGCCGGGTCATAACTAATTTTGATTCCTTCGGCATGCCCGGTTCTCCCACTGCACACCTCTCTATACGCCGGGTTTTTTATATGTCCGCCCGTATAACCTGAAACTACGCTTTCAACACCTTCAATTCGTTGAAAAACAGCTTCGGTACACCAAAAGCAACCACCTGCCAGGACAATTTGTTCTAAGTTTTTATTCATTTATTAAACAATATTACAATTAAAAATACAGCTACAAATAAGATGCAACGGCATTTTAACTTTTTATTAATAGTTCGACCCTTACGAGAACATTAGATTTGCGTTTTCCGAGTTTTTAGATCAGAAGCAATCAAAATTCATCCATTGAAGCATACCAAACTATCCCGCTATTTTATTCTATTTGTTACCCTTTTTCACGCTACGCTAACATTGGCACAAACGGATAAATCGATCGAAGCTGTGCGAATTGAAAATCCGCCAAAAATTGATGGCGTTTTAGACGATACTGTTTGGGAATCATTACCTGCCTATGGTAACTTTAACATGTACGAACCCGGAAATGAAGGAACCATCGATCCCGCATTACAAACAGAGGTAAAGATGGCGTACGACGACAAGGCGGTTTATGTAGCAGCCTATTTGTATTACCCAAATCCTGACGAAATTCCGAGTCAGTTTTCGCAACGTGACGATGTGTTTGTACAAGCCGATAATTTCTATGTAGCTTTAAATACCTATAACGACGGACTTAATGAAACTCGATTCTTCGTAACGAGTGCAGGAACTATTGGTGATTCTCGGGTTACACAGAACAATCAAGACTTTGGATACGATGTTGTTTTCGAGTGCAGGATCTCTAAAGACAATAAAGGCTGGTATGCCGAGTATCGCATCCCTTATAATGCACTTCGATTTCCTGAGGTCGAGGTTCAAAATTGGAGTGTCAATTTTTATCGACGTTTGGTCAATGAAAATGAAACGCATACATGGAATTTCATCAAGAATGATGTGGGAAGAGCGACACAGTACAATGGTAAAGTTACGGGAGTTCGAAATATTGATCCCCCTACTCGCCTCACCTTCTTCCCCTTTGCCCAAGGATTGTTTACGAATTTTGATGGCGAGTCGGAAACCAACTTTTCCGCAGGAATGGATATAAAATACGGATTGAGCGACAGTTTTACACTTGATGCGACACTAATTCCGGATTTTGGACAAACATCCTTTGATGAAGTACGATTAAATTTAGGACCGTTTGAACAAACCTTTGGTGAAAATCGACAATTTTTTACCGAGGGGATCGATCTTTTTAGAAAAGGCGGAATATTTTTTTCTAGACGTGTAGGAAGCAGACCTACCGGTAATGTTGGGGAATTGAACGACAGTGAAGTCGTAGATGAATTTCCCGAAAAAGTTAATCTCCTAAACGCACTAAAAATTAGTGGTAGAACCAAAGAAGGTCTAGGTATTGGTTTCTTTAATGCAGTTACAGAAAAAACAATTGCCATTGTGCGTGACACACTAAGCGGTAACGCTCGTGAGGTAGTAGTAGAACCGTTGGCCAATTATAATATAATAGTATTGGACCAACAATTTAATGAGAACTCGTCCATCTCATTAATCAATACAAATGTGACACGTGACGGTAGTTTTAGAGATGGCAACACCTCGGCTTTCGTGTTTGATGTCGCAGATAAGGAAAACAGATTTGGCGTATCAGGAAGAGCCATTGTGAGTAATGTGAATGATGTAGATGGAACCTCGACCGGGTTCTTATCGGAATTGGATATTGCTCGAATTAAAGGAAATTTCAGATATCGAATAGGGCACGATTTTGCTAATACCACCTACGATATAAACGACCTCGGAATAAGCTTCAGAAATAATTTCAACAATTTCGTAGCAGGTATTTCGTATGAGATCTTTGAGCCTACTAGTATTTACAATCGATATAGAATTAGCTTGACAGCCAGGCACAATCGATTGTATAAGCCAGACGTGCAAACGAGTAATAATTTTAACTTGAACTCGTTTTTCTTTACCATAAACCGCTTGGCATATGGCCTAAACTTAGGGTATAATACAGACAGTGATGATTATTTTGAGCCCCGTGTGCCTGGGCGCTTTGTTACCTTTAATCAAAACTTCGGTGGCAATGTGTTTGTCTCTACCGATTTTAGAAAGAAGTTCGCTTTTGATGCCGGATTTGGATATCGCACCTTTTTAGAAGATCCTCAACGCAATTATTTTATCGATTTTTCCCCACGGTATCGATTCTCAGATAAGTTTTTAGTAATCTTATCCAGCGACTTTTCAATAAACAATAAGGCCTTTGGTTATATTGATAACACCGATACGGAAATATTCTTTGGCCAACGAGATATTACCAATATCGAGAACAGCATAACGGCTAATTACAATTTTGATCCCTATAAAGCATTGAATCTTCGATTCCGCAATTTTTGGAGTACGGCCGATTATAGCGATAATGTATTCTTTACCTTGAATGAGGATGGAACGCGAACCGTAACTACCTATGATGTCTCTGAAAACGACCCGAATCGCAATTTCAACATTTGGAACTTAGACCTTAGTTTTCGTTGGCGATTTGCTCCTGGTAGCGAGGCAACTTTGCTTTATAGAAACCAGATATTTAATCAGGATAATTTGGCCACCTTGGGATATAGTGAGAGTTTAGACAATTTATTTGCGCAGCCGCAACAAAACTCGGTTTCACTTCGTATCACCTATTTCCTCGATTATAATAACATAAAATATCTTTTTAATAAAGAATCCTAAGCGTTGTAAAATCAAACTCAAACGCTTATTTTCACGTTTTTATACGCTCGAATGATTAAAGCCACCAATATTCACAAATATTACGACGAACTACACGTACTTAAAGGAGTAGATCTGTCTATTAGGGAAAGTGAGATCGTTTCGATTGTTGGAGCTTCAGGAGCCGGGAAAACCACCTTGCTACAAATCTTAGGGACCTTAGACAGTTTTTCTGAAAAGCCTGAAAGCACTCTTCATATTGACGGAATAGAAATTGCATCCTTAAAACGCAAACAACTGGCCAAGTTCAGAAATGAGCACCTAGGCTTTATCTTTCAGTTCCATCAACTACTGCCGGAATTTACAGCGTTGGAGAATGTGTGTATTCCAGCCTTTATTAAGAACACTACTCCTTCCGAAGCAGAAAAAAAAGCAAAGGAACTATTATCATTTTTAGGGCTTTCACACCGCGAGAGTCACAAACCTAACGAGCTATCCGGTGGAGAACAACAACGAGTGGCGGTAGCAAGAGCATTGGTCAATGATCCGGCTATAATCCTTGCAGACGAACCAAGTGGAAACCTCGATACTGAAAGTGCAGAAAATCTCCACAATTTATTCTTTAGACTACGAGATGAATTTGGGCAAACCTTTATTATCGTTACGCACAATGAGGATCTTGCCGATATGGCCGACCGAAAGTTGGTGATGCAAGACGGTATTATTTTAAAGTAATCCATGAAGCGAGCTGCGCTAAAAGCCTTCCTTGACGAAAAGGTACACACTTATAATACGGTCGACTTTATTGAAAGTGATCCCATACAGATTCCACATAAGTTTACTATTAAAGAAGATATCGAGATCGCAGGATTTTTAACCGCTACCATCGCCTGGGGCAATCGAAAAAGTATCATTAACAACGGTACAAAAATGATGAACATCATGGGTAATGCACCCTACGAGTTTATCATGCAATTTTCTGAAAAGGACCTAGAGCGGGTTCACGGTTTCGTGCATCGCACATTTAATGCCGAAGATCTCACTTATTTCTTTAAAGCACTTCGGAATATATACATGAATCATAACGGATTGGAATCGGTTTTTAAAGCCGGTGCTACACCACAAACCTTACAGCCTGCGATTCATCACTTTAAACGTAATTTTTTTGAATTGCCACATCCTACCAGGACCGAAAAACACGTGAGTGACCCGTTTAAGAATTCGGCTGCCAAACGCATTAATATGTTCTTGCGTTGGATGGTGAGAAAAGACAATGCCGGAGTTGACTTTGGAATTTGGAAATCACTCTCCCCTGCTCAACTTTCTTGTCCGTTAGATGTCCATAGTGGATCGGTAGCAAGGAAATTAGGGCTGTTAGACCGAAAACAAAATGACGCCAAGGCTCTTGTAATTTTAGACACCAATCTTAGGAAGTTGGACGCCAATGACCCGGTCAAATACGATTTTGCCTTGTTTGGTCTAGGCGCTTTTGAATCTTTTTAGGTGAAACTGTTATAAATATGTGGAGAACTGTTAAAAAAATTAACACAATATCTGTACTTTTACCTAAGCTTGGCTAAAGATTAGCCAACGTGATAAATTAACGAACTTCAAGTGATTGCACCAAAGAAACCATCGAACGAATCGGCACGTCTCAAGGCCGTTAATGAATATCAATTGCTTGATACCCTTCCAGAAGAGGATTTTGACAATATAACCAAGCTTACTGCAAGTATTTGCGATGTGCCGATTTCATTGGTCACACTGCTCGATGCCGAAACCAATTTCTTAAAGTCACACTACGGAATTCCATTACAAGAATCACCACGTGAAGTTTCGTTTTGTGGTCATGCTATTTTAAATGATGGTAACATATTTATTGTGGAAGATGCTCGAAAAGATGAGCGTTTTCATGACAATCCTATTGTTAAGGAACACGAAGCCGTTTTTTATGCAGGGGTGCCTTTAATTAATCCACAAGGATTTCCCATTGGAACCTTATGTGTGTTCGATAATAAGCCGAGAACACTTGACAAAAAACAATTGGAAGCACTGGAAGCTCTTGCCTATCAAGTGATGGTCTTGTTCGAACAACGAAAAAAGAACATTATTTTAGAAGAATTAAAGAAAGAATTGGAAGAAAAGAATGACGAGCTAAAGAATTTTGCCGGGGTTATTTCTCATGATATGAAAATGCCGCTGGCAAATATGATCGTAACTTCCGATTTATTAAAAGCACGATATGCCGACAAATTAGATGACCAAGCACGTGATTATTTAAATTATTTAAAACAATCCTCGTTTACATTAAGCGATTATATTTCCGGGCTTTTAGCGCATTACGAAAGTGATAAGATCACTATTGAAGAGAGCGAAGAGTTCGACCTTCAGCAACTATTGGAAGAAATTGTAGATCTTTTAAATATTGATATCGATTGTGAGATCCATTTTCCTGAGGAGAATATGGAACTGTCCTGTAACCGCGCGGCTTTAGAACAAGTTTTATTAAACCTTATAGGCAACAGCCTAAAATACAACGACAAAGAAAAGATCGTTATTGATATTTCGTGTAAAATAAAAGAAGATCATTACGTGTTTACACTTTCGGACAATGGCATGGGAATTCCGAAGGAAAAACAAAAAGAGATCTTCAATCTATTTACAACAGTGGGAAATGTGGACCGGAATGGTAATAAAGGCCATGGCATCGGACTGTCTACGGTTCAAAAATTGATCACAAAAATGGGTGGCGAAATATCGGTAGACTCAAAAATAGGAGAAGGCACAACCTTCGAATTTTCGGTCGACCTACTCTAATCGATTCGCCATGACATGCTATCAAACTTTATCATTTTGTTAAGAAACTGAGTGCCTATGTACTTCGTATATATGGCCTAACAAAGACTTATGATTTCACCTGTACTCCCCAAAAATGAGGCTGAACGCCTAGCCGTTGTTTCTAAATATAAATTACTCGATTATTTACCGGAAGAAGATTTTGATAACATCACTTCATTAATTGCTGCTATTTGCGAGGTCCCCATAGCATTGATTACCGTCTTAGATAAGGACAAGAATCATTTTAAATCCAATTTCGGAATCGATTTTAAAGATTCGCCTAGAGAGTTCTCCTTTTGTGGCCACGCCATTTTACAAGACGAACCTATTTTTATCGTAGAGGATGTACAAAAAGATGCTAGGTTTAAGGACAATCCTGTAGTTAAAGAAAATAATATCGCTTTTTATGCAGGTGTACCGCTTATTGTAAGTGGTGGTTATGCTTTAGGCACCTTGTGTATTTATGACCATAAACCGCGAGAATTAACCCAAATTCAAAAAGAGTCACTTGTTAGACTAGCAAAAGAAGTGATCAATTTATTCGAACTTCGACTTAAGAACGAACAATTTAGAAATGCACAGGCAGAGCTTCGAGAACGCAATGAGCATCTAAAAAAATTCGCCGGCGTTGTTTCGCACGACCTAAAATCCCCATTGGCCAATATTACTTCATTAAGCCGGTTGATACGTGAAGAAAACCGTGATTCGTTAACCGAGGAATCGCACACTTATTTCGATCTTATCGAGGAGTCTTCGGAAACACTGAAGGAATACATTAACGGTATACTTAACTTTTATAAGGCGGATGAATTATTGGAAGCGCGTCGAGACGATATTTCTTACCATGATTTTTTTGAAAACATCAAGGAAATATACATGCTGAAAGATTCCCAACTCATGTACCCTAAACAAGGTACTTTCCGAAGCATTAAAATTGCACCACTAACGCAGATCATGCTCAATTTAATAGACAATGCGTTTAAGTACAATAGGAGCCACCAACCCGTCGTGAAAATTCAGGTAGAGGAAGAAGCCTTACAGTATTGTTTTACTGTTACCGATAATGCGATCGGGATAGACAAAGAAAAGCAACCTGAAGTCTTCGATCTGTTTAAAACAACAGGAGTTAAAGATCGACAAGGAAAAGAAGGAACGGGAATTGGGTTGGCTACCGTAAAAAGCTTAGTCACCAAACTCGGCGGTGACATTGGGTTGTCTTCAGAAATTGGAAAAGGAAGTAGCTTTCGCTTTACTATAAAGAAATAGTAGTAATTACATTGCATTTTATATATTTGGAAAATATTTTCCGGAATGCAGTTTAAACACCCCGAACTTCTTTACGCCCTTTTTTTACTGCTAATCCCTATTTTTATTCATCTCTTCCAACTGCGAAGATTTCAAAAAGTTCCTTTTACCAATGTGGCTTTCCTAAAAAAAGTCACGATCCAAACTCGCAAAAGCTCACAACTTAAAAAATGGCTTACATTGTTGCTTCGCTTGTTGGCGCTTGCGTGTCTTATTATCGCCTTTGCGCAACCATTTACTGCTTCAAATGAAGCCTTAGCATCCGATAAAGAAACGGTGGTGTATTTAGACAACTCGTTTAGCATGCAAGCTAAAGGAGACAGTGGCCCGCTGTTTGAACGCGCGAAACAAGAATTATTCGATGAAGCCACTTCTATAGACCGTATTCATTGGTTTACGAACGACATTACACGTAGAAATAGCAGCGTTCAGGATTTTAAGAATGATGTTTTAAAGCTAGGCTATTCTGAAGAACGATTAGCGCTTGATGAAGTACTTCTGAAAGCCAATCAATTGTTTTCAAAAGAGAACCAAGTTCCTAAGCGCCTTATTATAGTATCCGATTTCCAAGGGCAAGGGGCTTTCCCTGAAGTTTCCGAAGAAATTAGCATAGACGCCGTTCGACTGCAGCCTACCTCGACTACCAACAGTACGATAGATACTGTAATGGTAACCGCTAAGAGTCCGTCGGCTACCCAATTGCAAGTATCCATATCAACTAGCGGCGAAAGCGCTAATAGCATTCCCGTATCCTTGTATAAAAATGATGATCTAATCGCTAAAACGGCCGTCGACCTATCTACCGCCGGACCACACTCCGTCACATTTGATATTGAAGATACGGCCGGATTTAAAGGGAGAGTAGCCCTCAATGAGCCCAATATCCCGTTTGATAACAGCTTGTATTTTAGCATAAATGAACCTAAGAAAATAAAAGTATTGAGCATTAATGAAGCCAATGCTAATTATTTACAACGCATCTTCGATCAAGAAGAATTTGAATATACACAACAGAGCTTCGGCGATTTGGCGTATAACATCATACCCGAACAAAATTTTATCATTGTAAATGAGGTACAAGAAATTCCGGCCTCCTTAGCTGCCGCCTTGGAAGCATTTGTGGGTGCAGGAGGAAGTTTGTTACTAATTCCGGCTCAAGATGGTAGTATTTCAAGCTACAACGCCTTATTAAACCGATTGGGAATAGGTGGTTTTTCTGAACGAATTACACAGGAAAAGAAGATCACTAACATCTCTTTCGATCATCCATTATATCGTGATGTCTTCGAAAAACGAATTGTAAATTTTCAATATCCGAAGGTCAATTCATATTATCCTATTAATGCCGCTGCCACGCCTATTCTTCAATTTGAGGATGCAAAGGCGTTTATTCTGAACACGGCTACCGTGCATATTAGCACCGCCTCCTTTAATACGGAAAACTCGAATTTTCAAAATTCACCGCTAATTGTTCCCACCTTATATAACATGGCGCAACAAAGTTTGTCGCTTCCAAAACTGTATTATACCATAGGAACTCAAAATAATTTTGCGGTAGCCGTAAAACTTGCCCAAGATGAAATTATTAAAATTCAGGACAGTACAAGTAGTTTTATTCCTTTGCAGCAGACCAAAGCAAATAAAGTAGAAGTAACCACGACTAATGAGCCTGATAAGGCAGGAACCTACGAAATCACCAATAAGACTGAATTTATACAGTATATTAGCTATAATTACGATCGGGACGAAAGCAAATTGGTATATGTAAACCCAGAAGACTGGGAAGGCGTATCTGTATATGATAACATTTCATCACTGTTCGACACGATTAATCAAGAAAACACAATTAATAGTTTTTGGAAATGGTTTGCTATTTTTGCATTACTATTCTTACTATTAGAGATGCTGGTACTTAAATTCTATAAACAGAAATGAACATACTACTAAAATCGGTTGTCATTGTAGATCCCACAAGCAAGGATCACTTAAAAAAGCGCGATATCCTAATAGAGAAAGGCAGTATTAGCAAGATCGCTTCAACGATACAACCATCAAAGAACATCAAAGAGATCGATCTTCCTAATTTACATGTCTCCCAAGGGTGGTTCGATAGTAGTGTGAGTTTCGGTGAACCGGGCTATGAAGAACGCGAGACCATAGACAACGGATTAAGAACGGCAGCTTTAAGTGGGTTTTGCCATGTAGCCGTAAATGCCAATACACAACCCATCACCGACAGCAAATCGGCAATCAAGTATTTACTTACTAAAGCAACGGGGCAAGCGGTAAACTTACTCCCTGTAGGTGCCTTGAGCGTGAGGAGTAAAGGAACCGATATGGCCGAGCTGTACGACATGCACAACGAAGGCGCTATCGCTTTTTACGATTATAAAAAACCAATCTCTAATGCTAATTTGCTTAAAATAGCGTTACAGTACACTCAAAACTTTAATGGTCTGGTACAGAGTTTCCCTTTCGACACATCGGTTGCTCGCAATGGTATAGTGAACGAAGAAGTAAACAGCACCCGCTTAGGACTGAAAGGAATTCCAGCTTTAGCCGAAGAATTACAAATTACCCGCGATCTTTACCTTCTCGAGTATACCGGTGGACGTTTGCATATTCCTACGATCTCCACGAAAAAATCGGTAGCCCTCATAAAAGAAGCCAAGAAAAAAGGATTAAATGTAAGTTGTAGTGTGGCCATCTCCAATTTGTTCCTCACAGACGACCGCTTAGAATCTTTCGATACGCGTTATAAGGTGTTGCCACCACTGCGTACACAAGAAGATGTAAAAGCAATGCTTAAAGGAATTAAAGACGGAACGATAGACGGTGTGACGAGCGATCATAACCCCATTGATATCGAGCATAAAAAAACAGAGTTCGATCATGCCTACTTCGGAAGTATAGGCCTAGAAAGCTGCTTTGGTGCCTTAAATAAACTTCTTGGTTTCGAATCTGCTGTGGGTATGTTAAACGGACTTAAAAATGTGTTCGGAATTCCTTCCGAAGCCATTGAAGAAGG
Organism: Candidatus Ulvibacter alkanivorans; assembly: GCF_003333325.1. Taxonomy (GTDB): domain Bacteria; phylum Bacteroidota; class Bacteroidia; order Flavobacteriales; family Flavobacteriaceae; genus Ulvibacter_A; species Ulvibacter_A alkanivorans. The sequence goes on along the minus strand of NZ_QOLC01000069.1, from coordinate 10,102 downwards.
AGCAAGGGCAACGCTTACATTATTCAATCCGGACCCCACCTGGACGTTCCAAAAAGAAGATATCCTCTCTAGCTCTCAGAATGCATCCCTATTAGGTGAGCAGCTAAAAGGCCGTGTATATGGCATCTATGCCAACAAAAAACTTGTGCTTAACTAAAATGGAAACAACGCCTGCAGGAAAAACCCATGCGATAGTAGCCTACCTCACTTTTTTAGGATGGATCATCGCTTATTTTCTAAATAGAGATGCGAAGAATACATTTGCTACTTATCACATAAAAAACATGTTTGGCTTATTATTGATACTCTTCGTAGCACAAATTATGCAAACACAACACCTATTATTTGGTGAGGTACTTTGGCTATTGGCCTTTGTATTATGGGTGATTTCTTTGGTAATGGCACTTACCAATAAGCAAAAAGGAATTCCTTTCTTGAGTGAGAAATTTCAGCAATGGTTTACTTTTTTAGAATAGTTGCCGTATCTTTAATACTGTAATTAGCTAAAAACTAACCGTTAAACATCTTAATTATGGAAAACAACACAGTTGAAGAAGGAAAAACGATCGCTATAATCTCATACATAACTATTATTGGATTGATCATCGCTTTTGTAATGAACAATGATAAAAAGAACGATTTTGCGGCGTTCCATATTCGACAGAGTCTAGGTATTGCGCTAATTGGAATTGTTATCTGGGTCCTCGTAAGTATTATCTATGCCATCGTGTACATTCCCATCCTAAGTTGGGTTTTACAACTTGGTGTTATCGTATTGTGGGTGCTTGGGCTTGTAGCTGCGGTGCAAGGGGAGAAAAAAGCCATCCCGGTTGTAGGTGAACAGTTTCAGCAATGGTTTAAAGGTATTGGAAACTAAATTTTATAAAAACTTTACAAATATAGATGCTGCTTTTTTTAGCGGCATCTTTTATTTTTGAGCTATGGAAAAAAAGACGCTATCTCTATCACACAACTATAAAGCGCCCTCACAGCAATTAGATAAAAATCCTGCCATTATAATGCTTCATGGCTTCGGAAGCGATGAGAACGACCTTTTTTCGTTTGCCTCCGAACTTCCTGAAAAATATCATATCATCTCTTTAAAGGCTCCCATCCCTATGCAACCGTATGGAAATGCTTGGTACAATATCTATTTCGATAATACAGACGGGAAATTTAGCGATACCAAACAAGCCATTGCATCACGCGACCTTATCGCGAATTGTATTGATGAGGTAGTAGAAAAATACAACACCACTAAAGACATCACACTTTTGGGCTTCAGCCAAGGAACCATTCTAAGTTTTGCGGTTGCACTTAGCTATCCGGAGAAAGTTAAGAATGTTATCGGACTTAGTGGTTATGTAAATGAAGAAATACTGAAGGAAGGTTATGCTTCGAACGATTTTAGCAATTTACAGGTGTATGCGTCTCATGGAACTGTAGACCAAGTAATTCCGGTAGAATGGTCTCGAAAAACCAAACCATTCTTGGAGAATCTAGGTGTCGAGTGTTCGTATTCGGAGTTTCCCGTGGGGCACGGTGTTGCGCCCCAGAATTTCTATGAATTAAAAGACTGGTTGGCCGAGCGTAGTTAAGACTTCGGATATAGTAAAGACGCTTCCACAACAAATTCGAGTTCATCCTGCTCGTTAAAATAGTATTCTAAGATCATCTCCCCCCAATACGTTCCATCGGTAAAATCGGCTTGAATCCAACGGTGATTCAAAAATTTTAATTTGTTAATTCGCATAGGTCCGGTCATTCCTTCGTAGGGTACTAACGGATTTCCGTCTTCCAACACATTTTGATCGTAGATGGCGTTGGTTACAAAAGCTTGAACTTCTTCTGCTTCATATCCTCGATGTTCCAGATAGGTCATTGCGTTGTCGTTCCCCAGTAAGGTAAAGTAATCAAGATCTCTAACTTGAGCTGTTAATTGTTCCTGATCTGCTTCGGCAGTAGTTACTTGTTCTGTAAGCGTTTTTATCTTTTTATCTTGATCTTCAAAGATCTTCTTTTCGTGCATGTATTGAAAAATGATGAACAATACCGCAAAAAAGAACAGATACATAAAAAATTTATTCTTCATTTAAGTTTGATTAAGGGGTGACTTTTGTTTTTTCTATTTTCTTCAAGATTTTCTTGAATCCTTTCTTGATCATGCCATTTGCAGTTTTTGCAAAGGCTACATCTCTGTTATCATCTTCTACTGTGACGTCTCCAATCACTTTTTGATAATAGATGCGTTGTTGTGTTCGAAGATCATATACCTCTAAAACGATCCAACTTTCATTGGCTTGATACCCGTCTATATCGCCCAGCTGTAATCCTCCTATATTATCACGCATCACATTTCCGAAGCAATTGATAAAGAACTCTTTTTGAGTTTCATTCCTAATTTTTAGAAGCAATTCGGGAGATAGATCTGTCTTGCTAATCGTGGCTGGTAAAAATACACCGTTCAACTGCCAATAATACGATAAGCGATCGCCTAAATAGTTTGAAAATTTTTCTACAGCTAGCTTGTTAAGCGCTGCTTCGATTGCACTTGGAGCAGTTACGCGATTCATCAACCAACTTCCTTGCGTAAAATCGAGTCCATAGCGTGTACTGTCCGCATCATAGCGATAACGCACACCATAGCAGGAGCTCATTAGAAGGACGAGCGTTAACCCTAATATCGGTAAATAAGGTTTAAATTTCAAGTTGAAGGGTATCATAAGCTAAAAATACATTTTTAGGTAATTGTTTAGACACCTCCTCATGGAAACCCATTAAGTGACTTATATGCGTTAAATATGCTTTTTCGGGTTTAATTTTTTCAATAAATGCTAGTGCTTCGGAAAGGTTGAAGTGCGAATGATGTGGTGATTCTCTAAGTGCATTCACCACTAAAACTTTAGTCCCTTTCAGTTTTTCCATTTCTGAAGCACTCATGGTCTTTACATCCGTAAGGTAGGTAAAGTCTTCTATACGGAAGCCGAGCACAGGAATTGTATTGTGATACGCTTCAATAGGGATCACCGTCTTCCCTCCTATCTCAAATCGCGAAGTGGCATCGATCTCGATCTCGTCTATGGTAGGGGCTCCCGGATATTTATTCTCTATTTCAAAAATATAATCAAAGCGCTTGTGCAACGACTTGAACACACGTTTATTGGCATAAAACGGTATGTTTCCTTGCTTAAAATAAAAGGGTCTTATATCGTCCAAGCCGGCAGTGTGGTCACTGTGTTCGTGAGTGATCAAGATTCCGTCCAGCGTTTGGCAATTTGTGCGCAACATCTGTTGTCTAAAATCCGGTCCGCAATCGATTACATAGTTATACGTATCCCACTGCAACAGTACCGAAACCCGTAGTCTTTTATCCTTAGGATCCTTGCTCATACAAACGGGATGATCGCTTCCTATAACAGGAATCCCTTGTGAGGTTCCGGTACCCAAAAAAGTTACGGTAAATACTGATTTCATTGGGACAAAAATAACAGTATTTTTTTTGTTTGCCTATTGTATTTCTTACCTTTGTTAGAAAGGAATTATACCCCTCTACTATGCCAGATACCATTAAAGGAGACAAGGAATTTGAAAACATTCCTTCCATTAGAAGCAAAGCGTTACGAATTAATCTTAACGAAAATATCTACGGTACCTTTGCTGAAATTGGTGCCGGCCAAGAAACTGTTCGTAATTTCTTTCGTGCAGGTGGTGCTTCCGGGACGATCGCAAAGACGATGTCAGCTTACGACAAGGACTTTAGCGACGCGATCTACGGTGTAGAAGAAGATGGTAGGTATGTGACCGAATCTCGTTTAAAAAAGATGCTCTCGCATGAAATGAACTTGATCGAAGAGCGCATTATACGAGATAAGCATCCTAACAAATTGTTCTTTGCCTATGCGAATACGGTCGCAACCATAGATTTCGCAAAAAAGTATAAAGGTCATGGATGGGTTGGAATTCGCTATCAGGTGGATCCTTCCGAAGATTACAACGAAATTGCACTTCACGTGCGTTTTCATGAAAATGACGCCATCCTACAGCAAATTACACTAGGGATCTTAGGTGTTAACCTTATTTATGGGGCCTACTACAAATACGACCAACCTCGTAAATTGCTTCGCTATTTATACGACCATATCGACAAGGACAAGATCGAGATCGATACAATTAATTTTTCAGGACCGAAATTTGAAAAGGTAGACAACCGATTAATGAGCTTACAGCTTATTAAAAATGGAATGACCGATGCCGTGATGTTTGGTCCGGACGGAAATAACATTCTTCCGGCTCGTATCTTGTACAAAAAGAATATTCTCGCACTACGTGGAAGTTTTCGTCCCGTGACCAAGGTGAATATCGATATGTATGAGAATTCATATAAGATGTTCTTGGACGAAAATAAAGTTGAGAAAGATCGTACAGAGGTAATATTCGAAATCACCTTATCGAATCTTAGAGCGGAAGGAGAGATCGATGAAGAGGACTTTATGGATCGAGCGAAGCTGCTATGTTCGCTAGGACACACCGTAATGATCTCTAATTTCCAAGAATACTATAAATTGGTAGAGTACTTCTCTCGTTATACTAAGATGCGACTGGGACTTGCCATGGGCGTAAACAACTTGATCGATATTTTCGACGAGAAATATTATCGCCATCTAAGTGGCGGTATTTTGGAGGCCTTCGGAAAACTGTTCTTTAAAGATTTAAAAGTGTACCTCTACCCAATGCGGGATCCGGAAACCGGTGAATATACAAATAGTGAGAACTTAAAAGTACATCCACGTATGAAGGAACTTTACAAGTTCTTTAAGTACAACGGTAAGGTGGTCGATATCAAAGATTTCAATCCAAATATATTAGACATTTTTTCTCGCGAGGTACTCTCGAAGATCGAACAAGGTGAAGACGATTGGGAAGGAATGCTTCCTCCGGGTGTTGCCGAAATCATCAAAGAAAAGTGTTTGTTCAGTTGCCGCGTAAACTTGGAAGCTGAAAATAAAAAAGCGAAAGAAGCTACGAATTAAGAATCTGGGCAGCGTGATCCTTGGTCTTTACCTTGTCTATCACACGTTCCACTTTTCCCGATTCATCCACTAAGAACGTCTTACGGTGGATACCATCATATTCTCGACCCATAAACTTTTTAGGTCCCCAAACACCAAATGCATTAATAACCTCTTTTTCGGTATCTGCTAATAGGGGAAATGGAAAATCATACTTATCTTGAAAGTTCTTTTGCTTTCTTTCGGTATCCGCACTTACGCCAAGCAATGCGTAACCTTCCTCTTGAAGTTCTTTATAATTGTCTCTTAAATTACAAGCCTCTGCGGTACAACCGGGGGTATTGGCTCTTGGATAGAAGAATACCACTAATTTTTGTCCTTTATAGTCTGATAAGGAGACCTTGTTCCCATCTTGATCGGTTACTGTAAAATTTGGAACGGTATCGCCTGCTTTTAATGTTTTCATTGGTTATTTTTGTGTAAAAATAACTAAAATGACCAAGTCTGAAAAGGTAGGTTTCGTTATTGAAACGTTAAAAGAGCTCTATCCGCAAATACCAATTCCCTTAGACCATAAAGATCCTTATACACTGCTCATCGCTGTGCTGTTATCGGCACAAAGTACCGATGTACGAGTAAACCAGATAACACCTTTATTATTCGAAATAGCAGACAACCCCTACGATATGATCAAACATTCCGTGGAAGAAATTAGAGAGATCATTAAACCTGTTGGGCTGTCTCCTATGAAATCTAAAGGAATACACGGGCTCTCACATATCCTAATCGACAAGTACGATGGAAAAGTTCCTGCCGATTTTGAAGCATTAGAATCCTTGCCGGCAGTGGGGCATAAAACAGCCAGTGTAGTCATGGCCCAAGCCTTTAATATTCCCGCATTTCCTGTAGACACACATATTCATAGGCTATTATACCGATGGGGTTTAAGTACGGGTAAAAATGTGGTTCAAACCGAAAAGGATGCCAAACGATTGTTTCCGAAAGATCTATGGAATGAGTTGCATTTGCAAATTATATGGTATGGACGGCAATATTCGCCCGCAAGAGGATGGGATTTAGAAAAAGACATCATCACCAAGACCATAGGAAGGAAAAGTGTACTTAAGGCCTATTATAAAAGTAAGAAAAAGGCATAAAAAAACCCCGAAATTGGTGACTTCCGGGGTTTTTCCAAAGTTTAGTTTAGAAGTGCTTCAAACTTCAATTTATTATAATCTATAACACTTAAAGCCTTCGAATAATCCAGAAGAAACCTTATCGTCTCTTCCTTTGGAACTAAGTTTTCATTCACGCATTCCTGACGTGAGGGTTTAGAGTACATTTTTTGCATAGAACGTTATTTTGAGGTTAATGTCTCTTATTAACGTGGCAAAAAATGATTTATTGTATTAATTCGTCAACACGATATTATGCTTTTCAATTACCTTTCTTAAATTGATTAATGCATAGCGCATTCTTCCCAACGCAGTATTGATACTAACACCGGTTTGCTCACTTATCTCTTTAAAGCTCATGTCTTTATACATGCGCATTACCAAGACTTGCTTTTGGTCTTCGGGCAACTCTTCGATCAAACGACGCACATCATTTTCTACTTGTCCTTTGATCATCCTTTTTTCGATATTTAAGGAATTATCTGACAATACCGAAAAGATATTAAAGTCATTATTGTTCTCAAATTTCGGCATGCGATTATTTTTTCGGAAATGATCGATCACAAGATTGTGTGCAATCCGCATCACCCAAGGTAAAAATTTACCTTCTTCGTTATAACCACCCTTTTTCAAGGTTTTAATAACCTTAATAAAGGTGTCCTGGAAAATGTCTTCAGTGACATCCCGATCAAAAACTTTAGAGTAAATAAAACTGTAGATTCGTTGTTTGTGACGCTTAATAAGGTCACAGAGTGCAGATTCATCGCCTTTTATATATGCGCTAACCAATACCGCATCGGTGGTTGTGCTTTGCTTCATATCAATACTTTTTAAAAATAAACAACTATGTGATTTGGTTGCTTAGTCGTTCTAATTATTTATTTGAAAAGTAGTAATATGCTATAGGCAATAAATTTTAATTATTTCGTTGAATGGGGTAAATATAACAACAATCAACTTAGAAATGCAAAAAAAAGTTAATTTTTTCTGTAAAAAAATATAATATCGACAAACGTGCAATCCAAATTGGGATGTACTATCTTTGCACAATTCTCCTAAAAAATTTTACAAAAAACGTTGAGTACAGAAACCTTAGATACCAAGAAAAACATCCTTATTCAGGGTGCCAAACTTCACAATCTAAAAAATATTTCGGTCGCCATTCCAAGAAACAAATTAGTAGTGATCACGGGACTATCGGGAAGCGGAAAGTCGAGCCTTGCTTTCGATACTTTATATGCCGAAGGCCAACGCAGATACGTAGAAAGTCTCTCTTCGTATGCCCGCCAATTCCTTGGCAGACTCAATAAACCAAAGGTGGATGCTATAAAAGGTATTGCTCCCGCAATTGCCATAGAACAAAAAGTAAATGCCACTAATCCTCGTTCTACTGTAGGTACTTCAACCGAGATCTATGACTACCTAAAATTACTTTACACCCGAATCGGGCGCACCTATTCCCCTATTTCCGGAAAAGAGGTAAAAAAGGATACGGTCACCGATGTGATTCATTACGTGAAGTCATTATCACAAGGAAAAAAAATGTTACTCCTCACCCCTATTCACTTAGAAGAAGGACGTAGCATGAAAAACAAACTGCAGGCATTAGCACAACAAGGATACGCAAGAGTAAAAGCAGACGGAATTGTTAAACGAATAGACGAACTCGATAAGGATAAGCTACCAAAAGAATTGTTGCTGGTCGTAGACCGCATCATTACAAAAGAGGACGAAGATTTTTACAATCGACTCGCCGACGCTGTACAGATTGCCTTTTTTGAAGGTAAAGGAGAATTGTATATTGAGGATCTTTCTTCGGAAACCTCCTCAAAAGATAGTAGCAGTATCAAAGAATTCAACAATCGGTTTGAAGCAGATGGCATCACCTTTATTGAACCGAATGTGCATCTCTTCAGCTTTAATAATCCTTATGGCGCTTGCCCAACTTGTGAAGGATACGGCGATGTAATTGGTATCGATGAAGATCTGGTGATCCCAAATACCGCACTATCGGTGTACGAAAATGCGATTTTTCCATGGAGAGGAGACAGTATGAGCTGGTACCGCGATCAGCTAGTGAATAATGCGTACAAGTTCGATTTTCCAATTCACAAACCGTGGTTCGAACTTTCCGAAGCACAAAAACAACTGGTTTGGGAAGGAAACAACTATTTTGAAGGATTAAATAGTTTCTTCGAATTTTTAGAGTCTAAGAGCTATAAGATTCAGAACAGGGTTATGCTATCGCGATACAGAGGCAAAACAAAGTGTAGTACCTGCCATGGCAAGCGACTAAGAATCGAAGCCGGATATGTAAAAATTAACGACAAGGCACTTCAAGACCTTGTGGCACTGCCATTGGATCAAGTTGCCGATTTTTTTAATTCGCTTACGCTCGACACTTATGAACAGAAGATCGCCAAGCGACTACTACTCGAGATAAATAACCGACTCCAGTTCTTAATGAATGTTGGATTAAGCTATCTTACTCTCAACCGAAAGTCGAATACACTTTCGGGTGGGGAATCCCAGCGAATTAATTTAGCCACTTCGCTGGGAAGTAGCTTGGTAGGGTCCATGTACATCTTAGATGAACCTAGTATTGGACTCCATCCAAAGGACACCGAACGCTTGATCGATGTATTGAAATCGTTACGTGATCTTGGTAATACAGTAATAGTCGTAGAACACGATGAAGATATTATGATGGCGGCCGATGAGATCATAGACATTGGTCCTGAAGCGGGAACCTATGGCGGCGAAGTAGTGGCAACAGGCACTTTCGAAGAAATTTTGCAATCAGATTCGTTAACGGCAAAGTACTTAAATGGACAGTTAAAAATTGAAGTCCCTTCAAAAAGACGCAATCCCAAGGCCAAGATCGAGATCATTGGTGCACGTCATAATAATTTGAACAATATAGATGTCTTTTTCCCGGTAGGCGCCTTTACTGCTGTTACCGGAGTTTCCGGGAGTGGAAAAAGCACCTTGGTAAAGAAAATATTATATCCCGCCATGCTACGTCACATCGGCGGATATGGAGAAAAACCGGGGCAATTCTCCAAACTCGACGGTGATCTAAGTAAAATAAAGAACGTTGAGTTTATAGATCAAAATCCAATAGGGCGCTCAAGTCGATCGAATCCGGTGACCTATATAAAAGCCTATGACGACATACGAAGCCTATTCGCATCTCAGAAATTATCAGATATTAGAGGATATAAGGCCAAGCATTTTAGTTTTAATGTAGACGGTGGACGTTGTGAAACATGTAAAGGAGACGGTGAAGTGACCATCGAAATGCAGTTTATGGCCGATGTACATTTGGAATGTGAGACCTGCAACGGCAAACGCTTCAAAAAAGAGGTATTAGAGGTAACCTTCCATGAAAAGAACATAGATGACATACTAACGATGACGGTAGATGATTCCATTGCTTTCTTTTCAGAAACAGAACAGAAAAAGATCGTTTCCAAATTAAAACCATTACAGGATGTAGGCCTGGGTTATGTACAATTGGGTCAAAGCTCCTCTACCCTCTCGGGTGGTGAAGCACAACGAATAAAATTAGCATCTTTCTTGGTAAAAGGAAACACCAAAGACAAAGCCTTATTCATTTTTGATGAACCTACCACCGGATTGCATTTTCACGATATTAAAAAATTATTGGCCTCTTTTTATGCGCTACTCGAAAAAGGGCATACGGTAATTGTTGTTGAGCATAACCTCGACCTAATTAAATGTGCCGACCATATCATCGATCTGGGACCGGAAGGTGGAATTAATGGAGGAACTGTAGTCGCTCAAGGTACTCCGGAAGAAATTGCGAATGCGAATAATTCATTTACAGCCGAGTACCTAAAGGAAAAGTTATCAAATTGAAAATACATTATATTCTATAGTATGCAATTATAACAG